>UQCS01000015.1 GCA_900539605.1 uncultured Azospirillum sp. | reverse complement strand
AAAAGAAAAAACCAAAATCGGGTAAATAAAATTATTCTTGCTATGAAACAGGCAAGAATGAATCAAGGAATTACGAGGTATCAACTGTCAAAGGATACGGGATTAAGTGACAGTTCCATTTCTAATATTGAACAGTTGAAACAAAATCCCACATTAAGTACTCTGATAGAGATGTCTGCTAGCATTAATTTTGATTTGCCTCAGGCTCTTAAAGACAATTATCCCTATTCGTCTGATGATATGGAAGAATTCTCCGAAAATATTGATAATAAAGAAGACGAGACACTTGCTCTTTCTCCAACCTTTTTTCTGATTACTGATGCTTTGAAAAGTATGAGTGAGGAAAAACTTAAAGTTGTTTATAGTGTGATAAAGGGATTGAATGAGAAATAAAATCCGAAGCGGTATTTGTAAAATTGTGAACAACGTATAAGAGTGATCGGATTGAGTATGTTGGTGAACAAAAGAAAAAATCAGACTAGGGTAAACAAGGTAGTTCTTGCTTTAAAAAGAGCGAGGATGGAGAAAAATATCAGCAGATATAAATTGGCCCAAGAGACAGGTTTGAGCCAAAGTTCAATTGTGAAAATCGAAGAACTGCGGCAAAACCCGACATTAAGCACTTTGATGGAAATATCTATTAATCTGCATTTTAACTTACCGTTGGCTATCAAAGAAAATTACCCTGATGATTTCGATAATTTAGAAGAGAAGTTTCTTGGAGGTTCTCCTGCTTTTGATATGGTGATTGATGATCTGAAGAAATTAAGTGAGGAAGATTTAAAAGTGGCTCATAAAATTCTTTTGGCTTTAGCAGAAAGAAATAAATCATAAATAAGATTTGGATGAGTGGGTTGTAGAAAAGGTAGGGATAGGAGGCTGATGTTAGTTAATAAAGAAAAAATCAAAATCGGGTAAATCAGATTATCCTTAAAATGAAGAAGACAAGGATAAAACAGAAAATAAGTCGTTATAGATTGGCTCATGATACGGGTTTAAGTGAAAGTTCGGTAGCTAAAATAGAAGATCTAAAACAAAACCCGACTTTAAGTACGATCATGGAAATGGCGATCAGGCTCAATATTTTCCCGCTGCGGCGGGTTTTTTATATCTTTTTGCCGAAATAAAAAACGAATCGACCGGCAAACATTTTTAATTCTCAATTCATATACTATAAGTAGAGTCAAATTGTGTTACGCAACCAGCGGTCATTTTATCCTGTGGCGCTGATGTCTGGGACCGCAGCGGAGAAAGAGAGAATGCGGCGGCGGATGGGGAGAGGGGCAGAAGCAGGCGAGGGGATCAGGTGCGGGTGGAGAGAATGCGGCGGCGGATGGGGAGAGGGTAACATTAGTTTAACCCAGCTATGCCGGTGATCAAGCAGCGGCGGGGAGTGTAAGGAGAAAAAGGCATTACAGAGGGAACCGGAGAAAAATGTCAGGGATGTCGGCAGAGAGAAGAGCATCCGGCGGATCGGGCAGAAATAAGTGAGGCGGTTAGGTGCGGGCGGAAAGAAAGGCATCCGGTAGAACAAGGGGCATCAGGCAAATTTCAGCGAATCGAGAAAGCCCTGCAAAATATATGCCGCCGCTGAAGCGTCCAGGACTTTTTTGCGTTTGGAACGCGAGAGGTCAACTTCCTTAATCAAAAAGCTTTCAACCGCCGCCGAGGACAGCCTTTCGTCCCAAAAAGCCAGCGGCAATTCTACCGCTTGTTGCAATTTGCCGGCAAAAGCACGCACTTCGGCGGCAATTTCGCCTTCTTGGCCGTTCATTTGCAACGGCAGCCCAAATACCATGCCGCCGATCTCTTTGGTTTCGATAATCCGTCTGATTGCTGTCAGATCGGCCGTCCAGTTGGAACGTTGGATAATGCTGTGCGAAGACGCAATCGTCCGCGACAAATCCGACACCGCAACGCCGAGACGCCGACTGCCATAATCAAAGCCGATCAACGCTTTTTTGGCCGGAAGTTGTAATTTGAAATCTGCAATATTCATACTTATGTCTTTATAAAATTTTGACCCTGCTAATGAAATTTTAACAATGTTAACATATGTTATGGTACAAGTAAAACTTTAAAATTCCAAGGTGTAAGATGAAAATTGTATATTACATTGTGTTGGCGCTCGGGTTTTTGATCTCGCCCGCCCGCGCCGAACTGCAAATTGACGTTAACGGCGCCATGCGCGAACCGATGCCGATCGCTTTTCCGCAAATGTCAGGCAGCGGCAGTGCCGCTGATTACGGCGAACGAATCCGCGAAGTGGTGATTGCCGATCTTGAGCGTTCGGGGCTTTTCCGCATCATTCCCGAAGACAGCTATATTCAAAAATTCAGCTCGATTGACGAACTGCCGCGCTTCGGCGACTGGAAAGCGATCAATGCGGTTTCGCTGGTGCAGAGCGCCATTTCGGAAATCGATGCTGGCAATCTGCGGGTGGAATTCCGCCTGTGGGATGTTTTTGCCGAAGAACAGCTGAAAGGACAATCTTTTACCACCACCAAAGACAACTGGCGGCGGGTTGCCCATGTGATTGCCGATGCCATTTATGAACGTCTGACCGGTGAAAAAGGCTATTTTGATACCCGGATCGTGTACATTTCCGAAAGCGGCCCGGCAACCCGGCGCATCAAGCGGTTGGCGATTATGGATCAGGACGGCGAAAATCACAAGTTTTTGACCAACGGCGCTTCGATGGCGCTGACGCCGCGTTTTTCGCCCAACCTGCAAAAGATTACCTATTTGTCTTATGCCGGCAGCACGCCAAAGGTTTATATGCTGGATATTGAGAGCGGGCAGCAGCGGCTGGTCGGCGCGTTCAAAGGTATGACCTTTGCGCCGGTATTTTCGCCCGACAGTTCCAAGCTGTTGCTCAGCTATGCCCGCGGCAGTACCACCGATATTTATGAGCTGGACCTCAAAACCGATAAGACCCGCCAGCTGACTTCGGGGACTTCGATCAACACTTCTCCCAGCTATTCGCCCGACGGCAAACAGATCGTGTTTAACTCCGATCGCGGCGGCAATCAGCAGTTGTATGTGATGGATGTGGACGGCAGTAACGTTCGTCGCATCAGTTTCGGCAACGGCCGCTATGCGACACCGGTTTGGTCGCCGCGTGGTGATTATATTGCCTTTACCAAAATGGCGGGCGGCCAGTTTTATATCGGCGTGATGTATCCGGACGGCAGCGGCGAACGTTTGTTGACCGCCGGTTATCTGGTCGAAGCGCCGGTGTGGGCGCCCAACGGCCGGGTTCTGATGTATTTCCGCCAGGACAAAGGAACTTCGCGCGGCAATGCGCCGGTCAAGCTGTATACGATTGACCTCACCGGTTTTAACGAACGGATGATCGTTACGCCGGCCGATGCTTCCGACCCGGCGTGGTCGCCGCTTTTACCCTGAGCCTTCTCCCAAAAAACGGCTCGTTTTTCAGCCCCGGATTTGTCCGGGGCGTTTTTTGTGCGGAAAGCAAAGGAGAAAAGAAGCTGTGATGTGCGAATCCTTAAAGGCACAAAAAAAGCTCCGCGGCGGCGGAGCTGAATTTGAAAGGCTTCAATAAATTAACCCTGACAAGCTTTGAACTTGGGGTTCTTCTTATTAATAACGAAAATGCGACCTTTGCGGCGAACAATCTTGCAGTCTTTGTCGCGGTTTTTCTTAGTCTTTAAAGAACTATAAAGTTTCATAACACATTCCTCATATCAGATGTTTTGCTGAAACTTATGATAAAACTTGCCGTTTGTCAACCATATTTTTGGTAAAAAACAAAGATTATTTTTGCATTGCAAAATATTTCCCCTATAATACGCTGTAACTTTAACCGAGGAGTTGTGATGAAAAAAATATTTGTGCTTACCGCGGCGGCGGCAGTTGTTTTTGGCAGCAGCGCGCATGCCCAGAAAGTGTCTTATATGGATGAAGTGAAAGCGCTTGGTTATGTTGCCGGGCAGGGTATGGCCTGCGGCGCTTCCAAGTTTCAGACCTTTGAAATGCTGGCACGGGCGATTCTGATTACCAAAGCGCCGAACAACAAGGCTCAGGCCAGTGCAATGTACGCTTATAATAATGCCAAAGCTGATGCCTATTTTGCCAAACAGTCGGATGGTTTTTATGGATGTGACGATATCAACCGCCGGTTTGACAGCCAGCCGATTTATGAAGCGACCCTGTATGCCGACGGCAGCATTAAAATGCCCGACGGCAAATTGTTTACGCCGCGCAAGCCTTATGATGCGACGCTGCTTTACAAGGATCGTAACGACCGCACAACTGCCCAGAAGATTTATGATCGCGGCAAAAAAATAAAAACCGGCGACATCACGATCAAAACCGACACTTCGACGCAGACGGTTCCGGTGGTTCATTCCGGTGCTTCCGGAGAACCGCAGGCGGTGCCGACGGCAGCCGTACCGGCCGAAAATCTGGGGTATCGGACTCCTGCTGCTGCAGTGTCGCCGCAAGATTTCGGAATCGGACACATTAAACGCCAATAATCAGTTAATAACAAAAATATAAGGAGATTTATCAATATGGCATCTTACCAGTATGTTTACGTCATGCAAAACCTGACCAAAGTTTTTCCGGGAGGCAGAGAACTGTTTAAAGGGATCACGCTTTCCTTCCTGCCCGGAGCCAAAATCGGCGTACTGGGGGTTAACGGGGCCGGAAAGTCCACTTTGCTGAAGATTATGGCCGGTGTTGACAAAGAGTTTAACGGCGAAGCCTGGGCCGCCGACGGAGTTAAAGTTGGTTATCTGGAACAGGAACCGAGACTTGATCCGGCTAAAAATGTAATGGAAAACATCATGGACGGTTTGGGCGAAACCCGTGATCTGCTTAAGAAGTTTGAAGAAGTTTCGGCACGCTTTGCCGAGCCGATGAGCGACGAGGAAATGAATGACCTGATCAACGAACAGGCCGACTTGCAGGAGAAAATCGATGCCTGCAACGGTTGGGATTTGGAACGCAATGTTCAGATTGCAATGGATGCTTTGCGTTGTCCTCCCGCCGATGCCGAAATAGGCAAGCTTTCCGGCGGAGAAAAACGCCGTGTGGCCTTATGCCGCTTGCTGCTGCAAAAACCGGATATGCTGCTGCTGGACGAACCGACCAACCATTTGGATGCCGAATCGGTCGCCTGGTTGGAAAAACATTTGCAGAATTATGCCGGAACCGTAGTAATGGTTACTCACGACCGTTATTTCCTTGACAATGTCACCGGTTGGATTCTGGAAATTGACCGCGGACAGGGCATTCCTTATGAAGGAAATTATTCTTCGTGGTTGGAACAAAAACGCAAACGTCTGGAACAGGAAGAAAAGGAAGAAACCGCCCGTCAGCGTACGTTGGCCAACGAGTTGGAATGGATTCGCAAAAACCCCAAAGCCCGTCAGGCCAAGTCAAAAGCGCGTATCAATGCCTATGACGAGCTGTTGCAGGCGGCTTCGAAAGACAAGATTACCACCGCCAACATCAATATTCCGATGACCGAACGTCTCGGTGATCTGGTGATTGAGGCTGAACATATCAGCAAAGGGTATGGTGATCGTGTCTTGATTGACGATCTGTCTTTCAAAATTCCGAAGGGGGCAATTGTCGGCATTATCGGTCCTAACGGTGCCGGGAAAACAACACTGTTTCGCATGATTACCGGGCAAGAAAAACCGGATGCCGGAACGATACGGATCGGTGATACCGTCGATTTGGGTTATGTTGACCAAAGCCGCGATGAGTTGAATCCGGACAAAAACGTGTGGGAAGAAATTTCTGACGGGTTGGATATGATTACGCTCGGCAAAAAAGAATTTCCGTCCCGCGCCTATGTCGGCCAGTTCAATTTCAAAGGCGGCGATCAGCAGAAAAAAGTCGGGCAATTGTCGGGCGGCGAACGCAACCGTGTCCATTTGGCGAAGATGCTGCGCAAAGGCGCCAACGTGATCATGCTCGACGAACCGACCAACGATTTGGATGTCGACACCCTGAGATCACTGGAGGAAGGCATTATGACTTATCCGGGTTGTGTTTTGGTGACTTCGCACGACCGTTGGTTTCTTGACCGTCTGGCCACTCATATCCTTGCCTATGAAGGCAACGGGCATGTCGAATGGTTTGAAGGCAACTTTGAAGAATACGAAAAGGACAAGATACGCCGTTTGGGCGAAGATGCCTGCAATCCGCATGCAATGAAGTTTAAGCCGTTGGAACGATAATTTCCGGCTGAAGCATCAAAGAAGAAAACCCCGGCTTGTGACCGGGGTTTCTTGGCATAAGCCTTGGCAAGGCTCATTTACTTCAGCACATACAGCGATATGTCCTCGTCGAAAGAGCTTTCAATATTGCCGAATTTGAAAGACAGTTTCGAATAGAAAATATAGCCGAATGCCGGATTTCCGTTGACATAGTCGTCGGCACGCTCAGACAGGTGGAAGCTATCGCTGATTTGGTCAAACTGATAGTTCGGCATTTGATGGCGGGTGACATTGTCGTCATAGACGGGAACCATATCCTGAAACAGGTACGTCAAAGTGAAATAATTGTATTTTATTTCATAAGACTTGTGGGTCACATAGCTTCGGATATATTCGGTTTCGGATCCGAATGCGGTTTCTTCGGTTTCTCCCGTAACCGTCGCCGCTTTTTCCCGTATGATTTCGATGTCGGGCAAAATTTTATACATCTTGGATTCGGTATTGAGCGAAATCTCTACCGCGCACCGGTTGGTATAAGTTTTTTCGACCACGTTGCCGTCGGACCAAAACTGCTTTACCTTAATCCACGATTGATAATGAACTTCGGAAAGCGCGCCGAAAACACCTGATTGCAGAATATCTTTGCCGTCTTCCAGAACTTCGGACTTGACAATCCGAGGTGCTGTTCCGAGGTTGCGTCGCAATTCTATTTTTGCAGTTAAGGTGTATTCACAGCCGTTAAATTCGACCGTCAGCGAGTGTGAGAGCAATTTGCGCAAATAGACGTATTCCATGCCGTTGTCGGAAGCTTCGACCAAAAAGTCCATTTCCTCCAGGGTATAGCCGTTGTCCTTGATGTTTCCGTAACGGTGGTAGGGCATGGTCTGTTTGGTCACGCCGTCGTTATAAACCGGAACTTCAAACTGCAGGTTATAGGCAAACGAAAACTGATCAAAAATCACCTGATACACCAGCACCGAGTCGGTAACGGTAACGAAACCTTCGGTGCGCTGAGCGATAGACTGATAATCAATATCGGTTGTATATTCGCCGAGTTCGAAGCTTTGCACAGTGATCACACTGTCGACATTGTTCAACTGATTGTTGAGAGTAACCGAGACCTTGTTGTCGAAGCTGGCGCGGGTGATCCCCTTGACCATGATCCACGACTCGTAGCTCAGTTGGGTGCCTTCCGTTCCCGATTGCGACTTTACTTCCGAAGAAACGCCGCTCTCGTAAACTTCACTTTCGATAACTTCCGGAAGTTCGTAATCGTCCTTCTCGCACGAAGTCATCGTCAACATACCGCAAACCACGACAGCTGCTGCCATGAATTGCATAAACTTGTTTGTTTTCATATAAAAAAGGTTTTAAAAAGTTTGACAATTATTTTTTGCTTTTCTTACTGTTTTTTCTTTGAAAACTGCACTTTTTGAGCTCAGAGGGCGAATTGACTTTACGTCCTTTACTCTCGTTATTTAATAAGTTCAATAGTTGCAGATAATAATTTGGTATAAACTTGGCCGTTTATAGTCCGGGAGACTTCTTCTTTATTGCCGTGCTCAAGCAAAACCCGGGATCCGCGGGAAGAAAAACTTTGATCTCAAGTTTTTCCTCCCGCCCCGTATTGAGGGCCCCGCCCTTAAAGGGGATTTGCCGCCGGGAGACTTCCCTCCCAACGCGGGCGGGGATAAGAATTAATTACAAGTCATTAAATTTTGATCCGCACATCCAGATTTAACTTTACAATCACTTGAGATACTGATTGTCGGTTGACTGGGCGAAGAACACCATCCATCTTTATAAGTACTTCCTTTCGAATACCAATAAAAACCGCTGGTTCCATTCCAAGTTGTCGTTATTCCCTGAGGGGTCGCTTTACAGGCAAAATAAACCTCATTACCACTGTACCTGTCACAATATCGTTTTGTTTTGCATCCTGGAAAATATTTTGCTTTTCTTTCTGTTAACTGCTCATTGGCTGCTTGACATGATGACCAATACGTATCGCTTCCTTTTTTTATTTTAGCATACTCTCCAGATCCAAAATTTGTAGAATAAATTTTACTTCCTGTAGATAAACTTATCGGGTATGTACTGCTGCCTTTATACAAATTCCAAACCAAATGTCCTGAAAGCTCAGTAATCATATTATGAGATCTTTTATTTACATTTGAATTATATCCTAAATTTAATTTGGTATAAACATTTGCTGGATTCTCAGAAGTTGGTCCTGCAAATACTAATTTAGCATTATAATCAGTAAAACGGTCATCATTGATTGGATACATATAAACAGATCCGATTTTAAACTCTTGATCTTCTTTGAAGCCGAAAGTGACCATGGTTTGTTCCTTATAAGAAGACGGTACTTGGATATCCATCCAGCCACGGCCGGCATAAGCGTCTTCTTTGTTAAAAGACATGCCGTCAAAAGTTGCTTTGCTTTGGATTGTCAGCGTTCCGCTAATGTTGATTGCCGGCATCGCCTCATAGCCTTCGTTGTCATAGCTTTTGTCGTAGACAAAACGCGGCGCATAGTCGACGGTTGCCGGAATTGTCCAGTTTCTTGCCGTGATATCGACATTTGTTGCCTCAATGCCGTATGCAGTTTGGAAAGTTCCGTTAAATTTGCTCATATCCAGTTTTAAGCCGTATAATTTGACTTTTCCTTTGGTGGACGAGCCCCAGTTAAACGGTGAATGAGACGGAATCCAAAAACCGTTGTTGCTTGAGGTGTAAACAATGTTCGGACGGGTTTTGCAGCGTTCGGCCATATAGCCGCCCCGTAGTTTTCCAAAGGCGCTGGCACCGTAGTAATTGATGCCGGCATAAATTTTGGCAAGCTGCTGATTGTCGGCTAAAATAACATTCTGAGTTTTAATATTGGATGCGTTGCTGGTAGCGTTAACCAGTTTGCTGTCCTGAATATTTTGCGGACTTGCCAGCAGGGTGTATCTTGCCTTTTGTTCCGGATAGGTGGTCAGCCATTCGTCAACAGCCTCTTCGCAAGTCAGTTCCCGGCAGTTGTCGCCGTCTTTACCGGGACGGTATCCAGCTTCGCATTGCAAGATCTGGTAGCGGTTGCCGTAAGTGCATTTTTTGTAGCCGACGCCTTCGCCCCCTTTCACATGGTCAAGCGAAGTTGCCGGAAAGGCATCGCAATTGTAGCATTGAGTAAAGAAATAGGAACCGCCCTGAATGCAATAATATTCTTTCTTGTCGAGGTTGCCTCCGAATTCGCAGTCGCCGGCGGCAAATTGATATTTTTCACGATTGCAGATACAAGACGAATAACGGGTGATCCGGTCGGTACCGGTACATCCTTCGTCAGAAGGTTCGGTTCCGTTAGTGCAGTCTTCGCGCAAAAACGGATAAGAGGCGGGATTACAGATACATTCCGAAAAATAGATATCGGTTTTGCCGGAATTGCTGGCGGCATTGTAAGTTGTCTGAACGCAAGAACCGCCGTCGGCAACGCTGCCGGGATATTTTATTTTGCACGAAGTTTCGCTGTAATTGTCATTGAAGGGAAACTTTGAGTCGCAGACACATTTGTGCCGGTTGCCGCATTTGCCGTCGGAAACTAAGGGATATAAACACAAATCGTAGGAATATTCTTTGCCGCAACACATCACATAGTTGGCGTTGTACGGACAATAGCCGGTGATATGTTTGGCCGGGTTGGCTTCGCAGTCTGTTTTAAGAATATACCCTTCTTTTTTGCAGAGTTCTCCGTCTGCTGCCGGATCGACATAGTCCCCGAAATCGGCACCGCCGGCACAATCAGGATCGCCGACGAAACAGACTTTGGCCGAAACGTTACCGGCACTGCAAACGCAGCCGCATGCCAACAGCATGCATACTGCCCAAATTTTACCCGATATTTTCATTACCCTTCCCCTTTATTATCTTGGTTAGCACAGGTGATTGAAAATATTGTACGTTAAAATAAGAGGATTTTTTTCTTCGCTATCCCTTGATTTTTGGTCTTGATTTCTGATGCAAAATAACGTACCTTTTTTTGCAACACGTCTTACGGCTAAAAACATCAATAAAATCAATTCGTTATCAAAAATGTCAAAACCAAAAAAAAGATCCTGCCGTCGCAAAGAAGCCGTATTTGCCGGCAACCGGCGGGAAGCGGGGAGAGATAAAGCGGAACAGACGTCAGATGGTGCTGCCGGGTTACATAAAAAAACACCCTTCGGCGAGAAGGGTGTTTTTAGAGTATCAGTTATTTATTCGCAGGCATACAGTCCTTCGCAGGATCGGCGGCTGGGTTTTTTGCCGCGACTCAGACAATATGACTTGGAGTGAGAGTATTCTTTGCTGCAACAAGCCTTGTAATAGCGTCCGTCATAGGGACAGCGTTTGACCAGGTATTCGTCTTCGCTGCAGGAGGTTTTGTTGTAACCGGCGGATTGACAGTCGCGTTTGCCTTGGGATTTGGCATAGGCCGACGGCAGTTTTCCCTGAACGGTATTTTGCGGAACGTCGGTAATGAACCGTACTCCCGCCTGAGCGGAAAACGCTGCGAAGACAAAAGCCGCTGTCAGCAAAAATGTCCAAACTCTGCGCATTTTAAATTTTCTCCTTCAATTCTAATGCTTTTATTATAGCTCATAAATAAAATCTTTGCAATATGTAAAAAAACTTGACTAATGGACAAAAGACAAATTATAATTAAAACATAACCAATTATTTTTTAATTATGGGAAAAACGCTTGACGGGCAGATTGTGCTTACCAAGTATCATAGTCTGCAAGAGTTCAAACAACAGATAGGAGAAGGAAAGCTCAAGGTAAAAGCTCAGTTCCAACTGCTGTCTTTACGTGATACCACCAAATTTGAGTATTATGTAAAAAGATTTCAGCTGGATGTTGACGCCGAGAGAAAACTGATTGAAGGAAACCGCAAGGATCTCTTATGTATCTATTTCCGTCTCCGTCGTTGTCATGCTGCCAACGAATCGATTTTGATCCACTATCCTCAGGCTTTGTCAATTTATGCCAAGTTCCATTCGCTGTCCGAGACCGCGCAAATGGAAATGGTGCGGCAAAAGAAATTGCAAACCGCGATGAAGTACATCAAAAAACGACGTCTGTGCGACAAAGCATTGGCTTTCTTCCGCGACCATGCCGATAAACCGCTGGTTGTCTTCTATGACCGGCTGTATGGTATGTCTGTGGTGGCAGAAGCTTAAAATCCGAAGGGAGAGACAATTGTCTGCTTCCGTTGTTTTCAATACCCCCGGCTTGCCGGGGGTATTTTGGTATTAATGCTTTACAGACTATCCCCATTTTAATGGGGGCTGAATGCTAAGGTGTCGGTAGACACCGCTCCACGCCTTTGAGCGTGTTCAAACCGTTAGGCTTAAATCCTTAATGGAACCCACAGTTTACTGGGGGATATCTATTTGCCTATTGCAAAGGGGTTCGGTGCAGGATAAAAGCAATAACCTTATGAATGGCCAGCTGCGTTTCTTTGCTTTGGGCCGCTAAAAAGATCTCCAGTTCCCGAAACCTTGCGATCGGTTCGCCGATGTTGTCAGTGTCCGGTTCCGGCACGTCTGTTGACGGCAGTTCCTGCTCACTTGTTTGTTGTTTAAGAATTTTATTTAATGTCTTTCCGCTCATTTCGACCCTCTTGAAAAATAAAGATTGAGAATTGAGGGCGAAAAAAGGTGGCCGGGGAGGTGATGTTACCACTACTCAAGAAATGGCATCCTTTGGGCAAGCCCAGAGGGCTCCCCGGCCGATAGTCAGTGACCGGGGATATAATCTCAGTTATTTTATGTTGTGTCAATAACCGAGTTACAGCATTTATATCCTAATGCTGCTTGAGCAAAAATCAGATGAACATCACTTCATCCGGGCTATCTTCAGCCCTCCGATACCTGTTTGCAGGTATTGCTTCAAAATAATATGGCTTATTTCAATGCTTCATAATATAGAAGTATGAATGATATGTCAATATGTTTTATTGTTCATTTATGAATAAACGAGACGCCAAAATAATCAGTGACAGAATCATTTCTGTTTTAATTGAAAAACAGAAAGCTGCCAAAGTGAGCAATTATCAAATTGCCAAAGAGACCGGTTTGAGTGAGAGTACATTGTCATATATTAAAGATCTGAAGCAAAATCCGCAGTTGATCACCTTGATTATGATGGCTGATTCGATCGGTGTTTCGTTGGCGGAAATTTTTAAGGAAGTTGAAAAAGAAAAATAAGGCTTTTGTAAAAATGTCGGATATAGCTAAAATATGAAAACACGGGAAACAAATAGCGTTGTCAACAACGTCATCATTGCTTTTAAAGACCATTGTCGTTTGAATAACATTACGCCATATCGTTTATCTTTGTTGGCAGATGTAAGTAAAAGTTCTATATCAAAAATTGAAAATTTCGAACAAAATCCGACATTTTCAATGATGATAAAATTGTCGGTTGCGGCAGAGTTCGATTTGCCGCAGGTACTTTCTCAAAATTATCCTTATCCTCAATCTGAGGTGGTGCAGAATGAGCTGCTGGGTAAAGATCCTCTTTTTTATTCTGCCGTTAATGAGCTGAAGAAACTTTCTCCTCAACAATTGAAGCTTGCGTATAAAATACTTGCCGATATTGCGGAAGAATGATATTACTTCAATTATCATGAATAAACGAGACGCCAAAATAATCAGTGATCAGGTTATTTCTGCCTTAATTGAAAGGCAAGTCCGTTGGTGTCAGCAATTATAAAATAGCCAAGGAAACGGGCTTAAGCGAAAGCGCTTTGTCGTATATTAAAGATTTTAAGCAAAATCCGCAGTTGATTACCCCGATTATGATAGCTGATACAATCGGTGTTTCGTTGGCGGAAATTTTTAAGGAAGTTGAAAACAATAATAAAGAGTTTTATCAGAAAGCATAAAAACCCCGGAATGTTCCGGGGTTTTTGTTTTAGAAAGGAGAACTATTATTTTTTAATATAGTTCAATGCTGTTTCGGTAAAGCCTTTAATAATTTCGGCACTTTGTTTCAGTTTGGCATGTTCTTCTTCGCTGAAAGCGGGATAGAGTTTATTATGAATGCCGCGGCGCCCGACAACGCAGGGCATCGCCATGCAAATATCTTTAATGCCTTCGATTTCATGATGAAAGGCCGATACATTCAGTACGGCGTATTCGTTGCTGTCAATCGCCTGACAAATGCGGCACAAGGCGCCGGCAATGCCGAAAGTGGTGGAACCTTTGCCGTCGATAATTTTGTATGCAGCATTGCGGACATTGTTGTCAATGTCGTTTTTAATTTCTTTGGTTAACGGTTTGTCTATTTCGTGAGAAAGTTGTTCAATCTGAACCGTACCGGCCACAGCGTTGGACCAGATTAAAACTTCGCTGTCGCCGTGTTCACCCAACACGTTGGCATGAAGCGATTTCGGCGACACGCCGAGATGATAGCCGAGCAGGGTGCGAAAACGAGCGGTGTCGAGCACGGTGCCGCTGCCGAAAATCCGGTTTTCGGGAAAGCCGGATAGTTTGAGAGCAACCGAGGTCATGACGTCCATCGGGTTGGAAGCAATGATAATAATGGCGTTGGGCGCGTGTTCGGCCAGTTGTGGGATAATGTTTTCAAAAATTCTGACATTGGTTGCCAGCAGGTCGTTGCGGGTTTCGCCGGGTTTTTGGTTGGCACCGGCGGTAATGATGACAACGTCGGCGTTGCCAAGGTCTTCGTAAGTTCCGGCCTGAATTTTGTTGGCATAGGCAAACGGGGTGGCATGGGCGATGTCTTCGGCCTCGGCCTCGGCTCTTTTGGTGTTTTGGTCAATCAGAACCACTTTGCGGGCAACACCTCGCATCAGCAGCGCAAATGCTGCCGTGCTGCCGACGCCGCCGGCACCGATAATTCCTATTTTAAGCATTGTTTTCTCCTCAGTATTATTATTTAGTATAACTTTTACTAATATGTAAGCAGCCGCCGCGGCAAAAGCAAGCGGACACCGCAAAAAATCTTCCGTGCTTCAACGGAAGAAAAATAGCGGGGATACGGCTTATTCTTCGATCAGCGTTTCTTCGTCGCCGGAAGTAATTTCCGGGTGTTCTTCTTCAAACTCGGCCGACGGTTCCGCCGTGTCGGCGGCAGGGGCAGCAACCTCTTCTTTGACGGACAAAATTTCTTCAACAGCGGTCTTGGCGGCGGTTTCGGCTTCTTTTTGCCGGTAGAGGCGGATTGTGACCAGAACGGCGACAACCAGCAAAACGGTGAAAAACAGTTTTTGCATGGGCGTGTTTTCCCTTCTCAGAAATTTTTACCTGATAAATAGTTAAATATGCCGTGTGCAGTTGTCAAGGCTATAACGGTTTTATGCACTTTTAATTTGGGCGGCAACCCTATAAAAATCAGGTGTTTTAAGCCACAAACTCATAATTTTGCGAAGAAAATGTGAAATAATGCTTGTCAATTGGTATAAAATTGTGCTAACAAGGCAGCACGGGTGATTAAAATGTTGTACCCAATAACTTTGTTGTTTTAATATTTTTTGAGGTTTATCAAATGACTGATACAGCTAATCGCGTTAAGAAGATTGTTGCAGAACACCTTGGCGTGGAAGAATCAAAAGTAACTGATACTGCTAGTTTCATCGACGATCTGGGCGCAGACAGCCTGGACACGGTTGAACTGGTTATGGCTTTCGAAGAAGAATTCGGTTGTGAAATTCCGGATGAAGCTGCCGAAAAAATCCTGACCGTTAAGGATGCTATTGATTATCTGAATAAAAACGCTTAAGTCTTTTAAGTTGTAGATGACTAAACTCGCTTGACATAAAGCGAGTTTTTTCATATAAAAAATACTCAACAACTAAATGTTAATTTATTAAGGAAATCTGATGAGAAGAGTAGTGGTAACCGGTATGGGGATGCTTTCTCCGTTTGGCAGGGGTGTCGATTTTAACTGGGAAAATATTATTGCCGGAAAATCGGCAATCCGAAGAATTGACGACGATGTGGAACTTTATGACGTTCCGGTAAAAATTGCCGGAAAGGTGCCGGTCGGGAAAGAAGCTCACCAGTTTGATCCCGATACGGTGATGGAACCCAAAGAACAACGCCGGGTAGACAAGTTCATTTTGTTCGGTATGGCTGCCGGAATCGATGCGATGGAAGACAGCGGTTGGAAAGCGGCAAACGAAGAAGAACAATTTCGCGCCGGAATTATGATGGGATCGGGAATCGGCGGTTTGCAGACGATTTATGATAATTCTGTCATTATCAGTGAAAACAAAAGCACTCACCGGGTATCGCCGTTCTTCATTCCTTCTTGTCTGATCAATATGATTTCGGGCAACTTATCAATTCGTTTCGGTCTGAAAGGTCCGAACCATGCCTGTGTGACTGCTTGCTCGACCGGTACCCATGCGATCGGTGATGCGGCGGCGATGATTGCCCGCGGCGATGCCGATCTGATGTTGGCCGGTGGTGCCGAATCTGCCGTCAATATTCTCGGTCTGGCTGGTTTCTCGCGGATGAAAGCCGTTACGGCCGACTTTAACGATTGTCCGGAAAAAGCTTCGCGTCCGTGGGACAAAGGTCGCAGCGGTTTTGTGATGGGTGAGGGCGCCGGTGCGCTGGTGCTGGAAGAATATGAGCATGCCAAAGCCCGCGGTGCTAAAATTTATGCCGAAGTGGTCGGTTACGGAATGAGCGGCGACGCTTATCATATTACCGCGCCTTCGGGCGACGGTGCTTACCGGGCGATGAAAATGGCAGCCGGTCATGCGGCTGAACACGGGGTGGAACTGAAAGATATCGGTTATATCAATGCTCACGGTACCTCAACGCCGGCCGGCGACGTCGGTGAAGCGTTGGCGGTACAGCGCTTGTTCGGCGAACATATGGCAACGGTTTCGATGTCTTCCACCAAATCGGCAATCGGCCATTTGCTGGGTGCTGCCGGCGCGGTTGAAGCCGTTTTGACCATCAAGGCGCTGGAACAGCAAACATGTCCGCCGACACTCAATTTGGAAGATCCGGCGGATGAAGTAGCCGGGTTTGACCTGGTGCCGCTGAAAGCCAAAAAGAAAGAAATCAAGGCGGCGATGTCCAACTCTTTCGGTTTTGGCGGAACCAACTCTTCAATAGTATTTAAGAAAATCGATTAGAAAAATGGCGTGGCTGAAGGGACTGTTGTTGACGGCAATCGTTTTTGCGGCGGGTATGGCAATTTATTTTTATCATCAGTTTAATTTGCCGAACAACCGCCGTGAAGAAACAATGATTATGATTGACAAAGGCGCGGGTTCCCGTCAGGTCGCAAAAAAACTGACGGAAGCGGGGGTGATTTCACACCCGCTTTTGTTTCGTCTGAGCGCGCGTTTGAGCGGGCTCGACAAGCATCTGAAAGCCGGGGAATATGTTTTTCTGCCGGGAATTTCAATGCGGGAGGTTTTGGATGTGATCAGCCGGGGCGAAGTTCATTATCGTCAGGTCACTCTGCCTGAAGGTCTGACCACGGCGCAGATGCTGCGATTGATTGCAGCCGAGCCGGCTTTGGAAGGCGAAGTTACGGTTGAAATTGCGGAAGGGGAACTGCTGCCGGAAACCTACAGTTATGTGCGCGGAGACAGTCGGGACAGTATTGTACGCCGGGCCCGTGCGGCGATGCAACGGGTTTTAGAAGACGCCTGGGCGCAAAAATCCCGCCCGGAAATGATCAAGGACCGGTATCAACTGCTGATTTTGGCTTCGATTGTCGAAAAGGAAACCGGGCTTACGAGCGAGCGGGCCGACGTTGCCGCCGTTTTTGTCAACCGGTTGCGGCGGGGGATGAAACTGCAGACCGATCCGACGGTCATTTATGCCCTTACCGAAGGAAAGACAGAACTCGGACGCCCTTTGTACAAAAAAGACCTGGCAATTGACAGTCCGTATAACACATACAAATATTACGGTTTGCCGCCGGGGCCGATTTGCAACCCGGGGCGTGAGGCGATTTGGGCGGTTGTTAATCCGAGTGATGCCGATTATCTTTATTTTGTCGCTTCGGGAAAAGGCGGGCATCGTTTTTCCCGAAGTCTTGATGAGCATAACCGCAATGTTGGTTTGTATAAAAAAGCACTGAGCGGGACGCGCGGTTAAATTTAATAAAAAAGGTTTGTTGAGGCGAAAAAGCACCGTTAAACGGTGCTTTTTTTGATGTCGGTTCGCGATTAATCGTTGGAGAAATAATAGTCTTTAGTTGACATTTGGACAAAAAAATGATAATGACGAAATTGATAAAATAGAGATATGGTAATTATTTAATAACTTTGGTTTGCCGGATTTTCCCGCAAACATTATAAAAACAAAATTTAATATGAAAAAAATTGGATTCTTTATGGCGGCGCTTGCCGTATTTGCCGTCGTGTACGTGTGTGTGAACAAGAGTTTGGATTCCGCCAACTCTGCCGAAACCGGCCTCTCGTCACAGACGCTGGTGATTAACGGAGAATATGTTGTTCCGTGGTCCGAAGTGGTTATCTTTCGAGAAGGGGAACTGCTCGGTATCAAAAATGCCTGGGACAGCGTTCTTCTTGTGCCTGCCTACAACGAGGTACTGCTGATGGCAGAATATGGCGGTGACGGTGACTTTTATCTGTTCAGGACACCTGACGGCCGGTATGGTGCCCAGTTGGTTGTCGAACGCTTTCATCTGGTGGTTGCACAGGACGACTTCTATGGCTTGTACACCAAACGGGGAGAAGAACTGCTGCCGCGGCGGTATACGAATATCCGTTGGGTGGACGGTCCGGCGGCTTATGAAGTATTTGACGCCGAGACGGACACTTTGTCGTTTTGGAAAGACGGTTGCTTTATTCTCCGTAAGCCTAACAGCGATTATTGGGGAGCCGATCTGCAAAAAAAACGTCATGTTTTCGCTTCTGATAAGGGGAAAACATGGGAGTTCTATGATTTTGCCGGCGGTGACTGTCAGCAACTGTTCCTGAAGGATGCTCCCTGCGGGTATTATATTCCCCAGTATCTGGAACCGGGGCGGTTTCTGCTTCCGGAGGAAAGTAACAGCCGGGTGATCAACGAAAAAGGACGGTCGTTGTTTTCTCTCGACAAGTTTATCGAAGTCTGTGGTAACTTTTTGTTGGTAGCTTCCGATGATGAAGAAGAGGAATTTTATGACGTCTTGTTTAACAATGGCAAGAGGATGGTTGCAAAAGCAGATATGGCCTATGCGGTAGTGACATCGTCTGTTCCTCATTTGCCCACCGGCGAAATCATCGTGGAAAAGGACCATGTTTTCAGGCTTTATGACGTGTTCGGAAAATTCGTCAAAGAAGTTTCCGGCGTACGTCCGGTATGGATGCTTTGGCAAGGCGAAGCCCCGGAATGTGAGGACATTTTGGTTTATGCCGAAATAGATTGAGACCAAACCGGCCGTGATACTTAAAGTAAAAAAACGATATCCTAAACGGATATCGTTTTTTTATGTCTGCTAAAAAGTGTTGACGTGCGGCGGTGGTTTATTCAGCCTGACCGGCGGTTGTCAAAAGCATCGGAAAGAGGGCTTGTTTGGGATCCATTCCCTTGGTCATAACGACGTTGAATACCGGATACATCCGTTCGCATTCCTTAACCGCAATGTTGATGATGTTGGAAATTTGGGCCGAAAAATCATTGTTGTCGGGATTGTAAAAAAGGGCATAGCGGAAAACCGGCATTTTCTGCTCGGTCCAGTAAGAGAAATGGCCGACCCAAAGGTCGTCGTTAATCAATGCCAGCAATTCAAAAATTTTGTTATGGTCTTTTTGCTGGTCTTCAATGTTTATCAGGCACGAAAGGTGAAGGCAATGCATTGACTCTTCCCAGGAAAAAAACAGCAGCATCTCGTTCCAGCGTCCCTGAATTTCGACCACCACTTCATTGGGG
Source organism: uncultured Azospirillum sp. (assembly GCA_900539605.1). Lineage (GTDB taxonomy): Bacteria > Pseudomonadota > Alphaproteobacteria > RF32 > CAG-239 > JAFUYI01. The sequence continues at coordinate 16,946 of UQCS01000015.1, read as the reverse complement.
CTGCGTCGTTCCAGCTCGTACGATTCACGATGGAGAATATGCTCCACCATGTCGATCGGGTTGCTGGTCGTCCGTTTGAATTCAGCCGGATTCATTGTCGTTTACTCCACTACAAAATGCGAAATTTTCCGATTTCGCTCATTTGTAATAATTAACATTATCGAGTCGCAAAAGACAATCGATGTAAAAAAGTTTTCCACCTCATTTATTTATTTTACTTTTTGTTGATAAAAATATTGTTGAAAAACATACGGTTATGTTTTTGGTAGATAAAAAATATTTTTTAAGTGTGGATATATTGAATAAAATTAATATACTCTTTACCAAGTCGGCCGAATGATGGCGGCGTTTTTGAAGCGGCGGGGGCCGGAAAATAAAACCGCCGTCGGCAATCAAAAGCGCTCCGGAAACGGCAAAAGATTAACAAGGAACAGGTGTATTTTATGACAGGATTGGAATTTCCTCACATTTCCCCGATCATGTTCAGCATCGGCGGTTTGCCGGTGCGATGGTATTCAATGGCTTATCTGGCGGGAATTGTGGCTGCCTGGCTGTGGTTGCTGCGTGATGTCAGAAAATATCAGCTGAATTTTAATAAGGCTGCCGTGGAAGATGTGGTTTTTTACGTAACACTGGGCATTATTATCGGCGGTCGGGTCGGGTATGCCCTGTTCTACGGCGGTGAAACGTTTTGGAAACAGCCGTGGCACATTTTGGAGATCTGGCAGGGCGGAATGTCTTTTCACGGCGGTGCTGTTGGTGCGGTGGCCGGTTTATGGTATGCGGCCCGCAAACATCAGCTCGATTTTTGGCAGTTGACGGATTTGGCGGCCTTGTACGCGCCGATCGGCATCTTTCTCGGTCGGCTGGCCAACTTTGTCAATGATGAACTGTGGGGACGGGTAAGCGACGTTCCGTGGGCAGTACGTTTTCCGAGCGGCGGTTATCTGCCGCGTCATCCTTCGCAATTGTACGAAGCGTTTTGCGAGGGGCTGCTGATGCTGATTGTTCTCAATTTACTGTGGCGTCTGGTTCCGGTTATTCGTATGCGGAAAGGGACTGTCTCGGCGTTGTTTGTTATTCTGTACGCCTGTTTTCGGATTACGCTGGAGAACTTCCGCCAGCCGGATGCGCAGTTAGGATTTTATTTTGGTTTTGCAACCATGGGCCAGCTTCTTTCGCTGCCGCTGCTTTTGTTCGGTTTTTATTTGTTATATCGCCGCTTTAGGACTGAGAAGTGATATTCTGGGTAAATTTATAAGTTTTTTGCAAAATTTTGCGGGCGCGCATAAAGACCTCGAATACGTTGGCATCACTGCGTTTTTTATCGGCGACGCTGCATGAGACGGTTAGTTTCAGGCTTTTTCGGCGGCCGCTTAACAAAAATTCGGAGGCGGCAACGGTGCGGCGGATATTGTCGACACGGGAAAACGAAGTGCCTTTTTCGGCAGCCGGAAAGATGACAATAAATTCGTCGGCACCGCAACGGTAAATCTGGGTTTCCGGTTCCAGTTCGCGGATTTTTTTGGCAACCATGACAACAATCTCGTCGATGCCGGATTTCTTAAATATCTGAGCCAGATGTTTGTAGTCGTCAATGCAGACGATACCCAATCCGTATTTGAGCGGCAGTGAGGCCGAAGCCCTGATAAAGGAGTTGCCGTTGTCGAGCCCGGTGACGGTATCTTTGCGGGCGGCGTAGCGGATTGAATGTACAATGCCGCAGAAAACAGTGATGGCGGCGGCGAAAAAGAACAGAGCCAGCGGTGCCGGGCGGTCGGAAAGATAAAAACCGAGCATCACGTCGGCGGTGGCGAAAAAGAGAGCGGTGGTCAGAATATCATCACGAATTGACGAGTGAACCAGCATAATCAAAAAGACAGAAACGAACATTGCCAGTCCAAAGGTCTGAAGGCCGCAGCCGTTGCATAAAAAACGGCTGAAATCAATCCCGATCTGATAGCGGCTGAGTTGTTCGCCGAGAGCAAGCGCCGCAAAAACGATAAGCGTAAAGTTTACCGTATCCTGCGAAAACAACGGCCGGTTAGGCAAAAAGTAGAAAAACATCAGACTGACCGCTGTGAGAAAGCTGAGGTTGAAATAGTCGACGCTGAGGTTATAAATAATGCCGTGGGCATACTTGAGATAATTGATCAGCATATAGGCGATCATTAATACCAAAATGAAGAACAACGGACGGTTGCGATTGAAAAAAGCGAGGATGCCGATTGAGGCAAAGCATATCATAAAAAAACCGAGATGCAGGAAGTGCAGCACTTTCGGATTAAACGGCGTTACGGTCAGGAAAACGCTGAGGGCAGCATACAAAATAAGCGCCGGTATCAGTGAATTCTGCATCAACGGTACGATTTGTTTTAAATATCCGGTAAATTTCTTCCACACCTCTGCTTCTCCCTGACGATATTATAGTCGCGAGAAGTTTAAATTTTGTTTACGCATTTTAAAATCGAACTGTCGCCGTAAGAATAGAAACGATAACGTTGTTCAATCGCATGACGATAGGCGTCTTTCATTCTTTCGATGCCGGCAACGGCGCAAATCAACATGAATAAGGTGGATTTCGGAAGATGAAAGTTGGTAATGATCATATCAATAATCCGAAATTTGTAACCCGGGGTAATGAAGATACCGGTGTCGCCGGCAAACGGATGCAGGATTCCCTGTTCGTCGGCTGCCGTTTCGAGCAGGCGCAGCGAGGTGGTGCCGACGGCGATGATACGCCTTCCTTCGGCTTTGGCCCGATTAATTTTAGCACATGCTTCGGCAGAAATTTCACAATACTCGGAATGCATTTTGTGGTCTTTGGTGTCTTCGGTTTTGACCGGCAGAAAAGTTCCGGCGCCGACATGGAGAGTGACAAAAACTTTCTCTATTCCTTTTTGTTCCAGTGCCTGAAAGACCCGGTCGGTGAAATGCAGTCCGGCTGTCGGCGCGGCAACAGCCCCTTCGAAACGGGCATAGATGGTCTGATAATTTTCTTTGTCGTTATATTTGTCCCAAATGCCGCCCTGAGAAGGCTTGTCACGTTTAATGTAAGGCGGCAGCGGCATCAGGCCGTATCTCTGCAGGTTGGAAGCGAGAGCCTCCGGTGCACAGTCAAAGCGGATCAGGACGCCGTCGTCTTCTTTTTTTTCAATAACGCTGGCGGTAAACTCACTGTTTTCGGGGCTGATGTCGTCGGTATAAAAACGAATCGAATCGCCGGGATGCAGACGTTTGGCATTTTTAATGAACGACCACCAGCAGATGCCGTCAACCGGACGGTAGAGAGTTACTTCGACCCGGGCTTCGCCGCGGGCACCGTACAAGCGTGCCGGAATAACTTTGGTGTCGTTAAAAACCAACACGTCTCCGGGTTGTAAAATATCCGGCAAATCGTAAAAATGACGGTCGCTGATTTTGCTTTCTTCGCTCAGGTCGAGCAGACGCGAGCTGTCGCGGGGATCGGCCGGGCGGTCGGCAATCAGGCTGCGGTCGAGTTCAAAGTCAAAAATATCTACTTGCATGGCGGTGGTCCTTTTTTGAGGCAGTTATATTACAGGAAACAATTATTTGCAAGCGATTAGGGGAAAGAAAATTTTAATGACGGAAGTTTGTTTGCATTATTGCCGCTGCGGTTGACAAAAAGTGCAAAAGGGATATGATGCGGCTTATCGAATTTAACTAAAAACCAAAGGAAAAAGATGAGCAATATTGTGACTATGATACCGGTACGGATGGCTTCGAGCCGTCTGCCCAACAAACCGTTGCTGGATATTAACGGCAAAAGCCTGTTGCAGCGGGTTTTTGAGAATGTTAAGAAAACGGTACCGGGCGATGTGTATGTGGCTGCCGGCGATCAGGTAATCGTTGATGCCTGTACCGAATTCGGCGCCAAGGCAATTTTGACTGATCCTAACCTGCCGTCGGGCACCGACCGGATTGCCGCCGCTTTGAAAGAGATCGATCCGGAAGGGAAATATGACATCGTGGTTAATTTTCAGGGAGATGCGGTTAATGTCAATCCGGAAATTAACAATCAGCTGATTGAGATCGTCGAGCGCACCGGTTGCGATATTGCTACCGTCGGAATGGTCTTTGATAAGCCCGAGGATATCGAACAGCCGAGCAATGTCAAAATCGTAATGGGATTGCGCGAAGGAGAGGACGAAGGCCGCTGTTTGTATTTTACGCGGGCGGCAGCGCCGTTTGTCCGCAATCCGGAAGCCTGCAAAAATCAGGATTTCTACCATCATATCGGTATTTATGTTTATCGTGCCGATTCTTTGAAAAAAATTGTCGAATTGCCGGTCGGCGTGCTGGAAGACCGCGAAAGACTGGAGCAATTGCGTGCGCTGGAAAACGGAATGTATATCCGGGCCAAACTGGTCAACAATCTGACGCTGAACAATCAGGCGCCGGCCGATATTGATACTCCCGAAGATCTGGAAGAAGCCCGCAAATGGATTAAATAGGGAGAAATAAGGCTCTGTTTTCAGTGTCCTGACTGTCAGGACACTGTTTTTTTATAAAATATGAGGGAAAAAATGTATGGCGACATTGTTATTTTAAGCGGTGCCGGAATTTCGGCCGAATCGGGAATTCCGACTTTTCGCGACAGTGACGGGTTGTGGAATAACCACCGGATTGAGGACGTGGCGACAATTGAAGCTTATGAACGTCATCCGGAACAGGTTCATGATTTTTACAACGGCTTAAAAATTGATTTGCAGAAGGCGCTGCCCAATTCGGCGCATCTGGCGATTACCGAATTGCAGAACGGTTATCGGAACGGCACTGTCAGCGTGGTGACGCAAAACGTCGATTTGCTGCATGAGAAAGCCGGCAATCGCAATATTTATCATATTCACGGGCAAATTGATCAGGCGGTGTGTATGAATTGCGGCCGGATAACGGATGCCCGCGGCGAGGTAACAACCGAAACCGTATGTGCCGGTTGCGGCATGGCGGCGACGCTGAAACCGAATATTGTTTTTTTTGGCGAAAATCTGCTGCGAATGAACGAAGTGGACGCTTTGTTGGACAAATGCCGGCTGTTAATTGCCGTCGGGACTTCGGGAGCGGTGTATCCCGCCAACACTTTTGCCCGCATTGCCCGCTATCACGGCGCCGATACGATAGAATTTAACCTGCATGACACGGTCAACAGTTACGATTTTGATCGTCATATAATTGGCCGGGCCGGTGAAACTTTTCCGCGGTTTGTTAAGGAACTGCTGGCGGAAAAATAAGTTTACGCTTTTTTGATTTTGGCATTGCGTTCCCAAAAAACGCCGTCGGTATAGCCCTGGATCTGCGGTGCGCTTTCGGCAAGTTCGAGCCGTTTTTCGGCCCAAACGCAATAGTTGGGGTTTTGTTCAATGCCGACAAAGCGACGTCCCAGTTTTTTGGCGGTGACCGAAGTGGTTCCGGAACCGAGAAACGGGTCAAAAACAATGTCTCCGGGGTTGGAACTGGCCAAAATCAACTTGGCAAGCAGTTTTTCCGGTTTTTGGGTCGGATGGGCCGTATTTTCCGGCATTGACCAGTAGGGGATCGAGATGTCATCCCAAAAGTTAGAGGGGCAAGTGTTGCGGAACTTGCCGTTTTCGGTTGCTTCCCAGTCGCGGGGACAGCCGTCGCTCCGATACGGGGCAATCACTCTTTTGCGGATTTTGACCGCTTCGAGATTGAAGGTATATTGATCGCTCAGAGTGGCAAACCAAATGTCTTCCATCCCGTTTTTCCAGTTATGCATTGCGCCGCGGCCTTTTTCGCGTTGCCAGGTGATGCGGTTGCGGATTTGAAAATGTTTTTTCAGCACCGGACCGATGATGAGGCTGGATTTCCAGTCACAGCAGACGTACACCGAAGCGGTCGGCTTGAGCAGCGGTTTCAGTTTGGCGATCCAGCTTTCGGTATAGGCTTCGTATTCCGAATCGCCGGTTTCGGCAAATTTGTTGCCGTGATAATCTTTGGTGAGATTGTAAGGCGGATCAATAACCGCCAGATCGGCAAAAGCCGGCGGCAGCAATTCCATCACTTTCATCGAATCGCCGTTAATCGTGTGGTTGACGATTTGTTCCGCCGGTCGGCGGGCAGTAAGGGTAAGACAACGTTCCAGATACCGGCGTCCTTCGTCAAGGTTCAGGTCGAGCGTTTTGTTGCGGGGTGATTTAATTTTTTGCGACATCGTTTTCCTCTTGGGGTCTTTATAGCAAAAAATGCTTAAAAAGCAAAGGATTTGTCATAGCGGCGGCATAAATTTTAAAACGGAATAATTGTGTTTCGTCGTTGCAAAATAAATTAAAGCCGCTAATATCCGGCCTATGTTGATTTTTAGCAAACGGAGACCAAAATGTATTATAGCTTGTTTGAGATTTTTGCGGTAGGAATCGGCCCTTCGAGTTCGCATACGGTTGGACCGATGAAAGCGGCGCGGCGCTATGTGGAAAATCTGGAACAACAAAAGGGGCTGGAAAACGTCGGCGCGGTTAAAGTCGATTTGTACGGCTCGCTGGCTTTGACCGGCGTCGGACACGGCACGCTCAATGCCGTTATCTACGGACTGCTCGGTTTAGAAGCCGAAACGTTGGATTTGGAAGAGAATTATATCGGGAAGGTGAAAGAGACCCGGCAGTTGAAATTAGGCGGCGGCAAAGAAATTGCCTTCGATCCCGAAGAGGACATCCGGCTGCGGAAAGACACCTTTTTGCCCGAACATTCCAACGGCATGAAGTTCAGCGCTTTTGACCGGCAGGGGAATCTGCTGTTGGAAGAAGTGTATTTTTCGGTCGGCGGCGGCACAATTGCCCGGCAGGATGAAATGGCCCGTCGGGTCGAACGCGAACCTTACGACGTGCCTTATCCGTTTGACAGCTGCGATGAAATGGTCGAACTTTGCAAAAAACATGGGCTGACAATTGCGGATATGGTGCTGAAAAACGAGGAAGCGCTACGCAGTCCCCGCGAAGTTAAAAGCGGGATATTGCGTCTGGTGGGAATTATGCAGGAAGCCGTGACCCGCGGCATTCATGCCGAAGGCGTGTTGCCGGGCGGTCTCGGCCTCAATCGCCGGGCACCGGAAATGTACCGCCGGTTGGAAGAAAAATTTTTTGAAAATGATGTTGATCCGCTGATGATTGTTGACTGGGTTAACTTATGGGCTTTTGCGGTGGCGGAAGAAAACGCCTCGGGCGGTAAGATCGTAACAGCGCCGACGATGGGAGCGGCGGGGATCGTTCCTGCAGTGATGCGTTATTATCAGCGTTTTGCCTTGTCAAAATCGCCCTATGAGCGTGAAAAAGCTGATATTATTTTTATGGCTACGGCTTCGGCAATTTGCAGTCTTTATCGCGCCAACGCGTCGATTTCAGGGGCCGAAGTCGGTTGCCAGGGTGAGGTCGGCGTAGCCTGTTCAATGGCTGCTGCCGGTCTGACGGCGGTTTTGGGCGGCAGTCTCAGCCAAATCGAAAACGCGGCCGAGATTGCAATGGAACATAATTTGGGTTTGACCTGCGATCCGGTGCGCGGATTGGTGCAAATTCCCTGCATTGAACGTAACGCGATGGCGGCGATCAAAGCGATCAATGCGTCGCGGCTGGCAATGCGCGGAACCGGAAACCATATGGTCAGTCTCGACAGCATTATTAAGACGATGTATGAAACCGGTCTGAACCTGAGCACCAACTATAAGGAGACTTCTCTGGCCGGACTGGCAGTGAACGTGGTTACCTGTTAACAGGCGAAGGGAAGAAAATGGCAGATTTTTGGTATGACGTTACCGTAGAGGCGTTGGAGGAAGCAATTAAGCTGTTTCCTTTTTTGCTCGTGACTTATCTGGTGCTGGAATATCTTGAACGGCGGATGGGTGACGGTACGGTTAACCTGATCCGCAAGTCTGGAAAAATAGGACCGCTGATCGGCTCTTTATGCGGTATCTTTCCGCAGTGCGGTTTGGCTGCCGCCGCCGCTAATTTTTATGCGGCACGGGTTATCTCGGCGGGAACGTTGATGGCGGTTTTTATTTCAACCTCCGATGAAATGCTGCCGATCCTGATTTCTAATGCAGTACCGGCAGCACTGATCGTCAAAATTTTGGTGCTGAAAGTATCGGCAGGAGTGTTGATCGGCCTTTTGCTGGATTTTGTCAGTCCGAAAGTTTCTCTGCTTAAACCGCAGAATTTTGATGTTGAAACCCTGTGCCGCAATCAGGATTGCAAGTGCGAAGCGGGCATTTGGCAGTCGGCGTTGCGCCATTCGTTAAAAATAACTTTGTTTGTGTTTGTGATCAGTTGGTTGTTCAGTGTGATGATGGCGGGGATCGGCGCGGCGCCGTTTGCCCGTTTTATGAATCTGCCGGTTGCCGGTCCGGCGGTGGCAGGCCTGATCGGGTTGGTTCCCAACTGTTCGGCGTCGGTGATTGTGACGCAACTGTATCTGGAAAATGCGATCGGTTTCGGCGCGATGATGTCGGGAGTGATGTCGGGTGCCGGGGTGGGGCTGCTGGTTTTGTTCCGGGTTAATCCGCGATTGAAGGAAAACCTGCTGTTGGCAGCGGTTTTGTATCTCTCAGGGGTTGCCACGGGGACCCTGATTGATCTTTGGTGTTAAGGCGAAAAAAATTATAAAACTTTACAATATATTTATAATATTTTGTAAAAATGGCGTTCATGATTACTATATCGGGAAGCGGTGTCTGATGCTACGGTCATCGGCATCGTAAAAAGATTAAACAAAGGAAAAAGCAATGGCATTGCAAACAAAAAAAGTTTTAAAGAAAATGGTTTCGTGGGCGGGGTTGTTTTTCTTTGCCTTGGCGGCGTATATGCTTTATCGCCAGCTCTCCAAATACAGTTGGGAAGATATTAAGAACGCGTTGCTCAGCATTCCGCCGCATAATTTGTGGATGGCCTGTCTCGCCTCTCTGGGAGGGTATGTTGCCTTATCTTCTTATGATTATCTGGCGCTGCGTTATATTAAGCGCAAACTGGCGCCGTGGAAATGGATTTTTGCCGGTTTTATCGGTTTTTCGGTCAGCAACAACGCCGGTCATGCAATTGTTTCGGGCGGGACGATCCGTTATCGTTTGTATACCCGTTGGCGTTTTCACGGTGCCGAAATTGTGCGGATGGTAACTTTTTCGGGTTTTACCTATCTGGTGGCCTGTTTCTTTCTGATTATCGTCGGATATGTGATTACGCCCTCCCACGCCTTTGGGGCCGGATCGGTGTCCAAGCTGACCACCGAAGTGGTGACGCTTGGTTCGGTATTGGGGTTGGCGGTCTATTTCGGCCTCAGCCTGTTTTACAAGAAACCGCTGATGATTAAGGGCGTGGTTTTCGAAATGCCGTCGTTTCCGATGGCGTTGGCTCAGGTAGTGATCGGGGCGGCCGACATTTTGATGGCGTCGCTGGTTTTGTATTTTTCCCTGATTCCGTTTGTTGATATTTCTTTCTCAACATTTATCGGTGTCTTTATCATTGCTCAGGTTTTGGGCGTGTTCAGTCAGGTTCCCGGCGGTTTGGGCGTTTTTGAAGGGTTGTTTATGTATATCATTCCCGGGGAACATAATCAGGCAACTTTGTTTGGGGCGTTGATTGCCTATCGGATTATTTATTATCTGCTGCCGATGATTGTTTCGGCGATCATGCTGTTTTCGTATGAGGCTTATTTGAAGTATGTCAAAAAACAGCGGCTGGAAAAATTGAAGATCGTCAACACTGCCCAGATGAATCGCAATAAAATCTAAATCAAAAGCCGGAAATTTCCGGCTTTTGATTTAGAAACGAGGCTAACGCGGCAGGATGCTGATTATGAAGGCGGCAAGGATAAATACCATCAGCAGGGTTCCGACAATGATGACGGCGGGGTTGGATTTGGTTTCTTTTCGCAGTTTCCAGTTGGCAATGAAAATACCGAGATAGCTGACCAGATAAGCGGCACTGGAGAGATTGACAATTGAACTGAAATCAAAAAAGATGGTTACCAGAACGATTAGCAGGGTATTGAGTGCGGCGCCGAGAGAACCCTGCCGCCAGAATTTTTTGAGCATAAAATGAGGGAAAACAGTTTGTTGGGCCAGGGAATCGGAAATGCGGAAGATACTGAAAAAAGTGGCGTTGATCCCCGAAATGAAAGCAAGAACCGCTGCAACGTAAATAAAGCCGTAACCGGTGGTACCAAGCAGTTTGCGGGCAACTTCAGCCACCGAGGTTTCGGCATTTGCCTCCAATTCGGCGGTTGGAATATAGTTTAAGACCACCCAGGCAAGACCGATATAGAGCGCCATAACAATGAAAAGAGTCAGATAAATGGCCCACTCAATGGTTTGTTGCGGTTTTTTGACGTCGGCAGTGGCGTTGGTAATGACACCGTAGCCGGCATAAGCGAAAAAGGTGACGCCGATACTACGCAAAAAATCCATTGACTCTCCACTGAAGGCCGGCGGATGGAGGCGGGTGTCGGGTTGGAAAAGGGCGGCAAATATCAGCGCGAACAGGATGGCTACTTTAATGATGACAATGACGGTTTCGGAACGGCCGACGTCGGAAGCCTGCATCATGTTGAGGAGAGCCAAGCCGATGATCAAAACGGCGGCCAGGGTATTTACCCACAAATCGGAAGGGGGAATCTGATTAAAAAGTTCGGTAATGTAGATACCGAATGCTTTGGCAATCATGGAAATTGAAATTGCTTCGGTAACCAGATAGATGGCGGAAAGGGTGCCGGATACGTATTTTTCGGGAAAAGCGATATGAAAATAATCGGTCAGGCCGCCGGAACTGTGATAGCGTCCGGCCAATTTGGCATAAGAGTAGCCGGAAAAAATAGCGGCGATTCCGGCAATAAAGAAAGCATGGTAGGTGTGATCACCGGCCAGCAGAATCACTTGCCCCAGCAAAGCAAAAATGCCGGCGCCGACAATCGAACCGATACCGAGGGAAATGACGTTAAGCAGACTTAAGTCTTTTTTTGATGTGGAATGCATGGCTTTTCTCCGTTTTTGTAGGAGATAATCGCGGATGTTGCAAATTCAATGTGGTGGGGAGGAAATCGTTTTTATATTTTAGATCATCAGGGAAGAACCGGAGCATTAAGAAAACCAGGTAAATATTCAACAGTAAAAGAACTTGCTTTTTTATGGCGGTTGATTTAGTTTACAGGAAAATTTATCTTTATGTTTCACAATTAAAAAATTATTTTATGAAAAAAGAAGATGATGATCTGCTTTTGCAAAAAGCGAAGCGGCATTTTGTTTCCGAATACGGAAAGCCGCCCGAGGAAGCCGGTCTCAAATGCGTTAAAATCTGGTATAAACCGATCATGGGATTTAACCTGAAAATAAACCGGTATCCGGAAGTTGTGTTTGCACCGGGAGAAAAAGAAGCCAACGCGTTAGTTCAGGTTCAGACGATTATTCGTCAGGGGCTCAACTTTACGATTCGTTTGCTTCTTCTTTGTGTTGTTTTGTTACCCTTTTTGCTGTACTTCTCGGTAAAGTACAACACTTTTGTCCCTGTGGTTTGTTTTTGTGGCTTTTTGTTTGCAGTAGCAATAACTTTTGCTGTCTTGCCTTCTTATCTTAAGCCCAAGGAAGAACTTTATAAAGATAAAGTTGTGACCTACATGGATGCTTGAAAGTTGCGGTGCTGCTTACAAAGTCTCTTTCAATTGTGGAAGAGACTTTTTTATTGTGTTCTTTTGTCGGGGTACTGTTTTAGGATACAAAAAAACGCCTGATTTAAACAGGCGTTTGATGCTGGTCGGATTGACTGGACTCGAACCAGCGACCTCTGCGTCCCGAACGCAGCGTTCTACCAGGCTGAACTACAATCCGATAACGGGAGTATATTTACCACAAAAAAAATATATGACAACATATTTTTTTAATTGAATACAAAAAAAAATTCAGCTACCCTCGCCGATAGTTAATTTATCAGGAAAATCAAAATGTATAAAAAGATTTCATATTTTATTGCAACCATGTTCGGAGTTGGGTACTGCCCGTTTGCTTCCGGAACGGCAGGGTCGCTGGCGACGATTCCGTTTGCTTTTGCCGCGGTCTATTACGGCGGAATGGTTGGGGTTTTGACGGCGACGGCAGCGGTCTTTTTTATCGGAACGGCGGCAACGCACGAAGTGTTAAAATACACCAAACACGATCCTTCCATTGTGGTTATTGACGAAACGGCTGGCCAGCTGCTGACCTTTGTGCTGGTTGCAGACCGATTGTCCGGTGTGGCCGACTGGCGGGCTTACATACTGTATGCGGCGGGTTTTGCTCTGTTTCGCCTGTTTGACATCACCAAGCCGCAGCCGGCGCGCTGGGCCGATTCGAAAGTGATGAATGCCTGGGGAGTGATGCTTGATGATATTTTTGCCGGCATTTATGCGGCCGTGGTTTTGTATGTCATTTCCATTTATTTATAAACGGCTGTAAAAATCCGGGCGTTTCCAAAAAGTTTGTTACGGGACTTGTTATACCGGTGTTATGGTATATATAAAAACAAGGATTAACGTATCGGCGAAGGAACACGAAAATGTGGGAACAAAAGCACTGGAAAATTGCCGCGGTTATCGTGTTGTTGGTTGCCTTGTCGTTGGCTCTGTTTAACTGATAAGGGGAACAATATGAAGTTGTGGCATTGGATTGTGATTGCGGTTTTTATTTTTGCGGTGGTGATTTCTCTGTTTTTTTAGAAAAGTTGTTTTTAAAGCTTGACATCGCCTTATAAAAAGCGTATGTATGCACTGTCTTGAGCGCCGGCAAGGTGCAACAGGCATTTATCGCGGGGTGGAGCAGCCCGGTAGCTCGTCAGGCTCATAACCTGAAGGTCGTAGGTTCAAATCCTGCCCCCGCAACCAACAAGGAAAAACCAGTCTTTAGGACTGGTTTTTTCTTTTTAATTGTGCGGCTTGAGTTGAACCTGCGAAAAAGCAGGTTCACGGCAAGCGAAAGTCAGACGGAGGTATGACGGTCAGCGAAGTTGATGAGCGTAGAGGAATAACTGAACGAAGCAAAGGGCTGCCCCCGCAACTATTAGAAAAAACGTCCATAAAAGGAAGGTTTTTATTGTATAAAGAAAACTAGCAGCTTAGCCGGTGGTTTTCTTTATACAATAATGGGGACAACGGATTGCCCCCTCATTTTACGGCATTTTCAGCCTTATTATATATGCATTGACCGTCTGATTAATCTCTGAAAATATATCAAAACATATACCGCTTTAAGTATAATAATATTTTCGTTGAAATGTCAACCTTATTATTATAAATTGTTAGATATTATTTACTGCAATTAAAGTGAGAGTGACTTATGAAGTATCGTCTTAATCTTGATTTGGGAGAGAGCTCAATCGGAAGCGGCGTGATTGAACTGGATCAAAACAACTTCGCCAAAGATATTATTGATGCCGGAGTACGCATTTTTGAAGTTTCGGAAGGGGCAGAAGAACGGCGTCTTAAGAAAACGGCACGCAAAAATTTGATTCGTACGCGTAAAAGGTTGGAATTATTGGCTAAAAAGCTTTTTGAAAACAATCTGTGGGTGAACGAAACCCCGGAAGGAACCGACCGGCTGAAAGCAAAGTCTCCTTATAAAATCCGTCATGATGCCCTGTACGGCAAGTTGGAAAATCAAAATTACATCGGTCGGGCAATATTGCACATGGCCAAGCATCGCGGTGCCGGTTTTGTTTCGGCAGCGGAGGAATTATCGGAAGAAATCCTGGAAGAAGGCGAAAAATCTAAGGCTAAGAAATCTTCATATGACCAAGATGGCGCAATATTTGAAAGACACCGGTTTAAAAACAATTGGCGCCTTTTTTTACCAACGTCTTCAGGAAAGAGAAAATCCGCAAAATCGGATTATTCGGCAAAGAAAATATGCTTTGGAAAAAAATATCGTCGATTATGCAATCCCCCGCTATTTGGTGAAAGACGAGTTTAACCAAATATGGGACCGGCAGGCTCAATATTTTAAACAGATGCAAAAGGAAGGTCTTAAAAAAGAAATTTATGACATTTTGTTTTATGAACGGCCGCCGATGCCTTATGCAACCGGAAAATGCATTTATTTCCGAGAAGAAGAACGTCTGTTAAAAGCACATCCGCTTGCGGAAATGCGGCGGATATACGAAGAAGTTAACAATGTCCGGGTGATCAGCGATACCGATAAACGCCGTCTGAGTCTCGCCGAACGTGACAAAATTGTTAATGAGCTTTTATTGAAAGGCATAAATGCCGGGAAGCAATCGATAAAGAAAATTTTAGGCCTTTCGTCACAACAGAAAATTTCTTTGCTGGATGAAAGAGTGATCAAAGCTTATTTGTATGCGCGGCCGGAATTTGCACATATTGCGTATCTGCAGAATTTGTCGCAAGCCGAGTTGGCATCTTTTGCCGACTTTTTGGCCGAACCCAAAAATCCGGATGACAAAAACGGGCGTCTGTACAGTGAGGACGCTTTAATCGAACACCTCAAGCCTATTCTCAAAATTGACAACGAAAAAGAAATCGGTGCACTTTTAACCAAGCTTCCTAAAGGAAGAGGGATGTTGGGGCAAACGGCCTCCAAACTGATTTTGGAACGAATGAGACAAAATGTACTGTCTCATCGCGAAATCACCGATGCGCTGGCAAAGTCCGATCCGCGGTTTTTGGCAGAAGAAGAAGTGGCGCGGGCAAAGCAGGGAAAATATCGGGAGCTTCCGTATTATGGCGAAATCTTGCAAAATGATACTCAGCCGCTGCCGCCGTTGCTGATTAAAAATAATCCCGGTGCGGATAAAAACGAAGTTAAATGGGGTAAGATTGCCAACCCGGCCGTTCATATGATTCTCAATCAAATCCGGCTGGTGGTTAACGATATTATCCGCATTTACGGACGCCCTTATGATATTAACATTGAGTTGGGCCGTGATATCGGTTTGTCGGCAAAGAAGAAAAATGAGTTGGAACAAAAGCAGCGTTTGAACGAAAAACTTAATGACGAAGCGCGGATGTATCTCCGGCAGCACAAATTGTATGTTAACAATAACAATATTTTAAAATACAAATTGGCCAAAGAGCAGGGTTGGAAGGACGCTTACAATCCGACCCTGAATATTGATCACAGGTTTACCGGTTTTGAAATTGAGCACATCATTCCGCAAGCCAAAGGCGGCAGCGACACTTATAACAATCTTTGCCTGGTGAACAGTTCCGACAATTTGAACAAGGGCGATCGCTTTGCCTATGACTATTTTGCCGAAACCAAAATGTCGGAGTTGATGCGGGAGATTCTTAAAAATGCCCGGGAAAGAACGCCGGCCAAAGCCTGGCGGTTTGAGCCCGGTGCGCGGGAAAACTTTGAGGAAACTGGTGATATCGATGAAACAAACCGCTACCTGACCGATACTCGGTATGTAGCTAAAATGGCTTCACGTTATTTACGGGTCATTATTGACTGTGAGGACGGTGACGAAGCGATGAAAAACCGCATTTTGGCAGTTAAGGGAAAACAAACAGCTCAACTGCGCAAAAACTGGAATCTGGAAGGGGTGGAATATGAACTGATGGGATTGAATGTTCCCCGCTATCTGCCATGCTCTCCCTATTGGTCAGAGACAAATACCGGCGAGATCATAAACGGTGTTGAAAAGCCGGATGTTGACGGTAATTGGAAATTTTTTGATCAGGAGAAAAACGGGCAATGGTTAAGCAAACCGCGGATTGATCATCGGCATCATGCGCTGGACGCTATTACAATCGGTTGCATTAGCCGCTCTTTGCTTCAAAAATTAGCCAGCCCCAAAGATTTGCCGCATTTCAAACTGCCGCTCCCTTTGAGCAGTGTGGAAACGTTGGCGGATTTTCGCCGCAAGGTTGTCGAGGTTTTGAAAAAAGTTAATGTTTCCCACAAACCCGAACACAGCAAAGCCGGGCAGTTTCATAAAGAAACCGGGCGAATTGTTTTGTGCTCAAATCCTGACGATTCCGAGGCGTTGGTGACGGTTTATAAACGGAAAATACTGCAGGTTGTTAAATCTAAAAAAGATTTAACTAAATTGCTGATTCCAGAAACAATTAAAAATGAGTGGCATGATAAAATTGAGGAGAATAAAATAAAGCAGGAAAAGCTGGTTCGCGATTTTGAATTGTATATGGATACGGCAGAGCAAATTTTAATTGCCGAAAATGAGCTGGCCGCAGCGGAAGGAAAAAAGGAAATCAAAATCACCGAAAGCCGGATTATTGTCAAAGCTTTTCAAATTATTCAGGAAAAAGGGCTGTGGAAAGGAGATCAGTTTAAATGCTACGAAAACAGCCGCTCGCTGGTTTGTATTCCCAAACACGGGGTGGCATACGAAGCGCAGAATAACCACCGGATTGACTTTTATCAGAAAGAGCAAAAAATCGGTTGGGAAGTGATTCGGTGTTTTGATGTCAATCAGCCGAATTTTGTTCCGCAGTGGAAAAAAGACGGCGGGAAAATTGTCTGGTCAATCCAGCAACGCGATCTTTTGGAACTGGATACGCCTGAAGAATGGAAGTCTTATACTAATGATGAAAGGTGTCTGGCTAAGGTTAAGAAGTTTAGTGCCGGTCGGATTGCTTTTGACTTTATCAGTGATGCCCGCATGACTTCACCGCAGGATAAGACAAAGGGTTATCTGCTGGTTGATACATTGGAACGGGGACTAAAGTATTTGAAAGATCATCATGCCCGGAAAATCGAGTTGACGCCTTTCGGAAAAATCAAAAAGAAGCATAAGGTGCTAAAGGATGGCAAGAAGACAGCGGCTTGAAACTTTAACCGGTTGGTCGATGATGTGGATTATCTGTATGTTTGATATTCCGGTGCGGACCAAAACCGAAACGCGCCAAGCGACCCGTTTTCGCAATTTGTTGTTGGATGAAGGTTTTGTGATGAAACAATTCTCGGTTTATATCAAACCGGTAAA
>UQCS01000014.1 GCA_900539605.1 uncultured Azospirillum sp. | reverse complement strand
TCGATTTTATTTGAAGCAGCGGTTATTTTGCGGTCTTTTGGGTATCCAATCGAATATTAAAAGATAATATAGTGTAAAAAAGTATAAATATAACAATGTTCGTGCGGGTTTATCACGAGAGATTCTCATTTTTGATCATCTGATCAAAAATAAGGGAAAAGCCCTGGATCTGAAAATTACAATCAGCGAAGACAGATGTTGTTGACAAAATTTTGACATATGGTAGAAAGAAAAAAGTTACCAAATTTTTAATGATATGAGTAAATTATTTATTTTGGGATGGGACAATTGCCTCATCTCTGATGTTACTTTACATAAAGTACATCCGTCGTATGTTCAAATGTGGCAAACTGTTGATCCGCTTCTGGGCGCCAAATGGACGCTTGCGGATACGATGCGTATGCAAGGGCTTCCTCCGGAAGAGGTGTGGAACGAGCTCGCGCTTCTGCTGGGAAAAGAAAAAGCAGAGTACGGCCGCCGAATTTTCTACGATACCTATCGTCGGCTGCCGATGCCTCCGTTGACCCCCAACGCCGAACTGCTGCTAAAAACGCTGCGGGAATGCGGTTGCAATGTGGTGGTGGTTTCCAATAAAACTCAGTCCCTTCTGGAAGAGGAAATCGAGCACTTGCAGTTGGACAAACTGGTCGACATCGCCCTTGGAACAACCGCCGATTCTGCTGCGCTGTTTGATCCTGCCGATCCGAACCAGAAGCTGAAAAACCGTTGTCACGTGCTTGAACAAGCCATCGGCACCTGTCCGAATGCCGAGGAGGTTATTGTTATTGCCGGTTCCGGTTATGCGGAGCCTGCATATCGGATCAAGGTTGATCGTTTCGAGGAAGCTTCGGCACCGGTCTTCGACTGGGTTGCCGCTCAGGTAAGGGAAGAAGCAGATCGCGCGACGATGGCAAAAGGAGAATAGTGACAAGCGGTCGGAAAAAACGGATCGCCCCGAAAAGAACAACCGTCATTGACGGAACATCTGCCCAAAAGCCCGACTTTACAAGTCGGGCTTTTGCCTTATGTCTGTTATATAGAATCGGGCAGTTCACGTCTCCATACAGTTGCCACAATCTTGATGGTGTCGAGTTTAGAATTTATAATTTGGAAGTTAACGGACGGGACGTTCCGGAACTGAAATTCCGGGTTGAGTATCTTCCGGCAAACAAAGACTGAAAACGATCCCGGCCGGGTGAAAAGGACGGAGCATAAACTTCCACCAGCTAACGCAAGTGGTATTAACTGTTCCGAACTACGTTCGCCCAGTCCCAAAGCTACGCAAGCCTGACGGCTGAGCTGGTATGCCTATATCTACCTGCTTACGCCGGTTGTGTTACATTTGAGTCATAAAAAAAGCCTGTTACAAAAACAGGCTTTTTTTATTTGTCGAGATAAATTATTTCGACGGTTCTCCCCACTGGTTGGCTTTGGCTTCACCCGGCTGGCAGAACCAATAGATCAGAGCAATCGGGCCGACGATCGGAACGATCGCAATCAGGAACCAGAACCAGGGTTTGCCAAGGTCGTGAACCCGGCGAATCGTCATGGCCAGGTTGGGAACGAAGGTTGCCAGACCCAACAGCATACCGAGCATCTGCTGACCGAACAAAAGGGCGTCAACAATTGCCAGCGGAATAGTAATCAGCGTATAAAACATGATGTAATACCAATATTGCGAGCGGCTGGCACGGCCTTTGAAATCAGTATATTGTTTTTTGAGCACGTCAACAAAATATTTGTTAAAACCGTCTTTATTGAGAACGGAAACAATATATTTGTTGAAAATATTTTTAATTTTTTCAATGTCCATTGAAGATATCCTTATTAAAAAAAATGAAATTAACTTCGTTAATTAAAATGCACTTATAATCTTAAAAATGCAATTATTAAATTAGGAAACTGCACATTATTTGTAAAATTAAGGAGTTGGGAAGGAGCAGGAAAGTCGGCGTTACGCTCGGCCATATCTTTTGCGGGTTGCCGATGCAAACGGTTTTGGCCGGGGCTGCGGATAACGTTCGGGGTAACTGCGGCGGATCAGATCGTTGAGGCTTGTAAGCGGCGGAAATTGCTGAGGCGTCTTCAGGCAGCGGTCTTGAGGACAATAACAGTAGCCGAGACCGCGGATAACCGGGCGGGCATGTTCACAGATAAAGCGGACGGCACCGTCTTCGGTTATAATTTGGGGATAGTTTTCGGTAACGGCATTCAGAGCCACTTCCACCGCCGGATCATTTTGATTGAGGCAGGGAATGCGGTTTTTTTCGCCGTCGGGATAAAAATCGTCGATAAAGTTAGAATTTGCCGGGCGGAAAGCATAGGATTCCTGCTGCAAGGGCAAGTCATAGCCCATGTTAACGGCGGTAAATTCCAACAACCGGCAAATGCCGCCCTGATGAAATTCATTGTGAATCGGTTCCTGCGTGTTAATCAGAGAGATATATTGATTAATGCAGGGGGTATTGCATATTTTTTCCAGGTTTGAGGTCAGGTTTTGTCCGAAATGTAACAGGACAGTGAAATCTTTTTCCCCCGTGAGTTGATAAATTTTTTGCCGGTTTGAGCAAACAGCAATTGTCATCAGCGGGTGATGTTCAATCGGAAGCGTAAGGTCAAGATCCGGAAATTCCTGGTGAGCCAGCGTTTCGGCAAGCGGGACGGCCATCATGTTATCTAAAATTTCTGCAAATTGTGGCTGTTGTTGTTTGTTTTTAATTTGTTGTGCCGCTTCAATGACGTCAGGGTGGTTAAGCAATTTTTCGGGAGTCTGCTCTGTCATCAGCGGCGAAATCAGCTTAAGTCGTGCCGCCGCGCGGCCAAAAGGGCTGAGGTGCCGGTAACGAACCGATTTGGGTATATTTGAAAAGGCCCGGCGGTGTGCGGGATTGTCACCGATCAGAGCAAGTTGCTGTTGTTCACGGCCGTTTTCTTCGGCTAAAACGCTGATCGCCAACATCTGATATATGTTTTCGCGGGTTATTTGCGGAAGCGGCTGCGGAAAAGAAGCAGCACCAAACTGCCGGATAATACCGGCGAAGCGCAGCTCCGTCATTTTTTTAAGTTCGGTGTAATAATTCATATGCTTTTCCTGTGGTGGTCAGGCAATACCCGACAAACGGCCTTTTGTCAAAGAATATTTACGGATTTGCCGACACCGGCGGCGTACAGATAGTCGGGGTGAATGTACAATCAAATAAAAAGTTGCCGAAACTGTCGTGATAAACCGTAGAGGCGGTCAGTCCGGAAGCGAACATGACTTCCAGCCCCTGGCACATTGCCGGCAGCAATTGCCGGCAACCAAAGTCCTGCAATCGGGCAATCATGTTGGTGCGTTCGCTGTCATCAAGGCTGGCCGTATCGATGTTGACGATATAGGTATATTTTATTTCTTTACCGGTGCGGCGGATATCGATCCAGCGGATGCCGTTCTGAATTTGCACCGGCAGCATTTGCTGCATCCGGCCGAGTTGTCCGTCAATCTCATCATCGCTGAGCCGGCGGGGGCGGTTTTCGTCTGCCCGGGCCGGTAAAATGAACGCCAAAAAGACCAACAGCGGAATAATGACGTTTCTCATGATGTTACTCCGCCGCCTTTGCCGGCTGGGTATATTTGGCAACTAGGTCGGCACAATCTTTTTTGTTAAATTCGCAGTGAAGGAACTGTTGTCCTGCTTTGTCGTTGTAAGTGGCGGCGATGTTGGCCAGCCGGGGAGCGAACGTGCTCATCAGGTCGAGGCTGACGCACAGTATCGGTTTGACCTGCGGA
This sequence comes from uncultured Azospirillum sp., assembly GCA_900539605.1. Taxonomy (GTDB): domain Bacteria; phylum Pseudomonadota; class Alphaproteobacteria; order RF32; family CAG-239; genus JAFUYI01. The sequence goes on along the minus strand of UQCS01000014.1, from coordinate 32,904 downwards.
CACATTTCGGTTTTTATTTTGGTAACGATCTCCTGTTTATGAGCAGAATCAAAACCCTTGCGCAGTTCTTCGGGGAGAGCGTTAAGCATTTCGTCAATGTCGATTTGGTAAATGTAATTGAGGCTGTCTCCGCGAATGGCAATATCCTGCCAAACGACGCCGGGATTCACCTGCATCGGCAGCGTTGATTTGAGCGATTGGATTTGATTTTGAATGGCGTCTTCAAGATATTTTTCAAGGTCTGGATTTTGGGCGGCGGCGTCGGCAACCGACCCGGGTGACAAAACGGCGGTGTTCGTTTCGGCGGCGTTGACTGCAGGAACCAGTAAAAGTGGGAAAATCAGTGTCCGGATAAATTTTTTCATTAATAAGCACTCCTCTAATAATTAACTGCTTTTCAGGATAATTTAAAAAAAGGACAAGAGCAACACCTATCTGAAAAAATCGAAAAAAACCCCGGATGCAGAGCATGCGGGGCAAAAAATCTTTTTTTGTGTTTAAGGCTGTGCAGTTCCGCCAACGACACAGACCGGGCAGGCAATGCCGCAGTCATCGATCAGCATACTCTGGGAAATCAGGGTATGGATGGTGGCGTTCTTGAAATTAACGGCATAATTGTAAGCCGTGTAACCCGTGCCTTGCAAACGTCCGGTAGACCAGGCGAGCAGATCCTGCGGCAACGGTTTTTGGCCGATGCTCCGGCGGCGGCGGTTGATTTCTTCGAGATTGAAAAAGATGAAAAATAAAATTTTAGCCGAGGCAATATAACCGCCGTGTTCGAGGCACCAGTTGTCGGCTTTGCGATACATCTTTTTGTTGGAAGAAAAGTCAACCAGAGAAATGCCGTCGGTAAGATAAATGCCTTTAACCTGATCGGCGGAAACGTCCTGAGATGCGTACTGCCCGTTTTTCAGCAGAAAATCTCCGAATTTCGGGGTGATTGTTAAGTTATTCATGGTCTGAAAAATTTATAATTGTTGTTTAATAATTTTATTGTATCGGAAAAGATAGTATTTTCGGCAACAATTGTCAAGGTCGTTGCATCAGGAAAAGCGCAAGCTCGGTAAGAAAGGGGAGGGTACGGTTAAGGACATTGCCGGAATGGCGGTAAAAATCGCGCATGTCAAGACGCCATTCAAGCTGTAATATCCGCGGTTGCGGCGAAAGGCGCTGCAAGTCTCCGGTCAGGCCGAAACGTCCGGTGTAGTCGGGATGATTGAGGACCCAGCTGATTTTATATTTGTCGGCCAGCGAGGCAATTTGCACCAGCACGGGGCCGTAGATATGCGGTGACAAAATACCGGTGCCGACCGCCAGTTCAAAAGCCCGTTTGCCGTTCATGCCATGAACGTCGAGAAAACAGTGGTTTTGCAGCCGGCGGCCGGTGATAAAACCGGTTATCGAGCATTCTTCGGGGGCGAATCGGCGTCGGGTTAAAGCGGAAGCGCCGCTGTCGATTGCTGCCGTGCGTGCCAAGGCGCCGGTATAGAGATCGGGTTTTTTGACGGCGTGTCCGCGAAAGGTCCGGGTGGCATGCGGCGCGCTGAAAATCAGTGCGCTTTGGCTGTTGTAAAAACGGTAAATCGGCTCGTCTTCAAGGCCGCAATAGTTGTCAGCCGCATAATCCGATTCATATTTCTTAAGTAAATTCAGCATCGTAAAATCCATAAGGTTCTTTCGGATTATAACATATCCGTATTGTATTTATCCCCGTTATTCACAGGCTGTGCATAACTAAAAGGGAAAAGCATAAGATAACATTTGTTTTTAAATTAAATCCTGCTACAACAAAGCCTGGATTAAGACTGAAAAAATTGACGGAGACCGGATCAGATGGAAAAAATCGACGCAAATTCACTGCCGCAGAATATCGAGGCCGAACAGGCGCTGCTGGGTGCGCTGCTGGCTAATAACAAAGCTTATGAACAAGTATCGGACTTTTTGAAACCGGCGCATTTTGCCGAAGCGGTGAATGCCAAAATCTTTGAAGTGGTTTCCAAACTGATCTCACGCGGCCATACCGCCGATACGATTACGCTTAAAAATTATTTTGAGCAGGAAGGCGTCCTTAATGAAGTCGGCGGGTACAAATACCTGATCAAACTGGCGGAAAGTTCTTCGCCGTTGACCAACCCCGAATATTATGCTCAATACATTTATGACCAATATTTACGTCGGGAACTGATTGCTACCGGTTATGATATTGTTAACAATGCCATGAAAGAAAATATCGATTCTTCGGCTTCGGTACAGATCGAAGAAGCGGAAAAACGCTTGTACGAACTTTCGGACAAAGGCGACGGTCAGCGCGGGTTTGTCGAGTTTTCGGATGCGTTGACCCAATCGCTCAATACGATTGAAAAAGCCTATCAGCGTGAGGGGAAAATTTCGGGTATTTCGACCGGATTGAACAATCTTGACCGGCGTACCGGCGGGTTGAACAATTCGGATCTGATCATTTTGGCCGGACGTCCGGCGATGGGAAAAACGGCTCTGGCAACTAACATCGCTTATAATGTGGCTGACTGGATGAGCCGTGAACGCAATTTGGAAGAAAAAGCGCGCGGAGTTGCTTTTTTCTCACTCGAAATGTCGGCCGATCAGCTGGCAACCCGCGTGTTGTCGAGTGCGGCGGCCATTTCGTCGCAAAAGATGCGTAACGGTGATATTGACAATGGCGAATTTGAGAGAATTGCTGCCTGTGTGCGGATGTTGGAAAAAATGCCGCTGTACATTGACGATACGCCGGGCCTGACGATCAACGCCATCCGCAACCGGGCACGGCGGCTGAAACGCAGCAAGGGGTTGGGATTGATCGTGATTGACTATATTCAGCTGATTACCGGAAACGCCAGCCGCGGCGAAGCCAACCGGGTGCAGGAATTGTCGGAAATTTCGCGCGGCCTGAAAATCATGGCCAAAGAGCTGAACGTGCCGGTGATTGCGCTGTCCCAGCTTAATCGCGGGGTGGAAATGCGCGATGACAAAAGGCCGGTGATGTCCGATCTTCGCGAATCCGGATCTATTGAACAGGATGCCGATATTGTGTTGTTTGTTTACCGCGAGAACTATTACATCCAAAACGAGGAACCGAAAGAAACCGACAAAAACTATTCGCCGGAAAAACATGACAAATGGGAAGCGCGCATGCAGGCTACCCGTCACCGTGCCGACGTGATCATCGGCAAGCACCGCCACGGACCCACCGGTACCGTCAAACTCGGCTGGCAAGGCGAATATGCGCTGTTTACCGATCCGATCGAAGACGACCAACTGCCGGAACAGATCGGATAGACGATGGAAAAGAAACGTTATATTGTCACGATTGCCCGCCGCGATCCGGTCACGGAAGCGCAAAATACGGTAGAACCGGAATTTTGGAAAAAGAAAAAGCTGGAACAGATGTCTGCCGCCGAGTGGGAATTGTTGTGTGACGGCTGCGGCAAGTGCTGTCTCAATAAGCTGGAAATAGAAGGCAGAATTCATTTTACCTGTGTGCGCTGCCGTTTTTTGGATACCAAAAGCTGCTTGTGCCGAATTTATGAAAACCGTTTTGAAAAAGTGCCCGATTGTCGCAGCGTCGATTTGAAAGCAATCCGCGAAAAACCGCGTTGGTTGCCGTGCACCTGTGCCTATTGGCTGTTGGATAACGGACAGCAACTGCCGGAATGGCATCCGCTGGTGAGCGGCGATAAAGAAAGCGTGCATCGCGCTTTTCAATCGGTGCGCGGCCGGCTGATCATCTCCGAATCGGAAGTAAAACATTATGAAGATTACATTGTTGACTGGAAAGACGTTTGAGATTGAAGAAAAATCCGGACTGCCGCTTAAAGTCGTGCAATCTTCCCGTTGCCGGCGTCTCAGTCTCCGAATCGATCAAAAAGAAAAAAAGGCGATATTAAACCTGCCGCCGTTGTGTACGGTGCGGCGGGCATTGCAGTTTGTCGAAGCCAACCGCAGCTGGATAGAAAAACATTTGGCTGAAATTCCCGCAAGCCGTCGTTTTGCTGATGGTGAAGAGATCTGCCTGCTGGGCCGGCCGACGATGATTCGTCATTGCCCGGATCTGAAAAGCGGTGTGGTGCTTGAAGACGATGTTCTTAAAGTTTCGGGCGAGGCGGCGTTTTTGCCACGACGGGTAAAAGACTTTATCCGTCGGCAGGCTCAGGTCTATCTGCTTGAATTGTCGCGACAAAAAGCGGCATTGATCGGTTGCCGGGTCAACCGGGTGACGATCAAAGACACTAAATCGCGCTGGGGCAGTTGTTCCACACTCAACAATATCAATTATAACTGGCGGATTGCGTTGGCGCCGGCAGAGGTGATCGACTATCTGGCGGCACATGAGGTGGCGCATCTTAAACATCGCGACCACTCGCGCGCATTTTGGACTTGTGTAAAAAGTCTCAGTTGTTGTGCCGAGTCCGGGCGCCGCTGGCTGAAACTTAACAGCCGGTTATTGTATGCCTATGAGTAATCTGCTTGATTTGCGACAATAAAAAAACTATATTATAGGCAGTGAACATATCTAATTTTGAGGAGAAACTTATGTTAGAAAAAAATTATACCGATGTCGGTATTGAAAAAGCAGCCGTTGACGAAGGTCTGCGCGCTTATCTAGTCAGCGTTTACAATCATATGGCCGGCGCATTGGCAATTACCGCCGCGGTTGCTTTTCTGGTGGCCAACACCTCGCTGATTGCGATGATGTTTGATCCGCAAACCGGCGGCATGTCCGTGCTGGGCTGGCTGTTTTTGTTGTCGCCGCTGATTGTTATTTTCGGTTTCAACTGGGTTTTGACCCGCGGGACTTTGGCACAGGTAAGGGGCGTCTTCTGGTTGTATTCGGCTTTGATGGGTGCTTCGTTGGCGCCGATCTTTCTGGTTTATACCGGTGCCAGCATGGTTCGGGTTTTCCTGATTACGGCAGCAATGTTCGGTGCGATGAGTCTTTACGGAACCGTTACCAAACGTGATCTGACTTCAATGGGTTCTTTCCTGATGATGGGATTGTGGGGAATTATCATTGCATCGGTTGTCAATCTCTTTATGCAAAGCCCGGCTTTGTATTATGTGCTGTCGATTTTATCTGTGATTGTCTTTACCGGGTTGACCGCTTATGATACCCAGAAAATCCGTCAGATTTATGCCTCGGGCGATAATGAAGATACCATGACCCGTAAGGTGGTCGTCGGCGCGCTGGAACTGTATCTTGATTTTATCAACCTGTTTCTGGCGTTGTTGCGTTTAATGGGCGACCGCAAATAAAATTCCGCTTTGCGGCGTTTGCCGGATGATGAAAAAACGGACCGATGACATTTTGAAGATGTCACGGCCGTTTTTTTTGTTTTTGCAGGATGTCAGATTAATAAATAGAAAATTAAAATAAATAATCTTTTACATCAATGTATTGATTCCAGTCATGTTTTCAGGAGGCAGAAGATAGAGAAATGATATCTGAAAGATCGGCAAAATAAAAAGACGCGTGTAAAACGCGTCTTCTGAAAGTGGCGTCGACGAGAGGACTCGAACCTCCCACCCACAGTTTAGGAAACTGTTGCTCTATCCTGATGAGCTACGTCGACATTGAGACCGGATTATAAATATTCTGCCGGCAAAAGCAATCATTCTTCATCATCTATCCACGATTTCAGGCTGGCGATTTCGGCTTTGAAATCAGCTTTCACGTTGGCCCAGAATTCGCGAAAATCAGTTTTCTTCCAGGTTGTGACACTCCAATAGGTACCGACCGACAAAATAATCAAAACGCCGATGGCAAAGCCGCAAGCAAGCAACCAGACAATTGTCATTCCAATTGCCAGTATTAAAATCAGTCCCCAGGAATAATCGGCCCCTTTGACAAAATGAATCGAATAAACGAACATTGCCAGTTGAACCGCTACTCCCAACAGCGAACCGATGCGGGCCGCCCGGCCGTACTTCTGTATTTCAAGATTAACTACCCATATGCAACCGGCTGTCAGCAGGCCGCAGGCAATTAATCCCATCGTTAGCATCGCACTCATTTCAATCCGAAGTCTTGGTTATTGTACACTATTAACAGCAGTGCATAATGTTATTATATTTTCCCGTGTATGTCCAGTTTTTTGTGGCGTCTCTGAAGGCTGGAATTCTGAAAAAATCCCGCCCGCGTCAAAATGCGGCTGGCGGGATGGTACAACAGCGGAGCCGGTCGTGCTTCGACGACGGGGTTGTCACCGTCCTCAGGCTTTTTCAGCAAGACGGTGCAGAAATTTTTTCTGAATTTCTGCCAATTGTTCGACGGTTTCCCATATCACATGTTCGCCGGCGGCATGCATTCCGTCACCGCTGCCCGAATGCATGATAACGACGGAACCGCGTTCGGCAAAAGCCCGCGAATCGGTGGCGCCGCCGATATATTCAAATTCGAGCGGGCGGTTGAGGTATTGTTCGGCCGTTTGTTTATAATTGCGGATATACGGATTGTTTTCATCCATAACTACCGGGCGTCCTGCCGATACGATTTGATAGCTGACGCCGTCAACCATGGCCTGTTGAAGATTTTGTTCCAATTCGTTCAGCGATGATTTTTCGGTCAGCCGGAAATCGAGCATGGCTTCGGCATGGTTGGAAATAACGTTGGCGACGGCGCCGCCTTCAATCCGTGCAAAATGAACGGTATCAATCCAAGTGTCGGCCGGTTTGGGCATTTTTTTGCAGAAATACGAGTAACGGGTGCGAATGTTTTGCCATACCTGCATCAGTTGTTCGTTGGCGTCGATGCCTTCCCAGGGTGTGGAGCCGTGAGCTTCCTTGCCTTCGGAAAACAGTTTGACAAATACCGGACTTTTACAGCGGGCAACGATTTTTCCGATATCGCCGGCAACGTCGACGTCCAGCACAATTTTAGACTTGAGGTCGGGATTGTCTTGTAAAAAAGCTTCCAGTCCGAAACTGCCCTTTTCTTCGTCGGAAGACAATAAAACACCGAATTTCAGCGGCAGCTGTTGTTTTAAGACATATTCAAGTGAATTTAAGCCGACGGCGGCAAATGATTTCATATCCAAACTGCCGCGACCGAACATCTTGCCTTCTTTAAGGTAAGGGATGAACATCGGATCGGCTGCCGGAACTACATCAATATGACCGACAACCAAAACGTCAAAGTCACGGTATTTGCCGTTGGAGAGCAGAATGACCGGCGCGAGGGCGTCTTTGTGGTATATTTCGACTTCGGCGCCGATGGTTTCAGCCTGTCTTCTGATGAAGTTTATGCATCGTTCAATTTCCGGTATGTTGCCGGTTTCGGTGCGAAATTTGATCAGTTGGGCAGCCACTTCCTGTAAGTTCATTTTTTTATCCTCTCTTTGCTGAATTTTACCTTTTATTCATCTTATATGAGTATGATTAGCGCAATTATAATAAGAAAGGATTAATGAGGATCTGCAAATGAAAACATTTTTAGCCGCCGTTATGATGTTTCTTTCGCTTGCGGCCCCGGTATGGGCCGGCGGCGATGCCGAAAGCGATTCCGGGCGCACATTGCCGCGGATGGCTTCGCTGCGTTCAAAGTTGGTTAATGCCCGTTCGGGTCCTGGTTCGCGCTATCCGATTGAATGGGTGTATAAACAAAAAAATGCACCGGTTGAAATTATTGCCGAATTTGACCTGTGGCGGCAGATCCGTGATTGGGAAGGTTCGGAAACCTGGGTTTATAAACCGATGCTGAGCAACAAGCGCTGGATTAAGATGACCAATGCCGGTACCAGCAATATTTATGCCAAGCCCCAACTTGATGCCAAAGTGATTGCCAAAGTGGAAGATCAGGTGATCGGCGAAATCGAAAAATGTCCCGAGGGCAAGGATTTTTGCCTGATCAAGTTCACTTCGGCGGAAGGCTGGGTTCAGCGCGGTGACTTTTTCGGCGTCTATCCCGGGGAAATAATCAACTAACCAACAGGACCCTTTTGATGAGTACAGTTAATGAAATAAGCTTTTCCGATATTTATATCACCCCCGATAAGGTTGCTTATATTCCGGACGGCAAAACCGCCAACGGCCTGATGAAAATCAAGACCGATGATTTCAACTATTTTTATGATAAGCTGGAAAGCTGTTATGACGGCCATAATCCGAGCTATTCGGTTTTGTATAATAAAATTTTGTATCGTGTCGAACGCAGCGTCAGCATCTACGGCATTCAATACTGTGCCCGCAAGATGCCGCCCGAAGTCCCGGCTTTCAGTACACTCGGTTTTGTACCCGAATTGCGCAAATATCTGCTTAAGCTGGGCAACTCTGCCGGGCTGATTTTGTGGTCGGGGCCGACCGGCGCCGGAAAAACCACCGCAGTTTCGTCACTGATGAAAGAATATCTGATCAATGAAGGCGGTTTTGCCTATACGATCGAAGATCCGGCGGAAATGCCGCTGGACGGCAGCTACAACGCACTTAACGGCAGTCTCGGTTTGTGCAAACAGACCCAGCCGATTGATGGTAATTGGGGCGGTTGTCTTAAGTCGGCCCTGCGTTCCAAGCCGCGTTTCATTTTGGTGGGAGAGATTCGCACGCCCGAAACGGCCAGCGAAGTCTTGCGCGCCTGCACTTCAGGGCATTTGGTTTTGTCGACCATTCACGCCAACAACGTGACCGATGCCATCAACTCGGTGATTAAATATGCTTCTTCTTCGGGGATGACGGAAGAACTGGCCTATGACTTGTTCTCGCGCGGGATGCTGGCCGTTCTGCATCAGACTTTGAACGGTATTCGCAAAAAGGTGCCGACAGTTTCTTATCTTTTTGCCAACCCTGACACTACTCAGGGGGATCAGGTCCGTGCGATTATCAAAACCGGCAAACTCAATCTAGCGACTTCGATTGATACTCAGCGCAGCCGTTTGTCGTTGGGCAAAGAACTGTTTCCCGGATTGCGCGAACAGAGTTAGGGCTGCAATTTGAACCATAAAAAAGCCGGCAGTTGCCGGCTTTTTTACAAAATTCTAACCGTGTTCGGCCTTGATTTTATAAATATATTCGATTACTTGAGGACTGTTCCAGTCGGCGCTGCCGCGGATACGACCGATTTCTTTGCCTTCGCGGCTGATCAATACGGTTACCGGCGAGGAAAAAATTCCCAACGCAGAGGCCATGTCGTTTTTGTCGTCAACGTACATTTCCAGGTCATTGCCACCAAACTTTTTCAACAACCGCCGCTGTTCCGAAAATCCGCCCTGCCATTCTTTTTTGGGAGAAATCATAATAACCCGGATGCCGTCATCCCTGGTTTGACGGGCAAAAGCGTTGAGGCTTTCGATTTCGCGCAGGCAGGGCGTGCAATGTCTGGACCAAAAAACGGCCAGCACAAAATCACCGTCAAAATCAGAGAGTTTGACCTTGCTGCCGGTTTCGCTGTATATGACTTTTGACGGTGCCTGACGCGGCGTGTGATAAATGTTGATGCCTTTTTCGTTTGCCCAAACCGTCGGAATTTGCAAACACACTATTGCTAGCATCACCATTCTACAAATTTTTTTCATCTGCTTACTGATCATATTTTTATCTTGTCTCCGGTTGAGGAATAATATATAACCATAATAATCAAATAGACAAGTAAAAGGTAAAAGAATATGAAAAAAGCCTCGGTACTTTTTTGGATTTTGTTGGTAGCGGCCGCTTTGTCCGTAAGCGGCTGCGGCAAAGTCTCCGCCCCGGCAGCGCTTGAGGGCAGCGGCTATCCCCATTCCTATCCGCGGCAATAGAGACAAGGAAGATTATGATGGCAGAAAACAATTTTGTGGATGAAATGATTCCGTATGTCGAATTTGCCGACAATGCCAACGAACGAACCCCCTGTGTTTTGGTGCTGGATTGTTCCGGTTCCATGCGCGGCGAACCGATCAAGCAATTGAATGTCGGGTTAAAAGCGTTGGAGAAAGAACTGAAAGAAGACATTGACGCCAGTTCGCGGGTTCAGTTATTGATTATCAAAGCTTTCGGTAAAGACGAAACCGAAGTTTCCGCCGACTGGATTGACGCCATGAATTTTTCGGCGCCGGAGATGGTTGCTGGCGGTCTGACGCCGCTCGGCAAGGCGATGGAACTGGCCTTACAGAAGATCGAAGAGCAAAAGTGTTTGTATGACAGTTGCGGCATCACTTCCAAACGGCCGTGGATTTTTCTGATCAGTGACGGCGAACCGACCGACTATGATTGGGAGAGTACTGCCCGCAAGTGCTGTCAGGCGCAGGAAAACAAAAAAGTGGTTATTCATGCGGTGGGTACCGAAGGCGCCAACCTCGAGAAGCTGGCGCACTTTTCTCTTAATACACCCAAACGGCTGACCGGTCTGAAGTTTACCGAATTCTTCCTCTGGCTGAGCCGAAGCGTTTCGTGCATTTCAAAAGCGGCACCCAACGCCGGCGATTTGTTTGATAATACGGGAAACTGGGATGAAGAAAACTGACCGTCGGCAAATCAAGGTACGCGCAACCTGCATTACCGGACCGATACATCGTGGTCGCGGGCAGCCTTGTCAGGATTATTGCCGTTATTCGACCCGCGGTGAAAATTTTGTAGCCGTGGTTTCAGACGGTGCCGGTTCAACCCGTTACGGACGTATCGGTGCCAAAATTGTCTGCGATACCCTGGTTGACCTGCTGGCCAACGCACCTTTTGACAACATTCGTTCCGCGGTGGTCAATGCAATTTCGGTTGCCCGGGACAAGCTGATGTTTCACCGTCTTAATTCTGCCAACAATCCCAAAGGAATTATGGCTTTTGCGGCGACGGTGGTCGGCGCGGTCTGTCATCGCGGCCGCGGGATCTTCTTTCATATCGGCGACGGTGCCGCGATTGCCTTTACGGCGCCGGACCTGTCACGTTATGTGGCCTCCCGGCCGGAAAACGGCGTTTTCTCCTGTGAGACCTATTTTTATACGATGGATGATTGGGAAGATACGCTGCGTTTTACGACTTTTGAACAGGCTCATACGCTGATGCTGATGTCCGACGGCCTGACCAACTTTTCGTTTGCGCCCGATTTCAGCCGTATCGAACCGAACTTTTTGCTGCCGATCAATAATTTTCTGGATGGGGAAAAGCTGAAAACCAAAGCTGTGCGTGCGCTTTCCAACACTTTGAATACGATGCGCGCTCAAAAGCTTAATCCGGACGACAAAACTTTCTTATGGGCCAAACTGTGATGGAAGAAACAGCGCCGATTTATAATGCCATTTACGGCGACCGAACCTGGGAGCAGATTACTCTCGGCGAGCTGATCAACAAAGGCGGTGCCGCCGGCCGTATTTTCCGGGTAAAAGGTCATCCGCAGATGGTGGCGAAAATTTTCCATAATCTCGGCAAAAGCAGTACCAACCGCGAAAAGCTGCAGGCAATGCTGCTCAACCGTCCCAGTTTTTCACCGGCGATGAAAGACGGCAAGCAGTTTACGATGGAAGACGGCAACAGCTATGTGCAGATTGCATGGCCGGAAGCGTTGTTGGAAGACGAAAACGGTTTTTGTGTCGGTTATCTGATGCCGTTGATTGATTTGAGTCAGGCAGCGTCGCTTGATCACTTTATGCAAAAAGCAATCCGCCATAAGCTTAAACTGACCGAAAAATATGAACATCGGGTTCAGGCGGCTTACAATCTCTGCACCATGGTGGCGGCCTTGCACGAGAAGGGACATTACATCGTTGATCTCAAACCCTCCAACGTATATGTTTATAAACAAAGCATGCTGATTGCGATCTTGGATTGCGACGGTTTTTCAATTCGAGGCGAAAAAAGCCGCTATCCGGCCGAATTTGTCAGTGAGGAATATATTTATCCTGAGGGAATGCAGCTCAGTTGCGAACAGATGGGTGAAGAACAGGACAAATTTGCGCTGGCGGTGATTTTGTTTAAGTTGCTGAACAACGGAATTCATCCGTTTTCCGGTGTTCCGCGTAAACAGGGAGTCCCGAACCTGACGATTCAGGAGCGGATTGCCGCCTACCGTTATGCCTATGGCTCGTGGGCCGACCTTTATCAGGCGCCGCATCCTTACAGTATTCATGACTATTTTGCCAAAGATACGCTCGAATTGTTTGACCGGGCTTTTGTCAAGGGAATGAAACGACCCACGGCGGCCGAATGGGAAAGGCATTTGCGCAATCTGCTGCAAAACCTGCGCCCGTGCAAAAAGAACTCCGACCACGCCTATTTTACTTCCAAAGGGTGCGGTTTGTGCCTGATGGACGAGAAGTTTAAGTCGGACATGCAGGAACGGCGCCAGCAACTGCAAACTCCTAAAACCGTGCGCGGGCTCGAGATTGACAAGATGTCGCCCGAGCAAATGGAACAGGAAAAGATAATGGAACGGCGGCGGGTGATTCGTGCTAACCATATAACGGCGGCGGCGGTAGTCATTTATCTGCTGTTTTTCGGGCTGGTCCATTTTATGGCGGCGCCGTTTGCCGAAGCACTGAAAACCGCCGGAATCGGCGTACAGGCAATCGGCATCACCTTGATTATGGTAGCGATTCACCGCCTTTTTCAAAAACTGCGCCCGAAGGTGCCGTTGTTTCGTTACGAGACGCTTCCGCTGCTGTTGGAAGTTTATGCATTTATCTGCCTTTTGGTCGCTTTGATCGCGGTTAATCGTCTGCCCCTTGAAATATTGATGCTAACTTCTTAAATTTTGCTATGAAATAAAAAATTTTTGTGGTATAAAATTGGGCAAATAAAATACTATGAAAGGTTTATAACTTGAAAAATCTAAATCCCATTCTCATTTCCGGCAAAGAAGTCCTGCCGCTGGTCGAAGGCGGCAAAGGCATTAATGCCAGCGACGGACGCAGCAGCGGCGCCTGGGCGCATGAAAACTGCGTCGGCACTTTCTCCGGCGTCAGTCCGGATTTTTATGACGAGAAAGGCAATGTCGTTTCAGAGATTTTCTTTAAAAAGTCGCGGCCCGAACGCCATGAAGAAATGGTGGAAAGAGCCATCAAAGGCGGAATCGCTCAGGCAGAAGTTGCTCATGAGATTTCAAACGGCAACGGCCGTATCCATATGAATATGCTGTGGGAGTTGGCTGATTCGCAACGAATTCTCGAAGGCGTGCTTGAAAAGGCCAAAGGCCTGATCAACGGCGTTACCTGCGGTGCTGGGATGCCGTATCATCTTGGCGCGCTGGCTTCCAAGTTTGGCGTTTATTACTATCCGATTGTTTCTTCGGCCCGTGCGTTTAACATTTTGTGGAAACGTGCCTATGCTAACTTTACCGAGTTTTTGGGCGGTGTGGTTTATGAGGATCCGTGGCTGGCCGGAGGACATAACGGCTTGTCCAACGCCGAAGATCCGGCAAAACCGGAAACACCGTATAACCGGGTGGTCGAATTGCGCAGCCTGATGAACAAATACGGCCTGACCGCAACACCGATTATTTTGGCCGGCGGCATTTGGTCGTTGAAAGACTGGGAAGATTATATTGACAATCCGGAAATTGGTCCGCTGGCATTCCAGTTTGGGACCCGTCCGATGATTACCAAAGAAAGCCCGGTGAGCGAAGCATGGAAAAAGGTGATGTTGCAGGTTAAAAAAGGCGATGTCATTTTGCAGCGTTTCAGCCCGACCGGTTTCTTCTCTTCGGCAATTAAAAACACTTTCCTTGAAAAACTGCTGGACCGCAAGAACGGCGAAATTGCCTTCAAGACCGAAGCCGATGCCGAATTCAGCCAGCCTTTGAAAATGAGTGAACACAAAACCATCTTTATCCGGCCCGATGACATGAGCAAGGCCAACAACCAAATTAATGCCGGGCTGACGGCAATTAAAGAAACGCCAGACGGCACAGTCGTCTTTATGACTCCCCAAGACTGGGAAGAAATGAAACAGGATCGCAAAAATTGTGTCGGTTGTTTGTCGCAATGCCAGTTTTCAACCTGGTCGGCGGCAAGTCCGACCGGTTCTACCGGGCGTATTCCGGATCCGCGTACTTATTGTATTCATAAAACCCTGTACGAAGTGGGACACGGCGGCAGCGTCAAAGATCATTTGTTGTTTGCCGGTCACCAGGTTTACCGTTTTGCGACCGATCCGTTGTATCGCAACGGCTGCATTCCTTCGGTAAAAGAACTGATCGAAAAAATCAGGCGCGGCGAGTAATGCTTTTTGCGTCCATATCGTCTTTTCCCGGTCTGTCGGCTTGCAGACCGGGATTTTTTTTGTCGGGGCACAAACTGAAAATACCGGACAGGAGTCTGGTATTTTGATCGGAAGAAGATGACAGGTAGCGGTTAGGGATAGTCGCAGCGTTGGCGGCTGCTCATCATCGCGCGGTCACTAACCGGCAAGTCGTCGCTGTCGCCGAAATTGTGCATATCACAAATGAATTCTTCCTGATCGTCGAGCCCGTAATTGGGTGTGATCAGGTTTTCGTCGTCCACGGTTTTGATATGAAAATCTTTTTCGTCGTCATCCTGATAGGTAAGATTTGTCATATCTTTGATTTTAATTTTTCTGCCCATTGTTTTCTCCTTGCTGGTTTAAATTTAAAATAAGAGCGGCGTCCCGATTTTAAACCTGATAAATTTGCTAATCTCGGCTTGCAAAACGCTTGCGTTTCGGCTATAAACACCCTAAATATTCCATGAAAACAAATCATTTTAACAGGAAAGCATACCGGTTATGAGTAAAAAGGACTATTATGAAACTTTGGAAGTGGCCAAAGGCGTAACTTCCGAAGAGATTAAAAAGTCGTATCGGCGGCTGGCAATGAAGTACCATCCCGACCGCAATCAGGGCAATGCGGAGGCAGAAGCCCGTTTTAAGGAAATTAACGAAGCGTACGAGGTTTTGAAAGACGAACAGAAACGGGCGGCCTATGACCGCTACGGTCATGCCGCTTTTGAACAGGGGGGTGGTGCCAACCCGTTTGATTTCAATTTCGGCGGCGGCTTCGGCGATATTTTTTCCGAAGTGTTTTCCGATTTTATGGGCGGCGGCAGACGCGGTGCGCGGAATAGCGCCGGCAAAGAAGGCGAGAATCTGCGTTATGATTTGGAAATATCGCTTGAAGACGCTTATAACGGGTTGGAAAAGACAATTTCGTTTCCGACCGAGAAAGTTTGTGACAAGTGCAACGGCTTTGGGACTCAGGATGGCAAAGAACCGCCGTTGTGCACCGCCTGTCACGGCAGCGGCCGGGTACATCGTCAGCATGGCTTTATGATTATGGAAACGGTTTGTCCGGAGTGTGGCGGTCGCGGACGCAAATTAAAGGATGCTTGTCCCGAATGCCGAGGCGAAGGAACGGTTCCCCATACCAAGGAACTTAAAATCAAAATTCCGGCCGGGATCGACGACGGTACCCGTATCCGTTTGTCTGGCGAAGGTATTCCAGGCACCGGCGGCGGTCGTAACGGTGATTTGTATGTGTTTGTGAGCATCAAACCGCATAAGCTGTATATGCGCGAGGGAGCGGATTTGCTGGCTCAGGTACCGGTATCGATGGCATGTGCGGCGTTGGGCGGTACAATTGAAATTCCCGCAGTCGACGGGCATAAAATCGAAGTAAAAGTTGCAGCCGGCACTCAGAGCGGACAACGTGTCAAAATTAAGAACGAAGGTATGCCAAAGATGCGTTCGATAGATAAAGGAGACCTGTGGGTGGAATTCAGAGTTGAAACGCCGGTTAACCTCAATGCTCGTCAAAAAGAATTGTTGGAAGAATTTCGAACACTCAGTGGTGATGACAATTGTCAACCGGCAGAAAAAAGCTTTTTTGAAAAAATAAAAGACTTATTTGCGGCCTGAGCTGTGAAAAAAAGTTGATTTTTGTCTATAATGGCCATATAATCATAACCGTTATACTAATTATTAATTTTAAGAATATGATTGTTACCGAAGAAATTAATCCGCTTGAGTTTCTGAATAAGCTGACGCGGATGGATTTGAAAAAGATTGATAATGACGCTTTGATCATGGCAACGGCTAAAACTAAACTGATTTGCGAAACGTACTTGCACCGTGAGTTGAGCTGCGTTGAGTTGACGTTTTTGAACGGCTGCCGTTTTTATCTGCAACGGATGGAAAACGAACTGAAACAGCGCGGCTTTCAACTGGTGACCCTGGTTGATCTGCTGAAAAGCAATGCTCCGGTGATCTACGATGTTCTCTATTCGTATTCGATGGAAGAGTTGTTGAAACTGCTCAATGCGTTGGAAGAACTTATCCGGCAGGATAAAAGCGAGCTTTTTCTCCTGCTGAAGGAAAAAGCCCAGGCCGAATTGATGCGGCGGGCGGCGAGGGGCGGACAGGCCTGATCCTTGATAATTTTGATTTCCGGTTGAATCTGTGAAGATTCAGCCGGATTTTTTGTGCCGGTGTTGTATTGCCAGCAATGATTGAATATTTTTGGAATATTTTGTCAATTTAAGGCTTGATTTTTCACCATAGTTGCTTCATACTGTTACTAACAGTAATTATTAATTTTAAGTGTTATGGAAAAGTACGTAAATATGTACATCAATCTGGACGAGTTTATGAAAGAACTTGCTCAGACAGATATTGCCAAACTGGACGATCCAAGCTTATGTGAACTGGGGCTGAAGCTGCGCGTCGTCAGAATTGTTGTTTCAAAGCAGCAACAACTGACCAAACAGCAGCAGGAAACTGTCCGTATTTTTACCGAGTTTGACGAAATGGTGGCTGAAGAAATGGCGGTACGCGGCTATAAGGTCGTTGACAGTGACGATTTGCGCGATGCCAGCCCCGAAGCCGTAGCTGAAGCGCTGATGAGCATGGGGATGCAGGAACTGCTGGAATGGTCCGCCTCGTTGGAGGGCAGCACCGATGACAAAGATGTCCGGATGCAGTCTTTTATCAACAATGAGCTGGTACGCCGTTGTATGGGAATGAACGGTTATATGCCGAACTGATTCCTCCGGGAGTGTGTTTATAACAAGTCTTGTTGCCGGTTGCAGCAAGACTTGTTATTTTTGTGGGGGATAATTATTAAATGTGCAAATATGAAAACCAGACGGCAATGGATTGAACTGCTGCAACAGTGCAGCTGTCACCTATTTCGTCCACAAGCGAATAGTTCTCGATTTTGGGGTTGTTTTGTGCTACAACAGTTTTGTAAAAATTCGGAGAAATGCTGATCATGAGTAATGAATATGATAATGAAAAATTCTTTAATGAATATGCAAAGATGTTGCGTAGCCAAAAAGGTTTATGCGCTGCGGGTGAATGGCATCAGCTGAGGCTTTTGATTCCTCCGTTAAACGGAAAGGCATTTCTTGATTTGGGCTGCGGCTATGGTTGGCATTGCAAATTTGCTTCAGCAGAGGGAGCAAAAAAGATTTTGGGACTTGATTTGAGTCAAAAAATGATTGAAAAAGCCCAAAAACTCAATATGGGGCCGCGAACGGAATATCGTGTTTGCGGATTGCAAGAATATGAGTATCCTGAAAATACATGGGATGTGGTTGTTTCTAATCTGACATTGCATTATATAGAAAATTTAGAGGAAGTGTTTCAAAAAGTATATAGAACTTTAAAACGTGACGGCATTTTCCTTTTTAATATCGAGCATCCTGTTTTTACGGCGGGAATCGGGCAGGATTGGATTTATACCGGTGAGGGCAAGCCGCGGTATTGGGCGATTGATGATTATTTTATACCGGGGGAACGCCATACGCGTTTTTTGGGTTGTGATGTGATCAAACAGCATCATACGCTTACGCAAATTTTGATGGGATTATTGAACAACGGCTTTGAACTGAAAGTGGTTGAAGAAGCCGTGCCGTCAAAAGAAATGATTGAGATGCCGGGTATGAAAGATGAATTGCGCCGCCCGATGATGCTGTTGGTTAAGGCAGTTGTGAAAAAAGATTAGTTTAGGTGCAACTCAGGCGTCGGGCGGAGCGGCTTCTTCCGGTAAACTACGGATCGTTTGAAATAGTTTTCTTCGCATCATCATCGTGAAGGTTCCACCATCCAAACGGTGGGGGCTGTGCGTATTTACTACAAAAACTTCCACGAACTAACGCAAGTCGTTAACTGTTCCCAACGACATTAGCTCGGCCCAAAGGTTGCGTGAGCCTGATGACCGGGTTGGAATGGCTATATCTCCCTGCTTATGCAGACGTTTGAATCATAAAAAACGCTCCGAAAAACGGAGCGTTTCATTCTTCTTATCTAAGAAAAGAAAGCAATTACTTGCCAAGCTGAGCGGCAACTTCGGCAGCAAAGTCTTCTTCTTTTTTCTGGATGCCTTCACCCAGTTTGAAGCAGGCAAAGTCTTTGATTTTGACGTCGGTGCCTAATTCCTTGGCAGCGTCGGCAATAATCTGTTTAACCTTTTTGTCCGGATCCATAATGTAGGCCTGTTCTTCCAAAACAACTTCGTCATAGTATTTCTTAACGCGGCCTTCAACCATTTTTTCAATGATGTGTTCCGGTTTGCCCGAGGCTTTGGCCTGGTCGACGAAAATGGATTTTTCGTGTTCAACGGCAGCCGGATCAACATCGGCAATGGTCAAAAACTGCGGCTGTGAAGCGGCAATATGCATCGCAATGTGTTTGCCCAGTTCGGCCAGTTTAGCTTTGTCGGCAGTCGATTCCAAGGCAACCAGCACACCGATTTTGCCGAGATTGTTGCGGGCAACATTGTGAACATAGGGTGCAACCACACCTTCGCCGACTTCAACCACTTTGGCGCGGCGCAGGTTCATGTTTTCACCGATTTTGGCAATCATATCGGTCAGGCGTTCTTCAAAAGACTTATGAACTTTCGGGCACTGGAAGTTTTTCATATCGCACAGTTCGCCGTTGTTCATCAAGGCAACCAGAGCAGCGTCTTCGACATATTCCTGAAAGATTTCGTTTTTGGCGACAAAGTCAGTTTCTGAGTTGACTTCGACCACGGCGCCCTTGTTACCGTCAACAGCAACGGCAACCAGTCCTTCGGCGGCCACACGGCTTGCTTTTTTAGCTGCAGAAGCGAGGCCTTTTTTACGCAGCCAGTCAACGGCTTTTTCCATATCGCCCTGAGCTTCGACCAGAGCCTTTTTGCAGTCAAGCATTCCGGCGCTGGTGGATTCTCTCAATTCTTTTACCATAGCGGCAGTAATTTCGGTCATTTTTTCTAATTCCCCAATCTGATGTTTGAATTAAAATGGCGATATTTTAGGGTCTAAAATACCGCCATTGATGAGTTGCTAATTTGTCAGCTGCAAATTATTCGGCAGCTTTAGCTTTTTTGGCGGAAGCTTTTTTGGCTTCTTTGGGAGCCTCGGCTTCTTCTTCGTTGTTTTCTTTGGTCGCGGCTTTTTTCTTGGCCGGTTTGGCATCGGCGTCGGCAACAATTTCGTCTACCTTAACGCCCTGAGCGGCGATTTCGGCCTGAATACCGTCCAAAACAGCGGAAGATACCAGTTCGCAATAGAACTGAATGGCGCGAATGGCATCGTCATTGCCAGGAACCGGGAAGTCAACCAAAGTCGGATCAGCGTTAGTATCGGCAATTGCGATAACCGGGATACCGAGTTTTTTGGCTTCTTTAATTGCCAGGTCTTCTTTCGGCATGTCAACGACAAACAAGAGGTCCGGCTGACCGCCCATGTTCATAACACCGCTGAGTTCTTTAGCCAGCTTATCCTGCTCTTTGCGCAGATTGAGCAGTTCTTTTTTGGTGTAGCCTTCGGTGGCGTTATTTTCGAACATTTCGTTCAGTTTGACCAGACGGGAAATCGATTTGTAAACGGTTTTCCAGTTGGTGAGCATGCCGCCGAGCCAACGGTAGTTTACATAATACTGTCCGCATCTTTCGGCGTTTTCTCTGATGATGTCCTGAGCCTGTCTTTTGGTGCCGACAAACAGAACCTTACCGCCGTTGGCGGCAATTTCTTTGGCTGCACTCAAAGCCGTGTACAGCATCGGATAGGTCTGCTGCAAGTCGATAATGTGAACATTGTCTTTTTTACCGTAGATGTAGCTGTTCATTTTCGGGTTCCAACGACGGGCGTGGTGTCCGAAATGAACGCCGTTTTCAATCATCTGACGGATTGTAAATTTAGGAAGTGACATATTTATATCCTTTATTTTCCGGTTAAACCTCCGCAGGCTTTCTGGCTTGTTGCCAAGCACCGGAGCGAAAGCCGAAAACGGTTCCGCCGCGCCTGCGTGTGAATTAATGTTAAATGGATATCGAATCTCCGATATCGGGGCTATATTTATACCTAAATATTTTATTTGGCAAGAAAAATATTACAGGGCGTGCGCAATATCGGCAGCTTTTTCGTCTCCGGTGCGGCCGCTGAAACCGCGGATTGCTTCAATCACCCGTTCGACGGTGCGGTCAACCATTTCTTCGCGGGTTTCGACCACGATGTCGGCTTCGGAATAATAAGGATATTCTTCCTGGATATATTTCTCGAGTTTGTTTTTTAGATGCTGGTCGTTACCTTCTATAAACGGGCGGTGTTTGCGGCCCGAGGTGCGGTGATAAAGAATGTCGAGATCGGCTTTGAGCCACACGGTGATGGCATAACGCCGCGCCAGTTCCCGGGTTTGCTGCGGGACAAAGGATCCGCCGCCGGAAGCAAGCACGCAGGGTTCGCCCTGCAGCAGCCGTTTCATCACCCGTTCTTCACCGGCACGGTATTCTTCTTCGCCGAAGCATTTCAAAACGTCAACCAGCGGCAGACCGGCAGCTTTTTCAATTTCCTGATCGCCGTCAACGAAGGGCAGTCCGAGTTTTTTGGCCAGACGTTTGCCGACACTGGTTTTACCGCTTCCCATCAGGCCGACAAGTAAAATTATTTTATCGTTTTGCATGGTTTGTTAATCTTTATTTCAAATATTTGATGTCATAATATAAACAGTTTAAATTTTATCAATATTTTTTTTGCAAAAGGTGAAAATATGCGTCAGAAAAGCAGCAAAACCTGGTTTTATGTAATTGCGGCAGTGGTCGCCGCCGCGGTATTGTGGGTGATTTCGCGGGAGATTCCATTCACGCCCGAAAAAGTTGAACATCCGCTGGAAAATACTTTTGCCGGATAGGCGATGTGATGACGGGACAGAATCTGGAAAACTTTCTTGAAATGATGGCGGCGGAAAAAGGCGCGGCGCAAAATACGCTCGAAGCCTATCGGCGTGATATTTTGCAGTTTTTCGAGTTTTTCGGTACCGATGCGACGCGGGCAGAAGAGCGGGATATTTCCGCTTTTGCGCAATATTTGGCACAACGCGGTTTTGCACCCCGGACGCAGGCCCGTAAGTTGTCGGCTCTGCGGGAATTCTATAAGTTTTTGTATTCGGAAAAAGAAATCGGCGAAAATCCGACCGCCGGGATTTTGTCGCCGCGGCGTGAAAAAACACTGCCCAAGTTTTTAACCGCGGCAGAAATCAAACGGCTGCTGGAGACGGCGGAAAAGGGCGAAGATTTTGCCCGCCAACGGCTGACGGCTATGTTTGCGCTGATGTATGCCTGTGGTTTGCGGGTCTCTGAGTTGGTAGGATTGCCGGAAAACTGCATCAATTTTGAAAAAAAACAGATTTTAATTATGGGCAAAGGCAGCAAAGAGCGGCTGATTCCGGTGGCGGATGCGGCGCTCGGCATCATTTTGCGCTATGTCAGGCAACGGCAGCAGTATGTCGGAAAAAGCGGTTCGCCCTGGCTGTTTCCTTCCCGGCGCTCGGCATCGGGGCATATTACCCGTGACAACTTTTTCAAAAACCTCAAAAACCTGGCGGTCGAAGTCGGTATTCCGCCGGCGCAGATTTCTCCCCACGTTCTGCGGCATTCGTTTGCCACCCATTTGCTTAACCGCCGCGTAGATTTGCGCAGCGTGCAGAAACTGTTGGGGCACGAAGATATTTCTACCACCGAAATTTATACCCATATCGTGTCGCAGCAGTTGATTGATACGGTATTGCAAAAACATCCGTTGGGAAAAATCAGCGAATAAAATCGAAAGAGCTTTTGTGAGAAAGCAGGCAGAGCTATGCCGATAAAAAAAGAGAAACCGGTTAAGGTTTCTCTTTTGAAATGCGGTTGCAAGGTCAGGAACGGATCCAAAACCCGAACAGCTCGGTAACGTGGAGGTCGGCAAGTTGATCGCTTTTGGCGGCGAGGGTACCGTCTCCGAACAAATTGTCAGCCCAGATGACGAAAGTCAGCCACGAATGTTTGTCATGGCCGGCCAGCGGCAGCCTGATTTCCCGTACTTTCATTTCCGGATTGAGGCGGTCGACGGAAGTTTCCATCTGCACAGCCAAAAACTTCCATAGCAAATCAGCCGTGATCAGAGGGCGGGTACATTCCGCGCGAATCCTGGAGGCTGTTCTTCCGGAATGCAGGGTAAGCAGACGAGCCAAAGTCAGCACCGGCGCTCTCGGATCGAGATAAGACCACGGAGAAGCGGATTTGTTGCTGAATTCGTCTACCGTATCATAGTTCTCCCGCTCTTCTTTCAGCTTTTTTTTGATGTTGGTGAAAATGTCCTGAAAGTAAGGCAGGTAGATTTTTCCGTCGCCGAGGTTTTGCTCCTGCAACTTTCTTCTGTCAATACCCAGCTTCTGGGCAAAGGCAGGAAATACGTCATTTCTTTTCATATGGCATAGTGTTTAATTCTGTTAATAATAATTTACTAAAATTTTCTATAGCATAACCGCGGCAGAAAATCAAGCCAAAATTTGACAAAAAACAAAAACGGAGTTGCCAAAAAAGAAATATACAAAAAGCGGGAATTGATAATTCAATTCCCGCTTGAGTGCGTCAAGAAAACCATGCGTCCGACGCAGGGTTCCTTTGATTAGTTCACTTTCTCTGAAACTCTGCCGTCAGAATAATCTGAAGCGGCTGGCAGTCGCGCTTATCCTTTCTCAGATCAAGCCATGTGGTTTGAGTGAGAAAGTCGTTTTTAACCTTCTCGATATAAGAAGAGGCGCGAAAGAAAGCTTCTATTCCCATCTGAACCTGAAAATTCAGGATATCGCGTTCGCAGAGCCGAACTCCCCATGCCGTTGCCCAGTCGCTGATCTGCCACTGAAGATCAATGCCGTTATTGTCGGAATGCATGTTCCGGAATTTTTTGTAGTAGGCAATTCCTTCTTCAAAGGTCATTTTGCGATCGGCCAGATGTAGCAGCAAAGACGGCTGGTCTTTGAAAGGAAACATCCCGATCGGAGTCAAGTCGCTCCTTCTCTGGGTGCTCAGTTCGAGATTGCCGTTGCCGTTTTTGTACAGAACAGGAAACGGCAGGGTGTCGCGGATTTCCATCAGAATTTTGCCGAGATTGTTCTCACCGACGCCGTCGCAGATACCCCAGTAGGTGTCTCCCCATGTGTTGCCTTCTTCAAGAACGGCATCGCCGGTTTGAACGAGCATGTGCATCAGCGGCAGATGCCGGCTAAACTTCTGGCAGTTCAGATTTTTCAGAATCTGATATTTGACATTGTCCCAGTCCTCGCGGATTTGGTCTTCTTTGCTGTTCCAGTAAGCTTTGGCCTCGTAAGGAGACATGGTTACGAATTTTTTGCGCAGTTCAATGTCCTTGGTTTTGGCTGCCTGATAGGCGTTTTCGGTACAATCGAAACAAAGGCCTTCGAGAAAAACCTCTATTTTGTCGCTGCAGAGCAAAGAACCGACCTTGGTCGGAAACTCATATTTACTTCCGTCTTTTTTGTAGGGATAGAAGTTCGACAAGAACCGGGTTTCCGGTGTGGTAAAAGTTGCAATTTTTTCCATGATGTCAAAGTTTTGTAAAGTGAATAAATATTAGATTTGTAATAATGAACTGATAATTTTTTTGTACAGAAAGGATATATCAATTCCGATTTTTGTCAATGTTTAAATCGTTGCCGAATAATTATCGAATATTTTACAGATTTTGGGCAAGTTGCAGAAACATTTCCGGTGTCAGTTCTTCGGCACGGGCGGTCAGACTGATGCCGAGGCAGCCGCATTTTTCCGCCAGTCCGGGAAACTGTTTAAGGCTTTGGCGCAGCATCTTGCGGCGCTGCCCAAAAGCGGCGGAAGTAATTTTTTCTACTTTTTGCAAAATCTGTTTGTCGGGCGCTGTTGTCTTGGGACGGAGTAACAAAACAGTGGACCAGATTTTCGGCGCCGGAGTAAAACACTCCGGCGGTAAGTCCATTAATTTGACGATGTCGCAAGTGAGTTGCGCCAGAACCGAAAGCCGTCCGTAATCTTTACAACGGGTCGGTGCTGTAATGCGCTCGGCCACTTCCTTTTGAAACATTAGGGTCATTGCCCGGTAACAGCTGCTGTCCTGCAGCCAGCCGATCAGAAGCGGAACCGAAACATTATAGGGCAGATTGCTGATGATTTGCCGCGGCGCGTCAATTTCGCGGCTCAAGTCATATTGCAGGGCATCGCCGTTGATAATGCGAAATGGAATCGGTGTTTGCGCTTTAAGTTCCTCCATAATTTCAATACAGCGGCGATCCATTTCGATAACGGTCAGGGAAGCCGGCGACGCGTCAACGATCGCCCGGGTCAGGCCGCCCGGACCGGGGCCGATTTCGCAAACGTGACAGCCTGCAAAACTGCCGATACCTTGGCGGTTGAGGCTGAGGCGAATGATTTTGTCGGTGATGTTACGGTCAAGCAGAAAATTTTGCCCCAATGCTTTCGAGGCAAGCAATCCGTGGCTTTCCACCGTTTGGCGCAGTGACGGAAGCATCTTTTATTCTTTCAGTTCGATCATTGCCCGTTGGCGCAGTTCCTGCAAGTGTTGTGCGGCATAGCGTTCGTTTTTCTGATTGCGCAGCATGTTTTCCACTTCTTTGGCGGTCGGTGTCGGCATTTGGTCTCGGGCCGGATCAAACCTCTTTTCAACTTTGAAAATATAATAGTCGCCGTTATACAAAACCGGATCGCTGACCTGGCCGGAAGAAAGTTTGCGAATGCTGTTTTCAAGTGTTTGTGGCAGTTGTCCTTCGTTGACCCAGCCGAGCCGGCCGCCCGAAGACGAACTTGGGCTTTGCGAAAACTGGGCAGCATAGAGCTCAAAGCGCGGATCGCGGCGCAGATTTTCGACCAACTGGGAAATATGACGCGCTTCTTTGGCGGGAATGACAATTTCGGAGAGCATGAATTTCGGCTTGCTCATGTCTTTGGCCGCTAGTGCCAGCGCTTCTTTGATTTCGGGCTGGGTAATGGTCTCGCCCATGGTATTGCGGTGAACTAAACGAATCCATGCCAGATCGTTTTTCATCTGTTCGCGAAAGACCTGCGGATTAACGCCCGATTGTTTCATCATTTGGTTGAGTCGTTCCCGCGTCAGCTTGTTATTTTGGCAGAAAACGTCAATTGAATTTTCGACTTCTTTTTCGCTGATATCAATTTTGTTGCGGGCGGCGTCCTGAGCTTTCAGTTTTTCGTCGATGGTATTTTGCATCACTTTGTTGATGATTAGCAACTTGGTTTGCGAATTGTAAGGAATGCCGGTTGTCATGGTAAAAGCGCGTACCCGGTTGTTGATATCCTCGGTGGTGATAATGTCGCCGTTTACCTGAGCCAGAATCCGGATTGATCCCGTATAGGGGGTCGGTTTGCGAATGGCGACCGGTTCCGGTGGCGGGGTGGGTTCCGGTGCCGCCTGGGTAGTGTTGCGGAATAAAACCGACGGGCCTTCCTGTTCCGGTTCGGCAGCGTCATTCTCTGCCGAAGCGCGCCGGTAGCCGGGAGCAAATTGAGCGCGGGCTTCAAAAGATGAAATTAAACATAATGCCATCAGTAAGATTCTGATCATGGTTTACTCCTCAATTTAGTTGGAACCGATTCCGCCCAGTGTTTTCAACAGGAAAGTTGCGGAATATTCATAGCTGTCTTTGTAGTCGGGGTCAGTCGAGTTGTATTTATGAATGTCAAAGACCAATTTAAAGCATTCGTCTTCATAAATTATGCTGCCGCCGTGTTCGAGCGAACCTTGAGACTTTTTAGTGAGGTCCTGCCGGTTATAGGCGGTAATGGTCCAGTCGCGAGAAACTTTTGCTTCAACCGAAGTATACAATTCCTTGCGTTCCCGATAATCGTCAAAAAAGTAGAGGCTGCTGTCGGGGCGTTTGCCTTTTCTTCCCTTGATGGAAGTAAAAGAGACATAAGCCGAAAGAATGTCCGGGCCGATCCGGGCGTTGATCTCATTGTATTTCAGCTGATAGTTGGTGCGGTCGATGCGAAAACGGTAATTGAAGTCCAAATAGGATGTTGGTGCAGCATATACGCGTCCGACATAATCGCTCAAATGGCTGTTGTCACCCAGACTCTGAGCAAAGCTCTGATCTTCGCTGAAGTAGTAACTTTGCGCAATGAACATTGAAGTACGTCCCATGATGTTACCGTAGGAACTCCAGTTAAAACCATAACTGATGCGGCTGCCGGTATCATTGCGGTCGTAACCGTTATAACGGTCCAGATTTAAAATGTTGGTATCGTCAAGCTGAGCGTTCAGGCTGTCTTCGTTGGGAATCTTGTTTATTTTGTTGCCGCCGTTGGGTGCGAACGCCGCCACGATAATCGGTTCGATGATCTGCCGTGAAGTGTCAGTTGCTTTGACAAACGGCAGCCGCCATTCAACGCCGGCCTGAGGAAAAATCCGTCCGACCGCCCCGGTATAACTTTCGTCGTTACTGTTGATGTATTTATCAACGTAATAGGCATCGGATTTGACCGAAGCCACAAATTTGTATTTTTCGCCGAACGGGCTGGTATAAGGCAGGTTCCATGAGTTGATCATGCTGGCGCGCTGGGTTTTGGTTTCATCGCGTTCACGATAAACCGATGCCATGCCGAGAGTGTTTTTGAAGTATGAACCATTATCGGCAATATCGCTGACATGCTCATAGGTGGCCAGTGGCAAAATATAAGGTTTGCTATAGTCGCGCCTTTCAAATTCGGAGATATGATATTCACGTAGCGAATAGCTGACCAGTTTGTAGGAATAAGCCTCAATAGAAGCGTAATTGCGGTTTTCGAAACGTTCGAAAGCAACCTTTGAAGTCAGCCAGGTTTCGGTTTTGCCGGGGAGGGACAAATCTTTTAAGTAAGCGCCGTCAGAAGCATAATTGATGTCCATGCTGGCAAGCCAGAAATCGTCGATTTCGTATCGTCCTTTGGCAAAGATGTTGTAGCGCGATTCATGGGTGTCCTTGTCTTCCATAAACGTGCCTTCAAGAGAAAGATCGCCGTTATAAAGCATTTTGCGGTAACGGCCGCCCCATACAATGTCCTGCTCGGCGCTCAGCAAGGGAGAAAACAAAAAATCTTCGTGATCGGAAATGTTCCAGAAATAGCGCAGCTGCAAAGAACTGCCCAGATACGACGTGGAACGCAGCGATGGCGGCAAAAAGCCTGAACGGCGTTTGACGGTCGGGTCCGGGTGTGACATAAATGGTGTATAAAAGACCGGGATGTCTTTGATCTGGATAAAAGCGTCGCGATAATAAACGTCCTGGTTGGCGGCGTCATGGGTGATTTTGCGCGCTTTGATCTGCCACAACGGTGACGGATTGTCCTTGCAGACGTCACAAGGCGAATAAACGCCGTAGAAGAAATATTTGTTTTTGTTCGGCGATTGTTTGATACGGCGCGCGGCCAGCCGGCTTTCGTCGGCCAGAATCATTTTGACTTCGCGAATCGTTCCCTTGGACATTTTGTCTTCCAACTGTGCGGTGTCGGCAAACATTGTGGTCCCGTCCGGTTGAATAATGCTGACGTTGCCGGAAGCGGTAATGATGTCGCGGGCGCGGTCATAGGTGATTTTGTCAGCTTTCAGGGTGGTTCCTTCGCGGATAATGTTGACGTTTCCGCTAGCAGTAATGACTTTTGACTGCGAATTCTCTTCGACCTGATCGGCACTGAAATGGATCTGAGAACGCCGGCGCACCGGTTGAGGGGCATTTTGGGCGGCGGACCACAACGGAAACAGAAGCAGGCTTCCGCTAAAAATAACCAGCATACGTTTTAATATTTTTTTTGACAACATCGGTTATGCACTCCGGTTGCGTTGCCGGCGCACAAACCAGGCCGGATTGTAAAATAACAGCAGGTAAATACAGATAATAAAAGGTATAATCAGGTTAGCATAGACCAAAATCAGAAAGTAAAGGCTTTTGGTACAAAGGTTGCCGAAAGCAAGGTCACCGGCTTGGATCAGTACCATGGCGGCAATCGAAAACGAGATGATTTTGCCCTGTCCGCGGCGGTTAAAGTTTCCGACCAGCAATCCGGTGCAACCGAGCAATGCCAGAACCAAATTGTAAAAAGGGCTCATTAAACGGCGGTTGCCTTCCAAAATATAACGGTTGGCTTCCTGTTCGCTTAAGTCGGGATTGCTTCGGGCGTTGAGCAGTTCTTCCAAGGTTTTGGAACGGGCCGAAGCACTGCGCCGGCGTGCTGAAGAAGTGGTGCCGAAGTCGATTGAGTAACGGTCGAAAGAGAGGGAAGAAAACTGAGCGGTTTTATTGTCAATTTCCTGACGGACGCCGTTAACCATAATCAGCCGCGGTCCTTTTTCGGTGTAGATGATAATGCCGTGCTCGGCCGAAACCGTTACTTTGGCCTTGGGGTTGCGTTCGTCATTGATCAGAACGCCCTGAACCGAACCGTCTTTTTCGTGAGCGGTAATAAAAACGGTGAGGCCGTTTTCCATGGTGGTAAATTCACCTTCGCGGAACATCAGGTGAGAGACGTCATTTTTAACCTGCCACTCCAAATCGGCAAAGGATCTTTCGGCCTGCGGGATAGCAAAGTTGTAAACATAAAGTCCGAAGACGGACATCACCAGTCCGACAAAAAGAGCCGGTTTGGCGTTTTGCCACGGACTGATCCCCGCCGATTTCATTACCACCAGTTCGCGGTCGGAAAGCATCCGGTTGTAAACGAACAACACTGCCACAAAAAGCGAAATCGGCGACAACAGGGCAAACAGGCGCGGCATCAGGCAGGAAGTCATTTTGATAAACAGGCTGAGCGGCAGCCCTTTGTTGGTGACCAGCTCGACAAAGCGCAGAGACTGAGTAAGCCACAAAATCGACATCAGCGAAAAGGTGACCAGCAAAAACCCGATGAATATCTGACGGGCGATGTAAATGTTTAACTTTTTCATTTGTGGCGATAGTATAAGATATAAATTCAATATGCAATAAAATCCTCAAAATTATGTGCAATTTTGAGGATTTTTATTGCTTAGAAACAGCTTTCGGCTATTTTTGCGCGCTGATCCGCATGCGATAGAACGAACGCCATACGAAGATCAGACCGATCAGGAAAAAGCTGACGCCAAGTCCGAGCGACAGACAGCGGGGGGCGGCAACCGCCATTTCCACCGCCAACAGTCCGAACAGGGTGGTAAACTTGATGATCGGGTTGAGAGCCACCGACGAAGTATCTTTATAAGGATCACCGACGGTATCGCCGACAACGGCGGCATCATGCAAAGGCGTTCCTTTTTCTTTCAGATCGACTTCGACCACCTTTTTGGCATTGTCCCATGCACCGCCGGCGTTGGCCATATAAAGGGCCTGAAACAGTCCGAAAGCGGCAATGGAGATCAGGTAGCTGGCAAACAGATCGGCATCAAAGCAGGCAAAAGCAATGGTGAAACAGAAAATCACCATGAAGATGTTGAACATCCCCTTTTGTGCATAGATGGTGCAGATCTTGACCACTTTTTTCGAATCTTCGATTGAAGCGGCCTGGTTGGTATCCAGTTTGATGTGGTCTTTGATGTAGGCAACGGCACGGTATGCACCGGTCGAAACCGCCTGCATCGAAGCACCGGAGAACCAATAGATCACTGATCCGCCGAGCAGCAGCCCGAATAAGACCATCGGGTTCATTAAGTTGAGCTCAAGATTGAGAAGCAAAATGATCGAAAAGATCATGGTGGTGGCGCCGATAACAGCGGTACCGATCAGAACCGGTTTGGCTGTGGCCTTGAAGGTGTTGCCGGCCGAATCGTTCTTTTCCAGCAGTTCCTTGCCGGTCTCAAAATCGGGTTTGAAACCATAGTCTTGCTCAATTTCCTGATCAATTCCCTTAATCTGTTCAATCTGAGAAAGTTCAAATACCGATTGAGCGTTGTCGGTAACCGGGCCGTAACTGTCGACCGCGATCGTCACCGGACCCATGCCGAGCATACCGAAGGCGACCAGACCGAAAGCGAAGACACTTGGGTAAACCATATAACCGTCGAGACCGTTGGCAGCAGCGAAATAAGCAACGGCCATCAGGCCGATCATAACCAGACCTTTCCAAAAGGCGGAAAAGTTTCCGGCAACGATACCGGAGATGATGTTAAGCGATGCTCCGGCTTCGCGGCTGGCGTTGACGATTTCCTGAACATGCTGTGATTTGGACGAAGTAAATATTTTGGTAAACTCGGGGATCAAAGCGGCGGCCAAAGTTCCGCAACTGATGATCACCGACAGTTTCCACCACAGATCCGGTCCCATATTGCCGATCATGATATAAGAAACGGCAAAAGTGACGGCGATTGAGAGCAGAGAGGTAATCCACACCAGCGAAGTCAGCGGTATTTCGAAATCAAAATCCTTTTTGCCGCCGAAACGAATTTTGGAAATCCAGTTATTGAGGAGGTAAGAGACGACCGATGTGACAATCATCAACAAACGCATGGTAAAGATCCAGACGATCAGACGAGCCTGAATGTCAATGCCGTCGGCCATCAGAGCCAGTTGTCCGTCAGCGGTGTAGGCCATGCCTGCTGCCAAAACGATAAAGCTGATCAAAGCGACCCCGGTGACCCCGTAAGTTTCGAAACCGTCGGCAGTCGGACCGACCGAATCACCGGCGTTGTCACCGGTACAGTCGGCGATAACCCCCGGATTGCGGGCGTCGTCTTCGTCAATTTTGAAAATAATTTTCATTAAGTCGGCGCCGATGTCGGCGATTTTGGTGAAAATACCGCCGCAGATACGCAGAGCAGAAGCGCCCAGAGATTCGCCGATGGCAAAGCCGATAAAGCAGGCACCGGCGTTTTCGCGCGGAATGAACAACAAAATGGTGATCATCATAATCAGTTCAACACAGATCAGCAAAACACCGATCGACATCCCCGAACGCAGCGGCAAACTCATTACCGGGAATGCCTTGCCTTCAAGCGAGGCAAAAGCGGTACGGGCGTTGGCATAGGTATTGATCCGCATACCGAACCAGGCGACCGAGAAAGAACCGAGAATACCCAACATTGACCACAACAGGATGTTCAAGACCATCGGCAACGGGGTGTGGTTGAGGAAAAAGAAATAGTAGAAGATACAGACAGCGATAAAAGCTTCCAGGATTACCAGCAGCACTGCTTGCTGTTTCATATAGGTTTTGCAGGTTTCATAAATTAAAGATGCCATGTTCAGCATTGATTTATGAGCAGGCATTTTTTTGATTTTGCAAAATTCGTAAAAACCGAACAGCAGCCCGAGGGCACAAAGGACCAGACCGTAAAGTAAAATCTGAGAACCGGTAACGGCATAACCGCCGAAATTGTACCCGACGTCCAAAAGCGGGATGTTGAGGTCAATTTCCGAAGCGGCGGCGCTGACTGTTCCCCAGCACCAGGTCAGCAGGACCGCAGCGGCGATGCAACCGTATTTTTTTATAAATTGCATGATTATAATTCCTTAAAATAAATTGGTTAAACAACTTAATGCAGCCAGCCTATAACTTCTGTTTGATTATTGCAAGTATAAATAATGTTCTATTGATTTATGGGGACGGTGGCAGACGATTGTCTTTTGTTATGGGTTTTTGTATGGGGCGAGTCGGCGTCTTGTTATGAAATCAGTCTTTTAACCATTGCGAATGGTATTTTTTTGCAAGCTGTGATTTCATCTTGACTTTAAATACATTTTCTGTTATACATATACGTTATATGTTAAATCATTTGCCAAAGGAGAAATCATGTCAGATACAAGAGAAATGTTGGAAAAAATTTTTAACGGTCAAGTGGCGATTAAAAGAAGTTCGCCGCGCCCGGGAGAAAGTCAGTATTATTATTTAGATCCGTCTCATACGGATGATTACAGTACCATTTCCGATTTTGGAGTAATTGATGTTCCTGATGATCTGGCGGTGCCGTCACGCTCGTCGGCTTTTGTACGCGGAGAAGAGTGCAGCGGTTGGGAATGGGGGATGCAAAATCCAAATTCTTCTTCCGTAACCTATGCTCATACAAATAATAATGGCGTTCATATTCCTCCGGCACAAGATCAACACACAGAGGAACAGACTGATCTATGGCAGGATATTATGCGCAATGGTGAATATATGGCGAATGCCGGTATGCAAGGTTTGTCTTTTGGATGGGCCGATGAAGGAGAAGGTTTGATCCATGGTTCGGCTTACGCTTTGATGCATCATTCGCCCTGGTCGACCCATCAGGATGCTTCAGGTTGGGATGCTTTTCTGCGCGGATATAAAAGCGTACGTGATCAACGACGGCAAAATCTGCAGGACGGATATGAAGAATCGCCTTATTTAACCGGTTTGGCTGAGGTTGTCGGCGCTCGCGTAAGCCCTCTAAACCTGATCCATAAACCGGCTCGAACAGCGCCACTGCAAAAAAAACTTAAAAATGATAGACGTCGCACTGTATATTCAGGTCTGGCTTATGGCATAGGCAGCAGTGAAAATGGCGACGATTATCTTAAAAATATAGTGAGTAATGTTGTTGGAGGTGTGGCGGGTAACGAGATAATCAAAGGCTTGTTTGGCGTGGCAGGAGCACCGGTGATGCGGGAAATTACGGATTGGGGTATCAGTACAGGTGTAGGAACACTTGCTGATAAAACTATTGACAAGCTGTCCGGCGACAAATAACATCTCTGACAAGAATAAGGAAAGAAAAAAGTTATGAAATTTTTATCGCTTAAAAATCCCAAAGT
>UQCS01000013.1 GCA_900539605.1 uncultured Azospirillum sp. | reverse complement strand
TTATTAGATACGCAAAATAAAAAATTTCTCGATAATACAAAAAAAATAAATAAACATCTCCCTTTTATACTAATAATTGATGAAATTGAATTGCCTTTATTTTTTGACATAAAAAAGCATAAAGCTTTAAAGAAAATATCAGATTTAAAAAATTTGACACAGCATCACAAAGAAAACCATTAACTATCCCCAACTTTCAAAGACTTAGCGTAATAAGTGTGGACATTTAACAAAAAGAGCGCGAAAATAAGGGGGCGGGGCGGAAAAAGCTAAAAACCTAATGAGGCTAACGCGGCTAATGAGGTTGGCTTTAACCCCTTGCGAAAACATAGTGAATAAGTGTCCTAAAGAGAGTTTAGGGATGAAAAAGGGAAAACTTTTTATTAGGTTAAATTTCCAGCCTATTAAAGAGTTAATAAAAAGTGCTTTCTTTCCTAATAATGAAAAAATATGAGAGTTGTAAAAACGCTGAAAGGCAATATTTGCAAGGGTTATAAAAAAATACTTGATTTCTGCTTTTTTATACTATATAAGACAGGAGAAATTTGTAGGGGTATAGCTCAGTTGGTAGAGCATCGGTCTCCAAAACCGAGGGTCGTGAGTTCGAATCTTACTGCCCCTGCCATTGATTTTCAAGGGTTTGCGAGAAATCGTAAGCCATTTTATTCTGACTTTTTTATGCAAACTCCATGCACATAGAATCAAACTATTAGCAAACCGAGTCAGAATAAAGTCAGAATGATTTTTGACATAAAAAAGCCTCTGAAAAGCAGAGGCAGTTGGGTAAAAAGAGTTTTATTCTTGTTCTTTTTCGGCTTCTAAACGTTTATTTAAAGTGTTTAATCCCATTCTTTCGGTAGGGCTTTTGTAAACTTCGTTAAAAATTCGTTCTTCTTTATGGCCGGTGAACATAATTGCTTCGGCTGTCGTTGCGCCTGTTTCGATGTAAGCCGTACCGCCGGTGTGGCGCATTAATTTGAAAACATAACGAAAGCCACATGCATCACTTACTTTTTTGAAATACCTGCTGAATCTTTCTACAGTAAATGACCCGTAATCATCAGCGATAATATAATCATCCTGAGCCATAAGTTGCGGGATGAGGTGTAAGGGAATAGGCAGACGCATTTCTTCCCCGGTTTTGTTTTGAGCAAAACAAATGAAATAATTGTCGCCTTTTTTATAAATATCTTTTTTTCTTAATTTCAAAATATCCGCAGGACGTTGGCAAAGATAATAATCCAGCTCAATAGCCAATGCAACATAAGAATATCCCATTTCTTTAGCTTTTTGTATCAATATTTGCAGATGCTCATGCGGAATGTTTTCACGTTTGGGTTTAGGCGTTTTAATTCGCATATTTGAAAAGGGGTTTGCAATGTCGGCTGGGAATATTTTTTCAATTATGCCGAATTTATACATTCTTCTTAAAAAAGCAAAATGCTTTTTAACATCAAAAATACTGGTGATTGTTAAAAACGTTTCCAAAAGCTTGTCTGCTGCTCGGTAATCAAATAAATTCAGCGGAGTGTCTATAAGTGAAATATTTTTTGCGTTTTTTCTTTCTTCCAGAAAAGAGTAAGAACGGGCATATTGATCTTTAGTCCGTTTCCCGATTTCTTTATAAAATCGAGTTGTCTGATATTCTTTCCAGAGGTGACGGACTGTTTTGGGGTTGAGCGGTGTTGCTCCGGTTTGACGGTATTTCGTAAGTTTTTCGAAAAGTTCTAAGGCCTTTTGACACGCGCGAAAATAGTCCTTTCCCAAGGGTTGTGATTTGACTGTACAGCCCTCCGGGATCAGACGTGCCGGTAGGTTGAAGTAGTAGGCCACTTCTCCATTTGCCAGCCTTTTCGATGTCAAATAAGGTATCTTCATTTATTACTTTCAAAAACAAAAATCCAAATCCGTTAAATTTTGTTGCGCTTCGGGGTTAAAATCCGGCCGGAACCGGTAAAGGTTTATCTGTCGGGAGAGTGACTTTTTCTCCAACTTTCCGCTTTTGACGTATTTGTTGATTGTCCTGGTGTCTCCCGGACGTGCTTTAAGCCCGAGCTGGTGCTTAATTTCTTCGGCGGTATAGTATCCTTCAATCATGGTTCACCTCATAAGATTATAGATTACAAAATCGAAAAGTGCCATTTCCGCCAGCCCGGCGGCAAAATACACGGCATTTCTTTCAGATAAGCGTTCATCTTGACAAATAGCCCGGCAGATGTTGACGATGTTAAAACAATGGATGATCATGCTATACGCTCCCCAAGTTCAATGTCAAAAACAGGCTTATCAATTTTTAGGTCTGTCTCTTTACCGTTGCGTATATATACATCTCTAACATTGAAAAGCATTTTTTCAGCGTTCTTCCGATAGGCTTTTTGGAATTCAACGTAACAAAATCCGTACATAAGCCAAAAAGGAATCTCGTTAATATCTTCGGGTAAATTAGTGAAGCACGAATCTCCAGACGCCCAACGGTATATATCTTTTCTATCACTTTTCCCCATTATAAGCCGCTTAATCCAAAACCATTTACATTCTCTGTATTCGTGCGTTTTGCGTCCGCTTTTGATTTCTTCAAACCAGTGATCTGTTAAAACGAGTTTGAGTGTTGTCATGGTTCAATCTCCTTTTAAGTCTAATTGATCGCCGATTTGGTGAAGCGTTTCCGCCAGATGGATGGCAAGAGCGGAGACATACTCTGATGATTTGTCCTTAAGTATACTCTCCTGCTCGTCGCGGGTGAGGTCGGAAAAGCACAAATTTTCAAATTTCCCCCCGCGTCTGATGCGAAAATAGCATCCGTCAAGATTTCTGTTTGTCATATTTTACCTCGTTTACCTCGTTAAATTCAGGGGAGTTGACGGCTTCTTGCCAGGTCGAAAATGTTTTAAAAAGTTCTGAGCGTTCTAAAAAATGATTTGGTATTTGCCCACAACTTCCGTCGTTATAAATGCAGTAGATTTTATTTCTATCTTTACTATGGATGATGTTTGTAACTGTGTATATCAACGGAACGACATCATCGTTTTTGTAAATCTGTCCCGGTTTAATCATTTAATCTCTCTCTCCCGATCGTTGATAAATTCGTGGGTAACTCCCAAAATGCCGATGCGCTTAAGTTCAAAGTCCACCATCTGGCGGCTACCGTAAAGGGCGTGTGTTGCTTCAAAACATGAGTTATTCGGGTGGGTTTCTTTGATGCCGAAGTCAATTTCACGGTTAATAACATAAAGGCGCGGATCCCATTTGAATTTGACAACATCGTCGGTTTGAAATCCGGCTGTTCTGGGAATTTCAACCAGCCGATCATTTTCAATGCGGTGGGTGATGCCGAGCTTGCCGATAAGTTCTCCGTCTTCATAAAAACGCAATTCTTCAGAATCATCTTCGATTAGCTGTTTGGTTTGAATATCATAAAACTCAGCATAGTTGTTAAATTCTGCATATTCACCAATTCCAGCTGCTTCAATAACGGCTAAAACTTCAAATTCTTTTTCATCTTTCCATTGATTATAAGCCGTAACTTTTCTTATTTGTCCGGGGCGGACGTCTTTAATCTCAACAAGTTTCATCTTTCTTGTCCTTCCAAAATTTTGATTTCCTCATCGCTAAGCGGCCGGTATTTAGCCCGGATCTCGGCGGAATATGGTTCGTATTTATTCGTCATCGGTCATCACCCCTCGCTTTCGCCAATTCAGCAACAATTTTCTCGTTTTCCAAAAGCTTTTTAATTCTAGCTTTCAGTCTACTAATCTTGTCAGGATAATTGCCGTTAACCTTTATTCTGTCGTATTTTTCGGCCTTTTCAGTGAGTTCTACAAAACGTTCATAGGGCGGGACAGGGGCGAGGACTTCTACAACTCTATCTTCTGGTTCCTCTGCAAACCCTTTAATCAATTCTCCTTTAACTCTGGTTATTAGGTAGTATATTGGTTGAATGAAACCGTGTACAGTTTTTGCCCAATACCATCCTCTTTCAAGCTTTTCGTTCTGCCAGTCTGATGTTAATTCTTCGGGGTTTTTGGTCATTTCTTTTTTCCTTTCAAAATCCGGGGCGGGTAACCGCCCTGGAGCGGTGTCGAGATTATTTTGACATCTGATTTGACAAATTATAAAGCGACTGCAAGCCGATTACGTCAAACGGGTTAGCGGAGTTTCCGTCAGATCCGCCAGCAACAATCATGCTTGCGGGGAATTTGACAGAGGCGACAGCCTGAGCGATACCAACCTTGGTCTTGTATTCCCATTCGGCCGCCTCTTGCGGGGTAAGCCCTGCGGACACTTTCAGGCGGTTAGCCTCGGCCTGTGCCTTGCCTTCTGCGAGAATTTTTTCGGCGTCGAAAGTTGCTTTTTCTGCATTAAGCTTGGCGACGTCCCTGTTCTTTGCCGCCTCGGTCGTTTCGATGATCGCCTTTGCTTTGTTCAATAATCAAATTTTGAATGCTGTCGGTATAATTCATGAATTCAGCAGTCGTCATTTTAGTTGTGGTTCTGTGGTCAAAGCGGTTTTTAAAGTATTCATGCAGAAAATTCGATGTCACAAACCGAAGCGGTAAATTATCAACGATAAAGCCGGTGCTTTTCCAAAATTTAACAATGTGATCGTAAATCGCCCACAAATATTTATTTTGTTCAAGTGAACGGGTCTGGGAATGTTTTTTTATTTCAATATCGATACCGTATTTACTCGAATTGAGAGTTGCCTCTAATTTTGGTCGTATAAACAGAAGAATACCGTCAATATTTGCCGCTTTATGAAAAAACATTGCTATTGCTCCTTACAAATTGCCTTTAAAATCGGCTTCCACTTTTTCCACCAATTTAGTGCTTTTTCACCATCCATCTTTTCTATTTCAGTATCAGAAAAATTCCACCAAGCAATTTTCGTGTGAAATTGACAGCCTATTTTCAAAAATCTGGGAGTAATTGTAACGTTATAGCCGCACTGACTTGTGATATTTACACAATCTACACGATTTTCTATTTTGTCGCCACAAACCTTAGCATCGCCATAGACCCAAGCATTGCCGTAGACCTCAGCATTGCCATAGACCTTAGCATCGCCGGAGACCTCAGCATTGCCATAGACCCAAGCATTGCCATAGACCCAAGCATTGCCGGAGACCCAAGCATTGCCATAGACCTTAGCATTGCCATAGACCCAAGCATCGCCGGAGACCTTAGCATTGCCGTAGACCTTAGCATCGCCGGAGACCTCAGCATTGCCATAGACCTTAGCATCGCCGGAGACCTCAGCATTGCCATAGACCCAAGCATTGCCATAGACCCAAGCATCGCCATAGACCTTAGCATCGCCGTAGACCCAAGCATCGCCGGAGAGGTTGTCTTCTTTTTCAACATAGCCGCCAAGGTCACCAACATTGATCTCTTTGGCAACAATCTCTTTGATACATTCAATGCGAAAAAGTTTGTGTCCACAAAAATCTATGCTCAAATCCGTTCGTAACTTAAAATATTTTTCTGTCATACTGTGTATCCTTTTCTTTCCTAAAATTGACCAGAATCAATAGGGTATGTTATCGTCGATAGTTTCAAAAGCTTTGACAATCAACGCCATTTCGGTGCCGGCTGCTTGGAGCAAGGGATCGGGAGCTGAAAGGGCAGCGTCGATCACGGCGTGAGCTTCGTCTTTACGGCTGGCGATAACATTTTGCCAACTCTCTTTGTCCTTCTTGGTTAAGAAAACTTTCAGCGCTGCGACGCGCTCGGAAAGAGGTTTTTTGGGTAATGCTTTAGCCGGATCGTTAGCTTTGACAGCCGCGGTAAAATTACGTTTGGCAGCAGCAGCATCTTTTTCAAACTGGCCGTTATCAGCGGTATCATCTTCGTGGCTGAGCTTGGTTTGCAGTTCATCAGCAGTGCAAACGGCCGTATCAATTCCGATGCCGAAGTTACCAAGCGCGCGCCCCCAAGCCGAAGTTTCGGCGTTTTCGTACATTGCGAATTTGTTGACGCCGCCTTTACCCAAAGTTTCGCGGGCGAACCCATTGGCGCGGATAATGCCTTTGTCGTCAATGATTTGTGCTTCAAAGATGACACTGTCCGGCGTTTGTTCAACTATACGGCCAATCAGCGCATAATCCTTAAACATACTGCGAAATTCTTTCAGCCGTTCATTGACCGTCACGTATTGCTTTCCGCGGATATCAATCGTCTTCATATTATTATCCTTTCCAGTTCAAAACAAAATTTTTGATGTTTTCTTCAGTTCCTTCGATTTTGAAAGCATACAATCCATATTCCGGGGCACTATATTGACAGCTGACAACAACATCATTGCAAATGGTGACAAAAGTGCGAATATTGTCACGGTTTGTTGTTTCTGTCCATTTGATCGGTGACCAGTCTTGGTTGATTTTGCCTAAAATATCGCTCATTTTTTTTATTCCTCATTGCTGGTTAAACGTTCTAGTGTGATTAATTCTTTTGCCGTCGGCAGCCGACCTTCTTCAATGCAGTTTTTCAAAATCGCATTTGCCTGTTGAACTTGCGGGCTAATCATAAGATCACCATGGCCGATAGCCCGAGCGCTAAAATCAAAGCGGTAACAATATCGCCGGTACTAAGTTTGCGGGCAGGAGCTTGGTAATTTGCCCCGAAACGCCGTTCAAATTCATTCTGTGTCATTGATGTTTCTCCCTACATTCCCAACATTCCCAACCATTTATCAACGCCGTTCATTACGGCTTGACGTGCATTCAAAACCTCAAGATCAAAATCCGGATCTTCCGCGTCGATTTCTAACTTTTCCGCCAGTTCCAAATCGTCCATGTTCTCGACATAATCGGAAAAGCCTGCGACCAAATTGATTTTGTCAAAGTAGGTTGCTGTTTCTTCATATCTCCAGAACAGTCGATCCAGTTTTGATTTTAGATTATTCATTTTATTGACCTCTTTTGTTGTCTTATGAAGTCACATTACACATTATTTGTGTAAATGTCAACACAAAAAATGTGTTTAATTTTATTTTTTACTCAAATTTTGTGTAACTCATTGAAAAAACGTGAAAGAAAATTTTAACCCGGGCAAAAAAAATACCGCTCGAAGGCGGCAGTTTGAAAAAAGCAAGTATTTAGTATGTGCGCATATCTCCAATTACCACGGCGGCAATCTCGTACTGATTACTATCTGGCTGGAGTATGATCGGTTTAATTTCGGGGTTGGACGACTCAGCAACTAAGATGACGGTGTTGTCATCAATGCGCGTGTATTTCTTAACTGTGGCTTCGCAGGTGCCATCAGGGCGGCGGCAATAGGCGATGATGTATTTGCCTTCCAGGGGCAATTCTGGGTTAACGATCAACCAGTCTTCCAAGGGGCAGCAGATTAATGTGGTTCTGTCCGGCGGAAATGTCAGGTTCATCGAATCGCCGCGCACCCCCAGAGCAAACAGCCGGGCAGTTTTATAATCATCATTAGCAGCAAAGGGAATGCTTTCCCATTCGCTTTCTGGAAGCTGGCAAGCTTCGTTAAATTTCCCGGCTTGAACATAGCCGATTTTATAAATGGCCTTTTTAGAAGTTAATGGTTTAAATTCTTCCGGCAGTAGCTCCCACTTTTCAATATTTAAAATATTAGACAGCGCAAGCACTTTATCTAATGGAATCGGATAGCCCTTTTCATATCTGTCAATATGCTGTTGCGAGACCCCAACTAATTTACCGAGAGCGGATTGTGATAGTTTCAGTTCTTCGCGCTTTTTCCTTATTATTGCATTCATATATACCTCTCCTTTAATTATACACAAAAAATGTTTATTTGCAAACACAAAAAATGTGTTGACATTTACACTTTAAATGTGTTAAATAGTCACAGGAGGTACGAATGTTTTTGGACGAATATTGCAAAACAAATAATATACGCTTCGATCAGGTGGCTAAAGAATTGGGATGTTCCTATGAGGATATCAGGCGATATGTGAACCGACAGGTAATTCCACGTCAGGAAAGATTAAAAAAAATCATCAAATGGTCACATGGCGCAATTCAGCCTAACGACTTTTATTTAGAAAAGGAAGAAGAATAAGGAGAAAACTAATGGTAAATTTGCTTTTAACAGCAATAGCAAGCTTTAGTGCTGGGTATTGTTTCGGTAGGCATTTCGGCATCATCAAACAAAAAAGAGCAATAAATATTTTAATCGAGGAGTTGGAGAAAAAGAACGCTAAAATGATGAATTCTTTTTATCTTCGCAATAGGACTCATAAACATAATATGCCTGAGGATAGTTTTTGCGATAAAAATTAAGCTCATCTTCGTATTCGGCAATGAGAATATCATAGTTACGCTGCATTGAGGAAATTACATTTTTTAGCCGAATAACATCTAGGCTGTCTTTATCCGAAATCTCATTCATATTTATCACTCCAAAACAAAATTTATGAGTGAATTTTAACGTTTTAATTTTTTTAGTCAACAAAAGAAAGGAAACAAAATGAACAACAACGAATTTGGTGCCAAATTGGCGAAAGAAACTTTAACTGGTGATATCGCCACGTTTTTAATTGATCGGCTGCGGGCGTTCCCGAAGCCTTATCGACAGATGAGCGAAAAAGAGCAGGGCGAGCAGATCGAGATGGCAAAAACCGCCGCGCGGGAACTGGTCAAAAAGCGTTATAGCGCTTATCCGTGTTTGGAAATAAAAGTAACGCCGGAAGGAATCTTTAACCTATGATGAATTTGAAAGAATACAAAAATAAAATCATCAATGCCGATTGTCTGGATGTTTTAAGAAAATTGCCGGACAAATGCGTTGATTTGGTTTTAACGGATCCACCTTATGGAATTGGATCAAAATTTAAGTCAAAATTTGGATTGAACGTCGCTTATAAAGAATATGATAAATTTGACTGGAATAATAAAATCCCTTCTGAAGAAATCTTTATGGAAATGTTCAGAGTTTCAAAACATCAAATAATCTTTGGTGGCAATTATTTTACAGTACATTTAAAGCCGACAAATGCTTGGATTGTTTGGGATAAAATCGGGCAATATAATTTGAAGAATCCGTTTTCTGACTGTGAGCTTGCATGGACAAGTTTTTCATTCCCGATGAAAAAATATACAAACGTTAATATGGGTTTTATTACGGGAAAGGAAGAAAAAGGAAAAAGGATTCATCCGACACAAAAACCATTAAAATTGTTTCAAGCTATTTTGCAGGATTTCTCAAAGCCCGGCAACATCATCCTTGATCCATTCTCGGGTTCCGGTACTACTGCCGTTGCAGCTCATAATTTGGGGCGGCGTTTTGTCTGTATTGAGAAAGACCGGGGCTATTGGGAGGCAAGCGTCAAGCGGCTGGAAGACGCGCGCAAACAAATTTCAATTTTTGAATTACCTCAAAATAAAAACCTAACTACAAAGGGGATAAAATGAGTAAAGATCGTTTTATGTTTTTTGCCAACTTTGATGAAATGGCGCACAAATTGCCGGACGAATTAAGGTTGCGTTTTTATGACGCATTAATGGATTATGTCTTTCGCGACATTGAACCGGAAGATCCGATACTGGCCGCTCTTATCGTTGCGATTAAGCCAAGCTTGGATAAAGAGGAGAGCCGAGGCGGTGCAAGGGAAGGCGCGGGTCGCCGTGGTAAAAATCAAAACAATTTTGATTCTTCCGAAAATCAAACGAAATCAAACGAAATCAAAAATAATCAAAAAAATCAAAATGAATTTTTGAAAAAAAACGAAAATCAAAAAAATCACTCCTTTCTTGAAACAGAAACTGAAGCAGAAAACAAGAAACAGGAAATTATAACTACCCACTCTTCGGATAAATCCTCAGAGTGTGTAGTTAGCGCTGGCGAGCCTGCACCGACACCCACGGAGGGCGAAAAAGAAAAAAACAAAAAATTCATTCCGCCAACGGTTGAACAGGTTTTCACCTATTGCCGAGAAAGGGGCAACAGCGTCAACGCCGAGAAGTTTGTTGATTTTTACCAGTCAAAGGGTTGGCTGGTGGGCAAAAGCAAAATGAAAGATTGGAGGGCAGCAGTGCGGAACTGGGAACGTGAAGAAGCCCCGGCGGCCAGCGGCCGTAAAGCGCAAGAACCGTTAGCTTGGCTGTCGGAAGAGCCGGCACAAAAACCTGAGGCTTTGAGTTGGTTGTGAGGAAGGGAAAAATGAAGAAAGAGCTTGAAATTTTGAAACATATCAACGAATTGTACGTCGGTGACACGACTGACGAAGAAATCATCCGTTTTGCCGAGAAAAACACCGAAAAAGTGGCGGCGTGGAAAGCTGCGTTTACCGAGTATGACCTGTCCGATGTTTTGCAGGCCATCGACGAATACTGGAATTTCAAAAACAACAAAACCAGTCCCCGGGTTGCTCAGATTTTGGCGATTTTGAACTCGAAAAAAGAGGTTGAAAAAGACAGCTTTTCCGTCGATGTTCAAGCTTCACGGTTTGACGAAAGTAACTGGCGGTATTGGGTGGGGATTGATTTGGCGCGGGCTTTGATGATACGCGGAGGTAATAAAAACCTGCGATTTTGGTACAAAAAAGCGGTCGACGCTATTTTTGCCGAACGCGTTGACAGGCTGCCGGAAGCTCGTTTTTGGGATTATAGCCGGAAAGTCAGAGAGTGCTTTGATCGTGGTTATTTCAACGATATCGACGATATTGCCGAGAATATTCGCCAGCATGAAGTTGGTGGAAAAAATAGCACGATACCGGTGTCGCGGTCCGCGGCAGATAGCGGCAAATGGCTGGCTTCGCATTGGGAGATGGGGGCGTGATGGCAGAACATAGTTTTTCTACATTGTTTGAAAATATTTTGGCGGAAGTTGAAAGAAGTGTTCATATTTCACGAAAAGAGCTTTTAGGCCAGAGTCGTCGTAAAGAGTTAGTGAGTGCCCGTAAGATGTTATGGTGCGCCTTGCGGATGGCCGGCTATTCCACAACAGCAATTGCCGAACGGACTTTGCGAACTTGGCCAACTATTGCAAAACTGACCAAATATTCTTCGTCCGAAATTAAAGATATGTCAGCGTTTATTTGTTCAAAGCTTGGAATTGAAGCGTTGGATGTTTCAGAGCTTGAAAAGAAGAACAGAAAAAAATATCAATTCCGGCAACGGTTAAAAAAAGTTCCTGATTACAAAAATAATTGCATAAAATGGGTGGAGATATGAGAAAAAAAACTAAAAAATCCGATGAGTATATTACACCGGCCGAAGCCAAAAGAAAAGGTTTAATCAAAAAAGATGGGGTGTATTATAAGCGCACAGTTTTGGAAAAATATCGCGACAAGGGGTGGCTCGGGCAGGTTACCAGTCAATATTCCGACGATGACCGCATGGCGGCCGGATTAAGGCTGGCAGCGGATTTTCATAAGTCGGGTTATTCCGGTTTTAATTGCATCGATTACGAGAAGCCGCGGGTTGAAAGTTCGCCGATGCTGGATCCGTCCCCAGCGGTGTTTGATGCCCGCGATCGCTACGGCAAAGCAATAGCCTGTTTGATGAGGGAAGAAGTTTTTGCCGTACGCATGGTTTGTTGTTTGGATGAGGAGATTAAAATTCCGCATCTCCGTGACGACCAGTATAAGAACGATTTAGAGCTGCTGAAACGTTATATCAGCACAGGGTTAAACCGGCTCTGTGAGCACTACTGGGGAAAGATAAGGATACCGCGCCCGCAAATTACCGGCATGTCCACGGTCAATTTTTGGGATAATATCGAAGATTATTATAAAAGACTTGGAAAATCAGATGAAAGGTAAAGAAATGAAATTTTTATCAGCGTTAAAAAAGGTTAAGAAGGGTAAAATAGTAACTTTCCGCGGCGGATATCTGAAACC
This sequence comes from uncultured Azospirillum sp., assembly GCA_900539605.1. Lineage (GTDB taxonomy): Bacteria > Pseudomonadota > Alphaproteobacteria > RF32 > CAG-239 > JAFUYI01. The sequence goes on along the minus strand of UQCS01000013.1, from coordinate 26,991 downwards.
TTATGATGACCATATTTTTTTCATATGTCGATGGAATGAACAAGAAAAATTATTTTATCAATGGGCGCAAACCTTCAATTTCTATGAAAGAACCGATTTTAATGTTGAAAAACATAAACCCGATTGACTCTTTTTCTAACCTTTGGTAGTGTATCCTAAAAATTTTAATCAAAAATAGAAATGATATGACTAAAAAAACTTTTGTATTAGGGATGTCTTACCTATTAGCAGGATGCCAGATTCCTCCATATGTGCAAGCTGCGATTGATAACAGCAAACAGATAATTGATAATGTTGTTAACCCTGAAGCTGAAAAGAATAAAAAAATATGTTCAATAATTCATAAAGAATTTTTGAACACTTCCAATCCTTGGAAGTCTTATAAAAATGCTGCGGAAAAAATGTATCTTCAGATTATATCGGAAATCGGCGAAGAAAAGAAAGAAATGGCTAAAGCCGAATTTGAAAAGGACGTAAAAAATAAATTCGCCAAAATAAACACACAGGCGGCAATAGATCAAGAACTTTCAAACTTTGAAAATGATGTTAAAACTAAAGAAGGTTTTGATTGTTCTCCAGAAACTCAAGCTTTGGTTACTCGAAAGCTTGATGAATATTGGGATAAGCTGAACAAGGAAGACGAAGATAAAAGAATAAAAGAGTATGACGCTCAAATAAAAAGTATAGAGAAAAAGTATGGGTATAAGTTCTGTCCGGAGCCATCAGACATGACATCCTATTTCATTACAGGGCGTCCCTTGCCCAGCAGTTGTATACTTGTGGCCGGGGAACAACAGTTCCTTGTCTTCCAGCAAGTCAGCGGAGGCACTTTGTTGCAAGCTAGAACAGTAAATTATTTTCCGGGTCAGGTCGTGTTTGTTTCGCATAATAAGACAGACGCAGAAATGCCGGATAATGTAGCCGCCCCCGGAGGCTATTTTGTGAGAACCGGAAGCTTTAATTATAGTAGCGTTCTGGGAGCGGGGAAAACTGTTTATAAACTTAAAAGATTAGAAGCTTTTTGAAAGGAAAGAAAATGAAAACACCAGCTTTTGTTATTTTGTATTTGATTGTTATGTTGTTTACTTATCTGTGGAGAATGGCTGTCATAGGTGGAGTTATGGATAGTGGTACGACTGCCGAAGATGTTAAAAATATGGCATCCGTAGTTAATTGGCTTCTTTTCTTTAATTATGTTATTTTAGCTTTAATCGCCAACTCTCGCGGAAAGAAAATTGATAAACGATATTTGGTTGCTTTCCCACTAATTGGTGGGTTTTTTGACTTGATTCTTGGTTTTATTCCGTTGGTTCCAACGATTATGAACATCTTGGCTTTAGTTATGGGATTATCTGAAGGCAAGCAGGAAGTTAAAGTTGTTTACGTTGAAAAACCGTCGACTGAAACTCAACAGCCTGAGAAAGCATAGTTGAAACTTAAGCTCTCTTCGGAGGGCTTTTTGAATAGAGGTGCAAAATGGTAATGTGGATAAGTAAAGGTTTAGGACACGGGTTTCGGGTGGGGACAACTATTAGAACCCGTCCTACGCAGGCGCAGCTTAAAATCTTAGATAATGCTAAATTTATAGAAAATATCCAAAAAAGATTCAGGGATGCTTTCACTGATTATCTTATGCAGAATGGCTATTATGTTGATGATATGCGAGATTTGGCAGAAAAAGAAATAGATGATGATGTTTATAACCCTATCAGGCAATCTGTTGATGAGTTTAAAGATGTTATGCGTTTAATTCAAGATGGCGGTAGCTTAACCGAAAAGAGAAAAGAAAGATTGTTAAATTCTGTCTATGGAGTAGAAGATTTACTCACAGGTAAAAACAAACTCAAAGAGCTGAAAACAGAACTTAACAACAATAAGCCTCAAAGCTTTTTATTAGCGGCCTTACTTTCTTTTTTAGGAATGATATTTATTATTCCTCAAGATTTTAGCGGCATTAATAAAGAAATTGCTAATTTTCTTAAATCTATTATCTTATTTATGTGGTCATTGGCTTGTATTTATTTTGTTAATGATTTTAAACAAGATAAAATTAAATCAAGGGATGAAGTTATTCAAAGGATAAAAGAATCTTGTAAATCGGTATTTAGTTTGTCAAGTCTTGAATCTCCTCGAGTTTTAGTGGGGGATGTGATAGGAATTTTGATAGCAGGATTTGTAGTTTTGACAAGTGTTGCTGGGATGGTAGGTTCTTTTTATAATTATTTCTTTAAGCCTGTGGATTATCCGATACAGGGGATCGCTTGTGTTGTTTGCGGAGATGGCTATATGACAGAATATAACGGAGTTCCACTATCATTAGCTGAAAAGGATATGCCTGACTACAAAAAATATGCATACAGAGGTAAAGATTTTTCTGGATTGAAGAAATGGATTTTAAAGAATACGGATAGTTCTTTTTTTCATGTTCTTAGTGAAAAAGATAGTATGAACGACTTGGATGAGCTAGATGAGTGTCGAAGAATTGATTTATTCACTATTTTTAATAATGAATTTTGTCGGGCATATAGTTATTATTTAGAACATGAAAAATATTCTAAAGTTAAAGCAAAAGAATACGCTTATGCGAGTGCTTATTTTCTTTTAACGGGGTTTCTTACACAAGAAGGGAGTTATAAAAAATATCTAGAATCTATGAATAAAATTAAAGAAAAAGACAAGAATTTTAGACCTTTTATTACTAAAGAGCATGTTAAAATGGCAAAAGAATGTTATCCTCAAGAGATAAAAGATAACCAAAATAAATAATGGCTTGACATTTAGTCCGATTCGTTTATTATTATATACAGAGCTTGAAACACTCTAAACATAGCGGAAACGCACCCGAAAGTGTGATTTTTTATTTTAAACATTGTTGTTGACCTCTTTTGTTTAAAGTATTTACCCATATCGGGAGGCTATCCGAATATATTGAATAGGATAGGCGTGTCTATGTTCACGTGTTTCAACCTCCCGATGCCTTTTCGGTGTAAAGGTAATTTGAAATAAAGGAACATAGATATGACAAATAGTTTAGTTACATTAACTTTCAAAAATCAAACCATAATTCCCGTAATCGTTAATAACCTGCCATATTTGGGGGTTCCCCAAATCGGGGAAGCCTTGGGCTATGTTAAAGGTGGTATATCAGTTGCTAAGATATATGATAGCCACGCTGACGAGTTCACACCGGACATGAGCTTTTTAACCACAGTCGATACGGCCGGCGGCAAGCAGCAGGTTCGCGTCTTTTCTCTTCGCGGCTGTCATCTGTTGGCGATGTTCTCCAAGACACCGGTCGCAAAAGAATTTCGCCGGTGGGTTCTTGACCTTATCGAAAGCCATAATCAGTTGTCCGAAAATATCGTACAACTGCCTCAAGTCCAAGTCGACATGAAAGCTATCGGCGGCATGGTCAAACGCTGTGCAGCTGTAGCGATTCGGGATGAATTAGAATCCATGTATCAGGTTAAAGCCGAGAACATCGACCTCAAGAACAGGCTCAAGCAGATTCAGCTTTGGGTGAACGGGGCAGATTTATAATCCCATGCTTTACCGAATCGCTGATTTTATCGGCTACTTCCTGCTTTTATGGATTTTGCCATACTTTTTGTTGATTGTCTTGTAAAAACAATGGGGTACGACAAAACAAATTTTTTTAAAAAAAGTTCTTGACAACTTTTATAAAACCTAGTACCATTTTAGGTATCATGTAGAAGTGTATCTAAACGGTTGCCCTTATCGGCAGCCGTTTTTTTGGGGGCGGTTTGTTATTTCCTTTCCCGCCCAACCTTGGGCATAAGCCGCGGATTTCCCCTCATTCGCGGCTTTTTGTCTAAAATTAAGAATTTAATAAAAACAATCGGTTAGTTAAAATTCGCCGTATAGGGTAATACCTAATTCAAGGCTATAATGTGGACAAAAATGTTAGAACTTATTCAAAGGCTAATCGCGTATAAGTACGCTTGTAAACTCAAACATTGGCAAGCGCGCAACTACGGTCAGCATCTTCTATATGACCGTCTGATTGAAAATATAGACAAGTGGGTTGATGACTTAGCCGAAAAGATATTTATGGCTTCCGGTGAAGCATCTGCACTTAATCGAGATATTTTAAGTCCGGATCTGGTTAACACCGATTTAATCGAGAGCATCCGGCAAGTATTCGAAAATATCGAACGGTTGAAATCCGAGAATAACGAACCTGAGGGAATCCCCACCTTATTAGGTGACATTTCCAAAGACTTTTTAACCAAACTTGCATTAGTGAGAATGGAAAATGGTGAATAAAAAGAACTTAAATCCGGTTCGAAGCGAGAACGAAGCGAGAGAACTTGGTCGAAAGGGCGGTAAAAAATCCGGTGAGGTTCGGCGCCAGAAAGCAGAGTTAAGAAAACTCGGCTACACAGGTATTGAGAGCTTTGACAAACTTAACGAGCTTCAGCGCGCAGCTATTGCTAACAATAACATCACAGCGGCCCTTAAAGCTGAGGAGCTTAAAGGAAAGCTTGCGGGGCTGTATGTAGAAAAAACGGCGATGACAGATACTGAAGGTCATGACCTAAGAGAGCCTCCTGTTTTTAACATTACGCCGGTTAAGATTATAAAGGCAAATAATGCAAGTTGATTTTCCAATTATCGATAAGATGTTGTTTCTTATTAATGAGCGGAAAAGGTATAAGGTATTGTATGGCGGGCGCGGTTCCGGTAAGTCTTGGGGAATTGCACGAACGCTTATTATTCTGGCAATGAGGAATAAAATCCGCGTTTTGTGTACGCGTCAATTCCAGTCTTCCATATCTATGTCAGTGCATAAATTGTTGCGTGACAGTATTGTTTCTCTCGGGTTATCTTCATATTTTAAAGTCACAAGAGAAAGTATCGTTTGCATTAATGGTTCTGAATTTTACTTTAAGGGTATTCAGAACAATATTGATGAAATCAAATCAATTGAGGGTATTGACATTTGCTGGGTCGAAGAAGCTCAGAATGTTTCTAAGGAAAGCTGGGAAGTCTTATGTCCGACTATTCGTAAAGAAAATTCGGAAATATGGGTAAGTTTTAACCCCAAGCTTGAAGCTGACGAGACATATCAAAAATTTGTGATTCATCCTTCTGATGACTGCAAGTCTGTTTTAGTCAATTTTACTGACAATCCGTGGTTCCCTAAGGTTCTGCGTAAGGAGATGGAATATTGCCGCAAGGTTAATGTTTCTGATTACGAGTATATTTGGCTGGGCAAGCCTCAGGTTAATACCGATGCGCAAGTTTTCAAGGGGCGATATGAAATCTCCGAATTTGAAGCTCCGGCAAACACACGCTTTTTTCACGGCGCAGACTGGGGTTTTGCTCAAGACCCCACAACGCTGGTGCGTTGTTTTATTATGAACGACGCACTTTATATTGATGAAGAATGTTACGGTGTCGGCGTGGAATTGGACGAAACCCCGCAATTATTCGACCATATTCCGACATCGCGGAGTTTCCCGATAAAGGCAGACTGTGCGCGACCGGAGACAATAAGTTTTATGAAACGGCGAGGATTTAATATTTCTCCGGCTAAGAAGTGGCAACGCTCGGTTGAAGACGGCTTAGCAGTTTTGAAAAGCTTTCGTAAGATTGTTATTCATCCGCGCTGTAAACATACAGCAGATGAGTTCAGGCTTTATTCTTATAAGGTAGACAAGAATAACGGCGATATATTGCCCATAATTGAAGATAAAAACAACCATATCATTGATGCTCTGCGGTATAGTCTTGACGGCTATATAAAAGGACGAGGCACAATGCAAATCAATCCCGGCTGGGAAAAACAATTCACAGGTTACTAATGGCAAAACAGGTTAAAAAATCAATGAACATCCGCCCGCTGGACGAGATGGATATAAATCTGCGTACTAAAGATTTGTTAGCCCGTGCGCTCGAAGTGTATAACAGCGGGTCTGTCAAATATCAACGCCCGATTACTTTGGGAATGCCGAAAGACAAAACCATTGCTATGGACGAGTGCATCAAATGCACAGACGGGATTATCAATCACTTTGCGCCGGAATGGCAGGCTTTGGCGGCTCCGAAGTTCTTGGGTTATGCCTTATTGTCCAGCATTGCACAGGATCCGCTTATTCGTTCCGGCATTGAAGTTATTGTCGATGACATGACTCGTAAGTTCATAGATCTAACTTCCCAAGGCGAGGAAGATTTAAGCGCTAAGATTTCCGAGCTGGAATCAGATTTACAGCGTTTTCGCGTCAAATCTTTGTTCAACCGAGCTTTGTCTACAACCGGTTATCAGGGCGGCTGTCTGGTTTATATCGACATGGGCGAGTTGGACGATGAAGAAAAGAGAGTCCCGCTTTATCTGGATAGTTCCACATTTAAGCAAGGTTCTTTCAAAGGCTTTAAGATTATTGAGCCTATAAACGTCTATCCGGGCGTTTATAATTCTTCAGACCCAACGGCTGATGATTATTTCAACCCCGAGACATGGTATATTCTGGGTAAAGAATATCACAAGAGCCGTTTTTTGTACTTTGCCCAAAACGAAGTACCTTTGCTGTTGAAGCCGTTGTATAACTTTTTCGGCATTTCATTGTCGCAGCAGGTTTTGGAATATGTCCAGAACTTTACGGAAAATCGCCGTTCAGCTCAAAGATTGCTTAACAAATTTAGTTTGACAATTTGGAAAACTGATATGTCGGCGTTTTTGAGCGGTGGGGACTGCAATAGTTTAACCCAGCGAGTCAAATACTTCAATGCCCAGCGCAACAATGACGGCACAGCTCTGATTGATAAAGAGCTGGAAGACATGGTGCAGATAAACACGCCTTTATCCGGTGTGACTGACATTGTCTCCCTTTCTTTGGACTTGGCGCCGGTTATTCTAGGCATCAGTAAGGATAAATACTTTGGCGACCTACCGAAAGGCTTAAACGCCTCGAGCGAAGGCACGAACCGGATTTACTATGACAAAATCCAAAGCCTGAACGAAAAAATCTGTTATGACAATGTCGAGAAAGTCTTAAAGATTTTGCAGCTCAACCGCTATGGCGAGATTGACGACAATATCTCGTTTCAGTTTGCGCCTTTGTGGGAAATGGACGAACGCGAGCGGGCAGAGATTAACAAAATTCATGCTGACACCGCGGCGGTTTATGTTGACCGTGGCTGTCTGTCACAGGAAGAAATCCGCGGTTCTTTAGCAAATAACCCAGACAGTGGTTTCTCCAATATCGATGTTGATGATATCCCGGAAACTGAAAGCTTTGCCGATGTTGATATTGACGACCGCGACGAAGCCGGCTCTGTTTTTGATGAGTGGAAGGAAGAAGATCATCCACGCGCCGAAAACGGTCAGTTTGGTAGCGGCGGATCAAGTTCTGTTTCTGAATTTATAGGTAAAGAATTTACCGGTGTAAAAGGACAAGCTGCCATTGATTTGCTGATGAAAGAAAAGCAGGGGCATGTTAAAGGAGCTTTTACTCGTAAAGATATTGGCGATATTGACCTTGTCTGGGGGAATGAGAGTATGGGCTTAGCCCATATCATCAAGCGTCGTAGAGAAACTGGGCAAGATCTCCAATCTTTGCTTAATAATCTTTCTGATGTTATAGAAAAAGGACAGCTTAAAGTCGGAACCAATGGCCGTTTTAATATCGAGCACAATGGAAGAGTCGCAATTGTTAAACCTAAATTTGACAATGAAAAGCTCCAGTTCTTATTAACGGCTTTTGAGAAGGCATAAAAAAAGATTGGAAATGTTGAAAGGTTGACTCACTAATTCAACTTCTCATGAATGACAGACCATTTCCTCATTCAATTTCCAATCTTAATACCAATATAATACCTTAAATTTCAATAACAATCAAGCGAAAAGTTCTATGGCAAATAAAGTCCATACATTACGCGCTATTCGCCCCAATAAAGGGATTGAAATGGCATACCGCAAAAAGCTGATGAAGCTGATTGATGAGATGCAGCATTCAGTCAAATACTGGATTGAGGCAGAATATAAACGCCAAGAACCGGTTATTATGGCCGATGATGCAACGCCGGCCGACGCTATGTCGCGGGCTTTGCGCAAGCGTTTTTCTCAATGGCAGAGGAACTTTAATCGACAAGCAAAGAAGCTTGCGGAGTGGTTTGTTCGTCATAATTACAAATATACGGAATCAGCATTTAAGGACGCTTGGCGGTCGTATAAAAGCCAAAAGTTTCAACAGAAGCTCGAGGAACTAGGTTTTGCTATTGACTTAAAAATGACACCTGCAATGCAAAATGTCATGAAGTCTTTTATTCATGAAAATGTCAATCTGATTAAATCCATTCCAGAGAAGTATTTTACCGAGGTCGAAGGAATGGTTATGCGCTCGGTTCGTTCCGGGCGTGATTTGCAATATCTGACTGATGAGCTGGAACATCGTTACGGAATTACGCACCGCCGTGCCATTCTTATCGCCCGTGACCAGAACAACAAAGCCACCGAGCAGATGAATCGCACACGGCAGATGGATTTAGGCATTAAACGTGGTGTTTGGGTTCATGCAAACGGTGTAAAAGAACCTCGGCATAGTCATGAAGAAGCTAACGGCAAAGTTTTTGACTTAGACAAGGGGCTTTATATTGACGGCGAATGGATATTCCCCGGGGAACGGATAAATTGTCACTGCATGTGCCGGCCAATCATTGAGGAGTTTTTATAATTAACTTGATTTTAAGAAATAATCTGCTAATATAATAGCAGAGCTTGAAACACTCTACAAATAGCGGAAACGCACCCGAAAGTGTGATTTTTTATTTTAAACATTGTTGTTGACCTCTTTTGTTTAAAGTATTTACCCATATCGGGAGGCTATCCGAATATATTGAATAGGATAGGCGTGTTCTATTTGTCACGTGTTTCAACCTCCCGATGCCTTTACGGTCTAAAGGTAATTTGAAATAAAGGACAAATAGACATGACAAATAGTTTAGTTACATTTAATTTTAAAGATAATCAGGTAAGAACAGAGATTGTTGACGGTCAAGTATGGTTTAGCTTGGCTGATTGTTGCCGTGCTTTGGCTATAGCCAACAGTCGGACGTCTGTAAAATTGCCCGAAGAGGGTGTAGGCAAAACCTACACCCTTACCGCCGGTGGTCGGCAAGAGATAACCATCATCAACGAGCCGAATTTGTACCGCCTGATATTCCGCAGCAACAAACCCCAGGCTCAAGCGTTCGCCGATTGGGTTTACAATGATGTTCTGCCGAGTATCCGCAAAACCGGTGCTTATGGCGTGCCTCAAGTCCAAGTTGATATGAAAGCGATTGGCGGAATGGTTAAGCGCTGTGCCGCGGTGGCAGTGCGTGAAGAAGTCAAAAGACTGTTTGCGCCTTATGCCGGAGAGGATAACGACAATTACTACAATATCGGCGATTGGGACATTGTCCAATATTTGCAACGCTGGTACTGGACACGGCACAAAGCCATTCTTAAATCGTCTGAAGAAAAAGATGAGAAAATTATACTTTTGGAGAGCAAGCTTAGAAAAATAGAGAAAGCTTTGCAAAATTAACACCCAAGCCCCGAAGAAATTCGGGGTTTTCTTTTAAGGAATATAAAATGCTGGCTTATGACAAACACAGCCTTAACAGTGTGCGCCATTTTGATGAGAACGGCTTTTTGCATGTAGACTTATGCAATATTACCAAAGAGCAGGTTGCGCCGTATTACGGGCGGGAAATTCCCGGCTGGCAGGAGTTAGGGCTTGTCCCTGATAAAATATATTATGGCTATCGTCCTTTTGAGGAAATCGAAAAAGCAGCAGACACATTTAACAATCTACCGCTTTTGTCTGAACACGTGGAAGATGGTGCCGATAAAAAGAACCAGCACTTGCGGGTTGGCTCTTTAGGGACAAACGCTGAAGCAAAATCGCCTTATTTAACCAATTCTTTGGCTGTCTATGATGAAAAAGCGATAAAATCCATAGAAAGCGGAGAAAAGAAAGAATTATCTTCCGCCTATCGTTATGACCCGGTGTTTAAGCCGGGTTTTTTTGACGGGCAGAAGTACGATTTCCGAATGGATAATATCCGCGGGAATCACGTTGCCCTTGTCAAAGAGGGCAGAGCAGGGAGCGACGTGATTGTCGCTGACAGTAACTCAATAACCAAAGGAGAAAAGATGAGTACAAAACTGAAAAACTTTATCAGTAAGCTTTCTTCTAAAAAAGACATGGCTATGGACGAAGACCTTGAAGAGGCTTTGAAAGAAGCAATCCGCGAGGAAGTCAAGGAAATCGTACCGGAAACCAAAGTTGAAGAAACAATTACTGAAGACGCAGACGGAACCGACAAGCGTAAGCTTATCGATGAAATCGGCGGAATCTTAAAAGGCAAAGTGGACGAGGAATTGTGGCGTACCATTATCGGCAAAGCTGAAAAGCTGGCTTATACGGATTCTACGCGTTCCGCTGATGATGAAGATCCAGTAGCGGCAAAAGACAAATGCGCCTCTGATGCCGATTTTGCCGAAGGTGTCAAATACGGCGAAGAAATGGAAAAGAAAGAGCGTAAAAAGCTGGATCGTGAACATGAATCCGAAGGCGCAAAAGCCGCTATGGATGCCGCTTCCATTCGTTTGTCTATTATGAACGAATTTAAGCAGAAGAACGAAGCCGCTGCAAACGTTCGTTCTTTAATCGGCGCAGTTGATCCGATGGCTTTTGACAGCGCCGAAGACATCTACGGCAAAGCTTTGGAGCTGAACGGCTACAATATTAAAGATTATTCCCGTGCGTCTTATCGCGGAATGGTCGAAGTTCTGAAGAAAACCAAATCCGAAAAATCCGGTATGTCTTTTGACAGTGCCGCCGCAAAAGGCGTTGTCGACCAGTTTCCGGAACTTAGCAAAATTAAATTAGGAGCTTAGAATTATGGCAAACATTGGATTTCAAACCTCTATCAATCCTCGGAAGCCTTGGGGCGTTGCCGGGGATTTTTTTGACGGTAACTATAACCACATGTACCCGCTGACATTGATGGTCAAAGAATATGAAGACGATGATGTCGAGGTTAAAGTCGGTAAATTTGCTTGGGATAACGGTGACGGCACTTGCTCAGCCACCGGAGAAGGCAAACCGGCCGGCGTTGTTCATCGTACAATGTTTATTCCGATTACGGATTTTGCTACCGGTGCGACAATGACTGTCCCCGGACGCTTGGCCTGCGGCATTGCGGATAAATGCAGCATTTTCATGAATGTTGAAGATGTTCCGACCGTCGGTAACAAGATTTTTGTAAACAACACCACGGGCGCAATTACCAACGCAGCAGCAGGTGCCACGGTAACCGGTGCAACAGAGACATCTTTCCGCATTATCAGTCTGTGCGACAACGAAGCCGTTGTCGGTGCGCTTGTCGGCGTGACTAACTGGGAGTAAACTAAATGAATCAAAACGAAATTGAACAGTTGAAAGAATACGGCTTTGTATTCAACGGCTACCAAAGCTTTATTGACAAAGCCAACCCAAATAAAATGGCAATGGACGCTCAGTTGTTGACTCCGGCTAATGCCGGTGTTCCGGTAGAATATACCGCCTTTCTGGATCCGGCGGTTATTCGCATTCTGAATGCACCGACCCGCGCCCGTTCTATTGCTTCTGAGCGCAAAATCGGCGACTGGACGACCCCGTACGCCCGTTTCACTCAAATTGAGCAGACCGGTTATGTTCAGCCGTATGATGATTATGCCGATAACGGTAAGTCTGATATTAACGCGACTTTCCCGACCCGTGAAAACTTTGTTTTTGAAACGGTTATTGAATACGGCGACCGCGAAAGCGACATGCTCGGCCGCGCTCGTATCAATCTGGTTTCTGAAAAACAGATGTCTGCAGCTTCTACCATTGATTTGGCAATGAACCGTTTTTATTTCTACGGCGTTCAGGGCTTGCAGAACTTCGGTCTGTTGAATGACCCGCTTTTGCCGACGGCTTTGACTCCGGCAAATGTCGGCACAACCGCAGATCCTGTAACCGCTTGGGAAGACAAGAGCGCTGTCCAGATTTACAATGATATTCTGTCAATGGTTGCTGACTTGTCCAACCGTTCTATGGGTTATATTGATGAGAATTCTCGCTTGAAACTTATTGTTTCTCCGAAAATTTCCGCAATGCTTCTCAAAACATCTGATTTGATGACGAACTCTGTTAAAGCCTTGTTGCAACAGAGCCTTCCGAATTTGGAAGTTGTTGTTGTTCCGGAAATGTCAACCGAAGCAGGCGAGCTTGTCCAATTGTGGGCTGATGTTATCCGCGCCGAGGGCGTAGAGAACAGAACCGTTGATTTGGTCTACTCTGAGAAGATGAGAGCCGGTCGCGTTGTTCCGCACCTGTCCCACTTCAAACAGAAGTTTGTTGCCGGTACTTTCGGCGCAATCATCTTCCAGCCGATTGCCATTTCGCAAATGCTCGGTGTTTAGACTTTTATAAGGAGGCACAATGTCTAAAAAGAACAGAGGCGCGCAGACCGCCAATCAGTCGGTAAATGTCAACAATGCTCCCGCTCCCCAAAAGAGCGGGAATTTTGTTACCGTAAAATCAAAACTGCCCTACGCGTTGTCTTTTGCAACGCCGGACGGCAAAGTTCACAAGATTAACGGCATGAACCAAGGTATTGTAGTTAAAACCGAGGGAATGCTCGGGCTTTATGCCACAACTCAGCTTGATGCGGATGTGTGGGCATATTTTACCCGCGCTTATGCCAAACAGCCGTATTTGCTGAAAAAACATATCTTTGCCGATGTTTCTGCACAGAAAGCCGCGGATATGGCCAAAGAAATTGAAAAAGACGCTTCAACCAAAACCGGATTGGAGCAAATTGACCCGAATACCGTTCCGAATATTCAGAAATCTGAAGACGGCGGACAGGGAGCAGGAGTAACCGCCTAATGCCAAACGAGCAGTATATAACATTTGATTACGCCGAGTTTACCGCGGCTTATCCCGATTTCGCAACAAACACAGAAGCCCAATTACAAAACTTCTTTGACATTGCAACGGGGATTTTGAGCAATCGCATCGGCACAGTCGTGTGCTGTCCGGACAAGCTCAAAACGATGTTATACCTGCTTACAGCGCATATAGCGTTCTTATTTAATCGCGGAGCCGGTACGGTCGGACCTATGACTAATGCGACAGAGGGTTCGGTCAGTGTCGGCTTTGCGGTTCCTCCCAATTTAACCAATGCTTGGTTTAATCAAAGCCAGTTCGGCCAGCTGTTCTGGCAAATGGCAAAACCATATATGATGGGGAGATATATCTGTGGCTGCGGGTGTTAAATGGAAAAGCGGCGGCAACGGCAAACTGATTGCTAAGCTGAAGAAAATCGGCAACGGTGGCAAAAAGACCAAATTAACCGCCGGATTTTACGCAGGTTCTAAATATGAAGATGGAACATCGGTTGCCCAGGTCGCGGCTTGGAACAACTTCGGCACGGTTCGAAAGGACGGAAGTGAGTTTATTCCGCCTCGTCCGTTTTTTAACGACGCTATCAACGAAAATAAAGACAAATGGAGCAAAGGATTAGCTCAAAGGCTAAAACAAACCAATCTTGACGTTGAAAACTCAATGAAACGTCTTGGCGAGCAAATGCGGGCTGATATTCAAGACAAGATTGAACATAACAATTATGAACCTAACTCCGAAGTAACCATAAATGGCGTTCGTCATAAAAGTAAAAGTGGAAAAGTATTTGAAATTAAAGGTAAAGGCATTAATCGCCCATTACGTAATACTTGGAACATGAGAGACAGCGTCGGTTATCAGTACAACAACGAAGAGCCGCAGATTGCAAATAATTAACTTGATTTTAACAAAATATCTGCTAATATAATAGGCAGAGCTAGAAACTCTAATAACGCGGTAACACGCCCGATAGTGTGTTTTTTTATGCAAATTCATTGTTGTTGACCTCTTTTGCATAAAGTTCTTATCTGGGGGTGCGACGATATATATAAATAAGTCCGCATGTCGTTATTCATGTTTCTAGCCCCCAGACCTAGCTGAACTAGGGAACTTATAGAAAAAGGTAATAACGATGAATAATTTAGTGACATTAAATATTAATAATCAGCCAACAACTACATCTAAAATAATTGCGGACACTTTTGGTAAACCGCATAAAGATGTGTTAAAGGCTGTTCGAGCTTTAGAAATTCCAGAGGATTTTAATCGGCGCAATTTTTCGCCAATCTCCTATCAAGATAGATTAGGTCGAAATTATCCTGCCTATGAAATAACCCGTGACGGTTTTACCCTTTTAGCAATGGGCTTTACCGGCAAAAAGGCTATGGAATGGAAAATTAAGTATATCGCGGCTTTTAACGCTTTAGAAGAAAGTGTCAAGCAAAACTTGACAGTTCCCTCGCTGACGCAAGACCGTGAAGCCTTAAAGGCAATCGGTGGAATTGTGAAGAAATGCGCGGTTGTCGCGGTTCGTGACGCTGTAATGGACATTATGACGGCCGCAGAACAGCCGAACTTCTTTAGAGAAGTGTCAGATGATGACTTAATCAGAGCCATTTGGGGTTGGTATGCCGGACATCACAGAAAGACGGTTGACAGCTTCCGCGAGTTGAACGAAGAAAACGCTGAGCTTAAACGAAAACTCGCAGTTATTAAAAAGACAATAAACTAAAATCGAAGCCCTGAGAAATCAGGGCTTTTCTTTTGGAACAAGCCGATGATGAATTTGCACCAAATAGTCAGGGGGGCAATTAACGCCGTCAACCCCGACCAAGATGTCATAATCAAGGTTAATAAGGGAAATCAGCATTTTCCCGGCGGGATTGTTAAGCCAATTTGGGAAGAGGTAAACGCCAAAGCCCAAGTTCAGCCAGTCAGTTCTTATGAAATTCAGTTTATTGACAACTATGTGTCGTCCTCGGTTTATAAGAACTTTTATCTATTCGGAGCTTTTCCCGGTTTAAGCCGCAGAAGCGAAACAGGGGGGGACATTATCCGTTGGAACGGCTTTGACTGGTTTATCGACAGCGTGCCGGAAGAATGGAACACGGTCGGCTGGACAAAGGTTCGCGGCGTGCAGCAGTTGCCGGGAGATGATAACGATGAAGATTGATTATAATTACCTTAAACGTCTCTTGAATGCCATACAGGCGAAAAACAGCCATTTTGTAAATGTGTTGTCTTTAGCTGATGAGATGAAAAAACCGCGCCAAATCATTGATGAAGACGATTATTACGACAAATTCTACGGGCATTTGCTTTTGCTTAAAGATAATCACGCTATTGAGGAAGTCTACGGGCATAATCTCGGGGTGCAATATACCGTGGAAGAAAATGTTTGTTGTTCCGACAGTTTTATCCGCCTGACATCAAGCGGTTATGATTTTGCCACTCTTCTAAATAAAGAGGGCGTTACCGAAAAGATTAAGAAGTTTACCATATCTTCGGGAATTTATGCCGGAAAAGTCGCGGCAGAAAAGGCTATTGGTAAGATTATTGATATGTTGTGAGGAAGAATGACCGAACACGAAGTTTATATCGCGGTTGAGGCAATGCTGGTCAAATATACCGGTGTGGCTGTTGAGAATGTTAGACGGGCTTATCCAGGACGGCGCGTCAGTTTGCCGCCGAACAATGATTATGTGATTATGACGCTGACCAATTCAACGCGATTGGATACGCCCTCAGCGGACTGGACTTTTAATGAATACAATGTCCACCAAGACCGCGAAAGCGTGATGCAGCTTGATTTCTTCGGTAAAAATGCCGAAAGAAGAGCAAATGCGATTGTGGATTTATCCCGCACGCCGATTTTGTGCGATTTTCTGGAACCTTACAAAATTCAGGTGCTTTATGCCGACGATGTTTCAAATAACACCGGTGTCAGCCCTGAAAAAAACTATGTCGAGAGGCGGACAATACAGCTTCATCTTAACTATGCAACCGATGTAACGGTCGAAGTTGACACCTTTACGGCTGCTGAACTTAACATTTTTGAAACGGAGTTATAATAAATGACGATTCCTGCAAGCGAACTTGTAGATTTGCAGCCGAGAACCCTTGGCGGCGGATTAAACGGCGTGGAACTCAACGGTGTATTGCTGAGCGATTCCGCCCTGTTACCGGCTAATATGATTTATCCTTTCGGCTCTCCTGATGCCGTAAGCAACTATTTCGGTGCCGAGAGTACCGAATATGCTTTGGCTTCCGGTTATTTTCTGGCAGATGACAACAAACAGAAAAGCCCGACCACACTTTATTTTTATCGCGTCATTACCGAAGCCGTTGCCGGTTGGCTGCGGGGAGCTAAGGTTTCAGCCAATCTCTCGGCTTTCCAAGCCGTAACAGACGGTGCTTTAAGCTTGTCGATTGATGGTGTGGTCG
Source organism: uncultured Azospirillum sp. (assembly GCA_900539605.1). Lineage (GTDB taxonomy): Bacteria > Pseudomonadota > Alphaproteobacteria > RF32 > CAG-239 > JAFUYI01. The sequence goes on along the minus strand of UQCS01000013.1, from coordinate 10,603 downwards.
TTAATCTAACCGGTATTGACTTAAGTGAGGCGACCAGTTATTCAGCCATTGCCGAAGCTGTTCAGGCAAAACTGACGGGTGGCGCTACTGTTGTCTACAATTCAAACTTTGGCGCTTTTATCATTACTTCCGGCACAACTGGCGAGAACAGTTCAGTTTCTTTCGCCAGTCCGGCTGAAAGCGGAACGGATTTGTCCGCTCTGATGAACCTGTCCGAAACTTCCGGTGCAATCACCTCGGGCGGTTCGGCGGCTCAGACCTTAACCCAGAATATGCAGAACCTGATTAAATCCGGGCAAAACTGGGTTACCTTTATGCCGGTATTCCAAGAAACCGATGAACAAAAAGAAGAACTGGCCACTTGGTGCAATTCCAAAGGTACGCGCTTTGCTTATATCGCCAATGAGGTTAACGGCAACGCGCTCGTTCCGAACAATTCGGCTTGTTTTGCCCAAAAGGTCAAAGATTATTACGGCATTTTCAACTGCTATAATACAAAAGCGTTCTGCGCTCTGGCTATGGGCTACGCGGCAAGTATGGATTTAGACCGTACCAACGGCCGCAAGGCTTTTGCGTATCGTTCGCAAGCCGGTCTTGCTTATACAGTGGACGATGCAGAAGATGCGAGAGCTTTACTGGGTAATGGTTATAATTTTTACGGAGATTATGCAACGGCCGCAGAAGAGTTTACCTTAGCGCAGAACGGTCAGATTTCCGGTTCCGCAAAGTGGTTTGATACTTATCTTGGGCAGATTTGGCTCAAAGCTCAAATGCAGGCGTCTTGGCTGACGGTTCTTAAAAACGCCAACACGCTGCCGTTTAATGTAGACGGCTATTCAGCGATTTACGCAGGTTCGATTGATGTTATTAATGCCGGTATAAATGCCGGTTTAATTGTATCCGGCGTTAATCTCTCAGCCGCTCAAATTGACCAAGTCAACCGCGAGGCCGGAATGGATATATCCGAAAGCCTGTATACTCAAGGTTGGTATTTGCAAATTCCCGATGCCGACACCAATACTCGCGTTGCACGCGGTCCGTCGCGTCCGAATTTCTGGTATTGCGACGGCGGTTCTATCCAGACTATCCAAGGCACTTCAACCACTATTTTGTAAGGAATAAACATGACAAGAAAATTTAGCATTACTTCAGCAAATGCCTCTGCTCGATTGGTCAACGCACTTTTTCCGGCAGGATTGAAGTTTGAAAACTTCGCGGTTGACAATGCTTGGACGCAGGAGCTTATCCAACAGATTGAAGCGCGTATGGGAGTTGATGGGTATATTTCGTTCGGTTATACGCCAAGTCCGAAGCCTGTCAGTTTTCAATTTCAACCCAACAGCGCAACGGTTGACCGGCTTGATTATTTGGTTCAGACGCAGGACATGGCAAGAGAAGCCATTGTCTGCCAGTTGGTTATAACATTGAATTCGCTTAAAAAGATTGTAACCTTGACAAACGGTGCTTGCGTTACCAATAAACTGCTGCCAAACGGTGCCAAAGTTCTGGAACCAATGCAATATGACTTTATTTTTGAATCTGTCAATGTTGTTCCTATGGCTTAAGGGGGATTGGGATGCGAAAAGTAAAAGAGATCAAAATTGAAACTGATAACCGCGACAAAGGCAAACGGTTCCGCATTACCGAAATGTCTGCCTGTGCTCAGGAACGTTGGGCAACAAAGGCGGTTTGCGCGTTGCTTAATTCAGGTTTATCGCTTCCTGAAGGGATTACTCCGGAAGATTTGCAAGGGACTTCCGGTCTGGCAAAACTTCTTGGAATGGGCGTCAAAGCTTTTTCAAATATCAAATATGAACTGGTCGAACCGCTTTACGCTGAGCTCTTGAAATGCTGTGAATACTTAGGAATTCCAGGAGATGCAGTCAGTCGTCCGCTGAGCGAAGAAACAGCCGATGAGGTAATTGAAGAGGTTTCGACTTTGTTCACGCTCCGCAAAGAGGTTTTGAGTCTGCATTTTGATTTTTTATTGACCGGCGGGAACTTGACATCAGCTTCCCGCGAGGACAAGACAGCTCCGCAGGCTATGTGAACATCTCACCGCTGATTGCGGTTATAGTCAGCCATAAACTGGCAACCTTAAACGAATTAGAAACGGTTTTCGGACTTGAGGATGCTATCAATTTGTATGAGATCATAGCAATAGATACCTATAACGAATATCAGGCCAACGAAAGGGCTAAACATGGCAACAACTCTTGACACATTGGTTGTAGAACTTTTTATGAACAGCTCAGCGTTTGCTGCGCAGAGTAAAGGCGTTGAAAAAGCTTTGAACGGCATCAAAACAGCAGCGCAGGCAACGGGTCTGGTTGTTGCCGCTATGTTTGTGAAAAGCGGTATTGCTCAGTTTGTATCTCAAGCCCAGGAACTTGGTAACCTCAGCCGTTCAGTTCGTGAAAATGCAGAGGACTTGCAGGCATGGGGCGAAGCTGTCAAACGTGAAGGAGGTACTGTTGAGGGGTTTAACTCGACAGTTAAGAAGCTCAGCGACGATTTGATGTCTATTCCGTTGACCGGCGGCAATTCTCCGTTACTCGGCGGATTAGTGCGTTTAGGCGTGCAGTTTCGCAATCTTGACGGATCCATGCGTAAACCGCTTGATTTGTTGAAAGATTTGTCTTCACGGTTTCAGGGGATGAACAGCGCGCAGTCTCTGGCTTTGGGTAAAAAGATCGGGCTTGACGAGGCAACCATTCGCCTTTTGCAAAAAGGACGTAAAGGACTAGATGAACTGCTGGTAAAATATAAAGAACTCGGTGTGATGTCAAATGAGGACATCAAAACCGGAGAACGCCTGAAAAAGATGTTTCAGGACTATCAGCAAGTTATCACAGCTCTGGGCATGAGGTTTATTCGTTTCTTTCTTCCGGCAGCTGAAAAACTATCCCAATGGCTGACAACTGCGGCAAGGTGGGTACAACAGCATGGACGGATCGTTGAGGCGGCCATTTTGGCTATATCTTTGGCAATTACCGGAGATTTGGCACCGGCCTTGTTAAAGTTGGCTTTTAATCCGGTCGTTTTGGGTCTGTTAGCTATTGCTGCCCTCATTGCTTTGGTTATAGAAGATATCTTAGCTTTTAGAGAGGGGGCAGATTCTGTAACCGGAGATGTTGTCAAATATTTCCAAAATCTCTGGAATGGAATTTTGGTTGTCAAAGACGCTATTGTCGCACTTTGGGAAAGTTTTTTGGATATTCCCGGAGTTCGCGAAGCTTTAGATGCAATATTGTTTCCGTTTAAGATTCTCAAATCTGTTATTGTATGGTTAATTGATGGTGTAAAACAACTTTGGGATCTATTTGGCGAAGATGTTACCAGCAATTTAAAGTCTGGTGCCGGCTGGTTCTTAGATAAGCTCAATCCTTTGTCTATGATCAAAAAAGGAACGAATTGGTTAGTCGATGTTGGAAGTAAAGCATCTCCAATTAATGCCAATGCACAAGCTATCCAGTCCCAGCAAATCAGCAATAGCAGAAGTGTTGATAACAGTCGCAGCATCAATCAGCAAGCTCATATCGATAAGGTTATCGTTAATAATCCGAGCGGTAATTTTAATGAGACAATGAACGGAGCAGTTAGCAGCAGTCCGGTTATGACAACTTATCAGACAGACTTAAACATGGGGTAAAAACAAAGGGCGGAAAACTGCCCTTTGCCTTATCTATCGTTTAACGGACAGATAAATTCGGATTTTCCGAATAACAATAATAAGCTTTATTATCATTATCTTTCCTTTCGTAATGCGAAAGGGGAAAACCTTTTCCCTATTGACATTTTATGTCAGATAGGTTATCTTAATCTCATAGAGAGAGATTAAGTTAGGTTAACCCCTTTCTTAGATTAAGAAATTGTCCTGTGATTCGTGGTCGCAGGACTTTCTTTTTATACAATAAAAACAAATAAAGTCAAGCCTCGGGAAACTGGGGCTTTTGTTGTATGGAAAAAATATGGATTTAGGTTACATCAAAGATTTAGCCGGGCAAGCTGAGGATTTGGCAACGCACCGCTTGCCCGGGGTCGCTAATATTAGGAACTGGATACGAGGCGAGTGGACTGTCCGCAACAGCTCAACTCGTAAAGCAATCGTAGAGTTTGATACTTTTATCGGTTATTCGGCATCAAAATCATCTTCTGTTCCAACCAACCAGATAGAGCAGGGAAGTTTTGGTGCTTATAATAAAATCAATAATCCGGCGGAGTTCTCTGTAACGCTGGCCAAATCCGGTAGTTCTACGGTCTTAAGTAACTTTTTAACCAGTTTAGAAACTTATAACGATTCTACAGATCTGGTTGATATTGTGTTGCCTTTCCGAGTGTACCGAAATGTCAATATCACCGGTTTAAGTCACAGCATATCGGAAAGTCAGGCAGTTAATCTTCTTGTTGTAGAGTTACGATTAAAAGAAATAAAGCAAACTGCCCGCCGCTATAAAAGTATCGCAATGCCTGCTTCCAAAGTACAGAACGCCGGAGATGCTGATACGGTTAATAAAGGGCGGCAACAGGCAAAACAGCCCCCGTCTATAATTAAAGGTTGGTTGTCATGATTGTTGAAGTTCCTCTGTCCGCTCTGCCAAGTCAGGAATTAAGCCTTGTGTTGGGCAATCAGGATGTGACCGTCCGGGTTTTGACCCGTGGGGATTATCTTTATTTAGATGTCCTAAAAGATGGAAGCGCTGTTATTCAAGGCCAGTTAATTGTTACCGGGCAAAATCTACTGCCTTCGGGGCTGGCTGATTTTATCGGTAATTTCCAAATGGTTGATATCAATGGCAATTCAGACCCAGTTTATACCGGTTTAGGCACTCAGTACCGGCTTTTATATAGTGACGAGGGGTAATGTCTTTTACAAAAAAAAACATTGAAGTCAGAATTACCTTAACATCCGGTACTTTTACCGGCGGTGCGAACACCAAGGTTATACGCGGTCTTCCGGTCAAGGCGGAAATACAACGCCCGGGCTTTCCGGCAAGGGATAATGCCAAGATTTCTATAACCGGCATTAATCAGGAAGATTTGGAAGCTTTGACATTTTTGGCTTTCCGCCCGATGACCTTTGCCCAGAACAATAAAGTGTCGGTCTATGCCGGAGATGAGAAAGAGGGAATGTCGCTTGTCTTTATGGGGGATATTGTCACGTCGGTGCCGAATTATAACGCTGCGCCGGATGTTGTGTTAGAGATTGAAGCTATGGCGGGGTACTATGCCGGATTGTTAGCCGTGCCTCCCTATACATTTAAGGGTAGCATCCCCGCCGCCTCTGTTTTGGAGCAGGTTTGCAATGAGGCTGGGTTTGTCTTTGTCAACGAGGGTGAGACCAAATCGGTCTTAAATCCGTACTTAAAAGGTTCGCCGGTTCAAAAGATTATCTCTTTAGCTAATTCATATGATCTGAACATTGTTTTGGATGGAGAAACTTTAACTTTGAAAACAGCTGAAGGCAATACACAGGTTATTGCTGTTTTAAGCTCGTCCAGCGGGATGATTGGTTATCCTGACTTTACCTCAAACGGCATAAAAGTAAAATCTGAGTTTTTGCCACAGGTTCAAGTTGGTAATCAGATTGAGGTTAAAAGTATTGTTCCCAAAGCAAGCGGAAGATGGAATATCACCAGCCTGAGCCATTCTTTGGGGGCGTATATGGATAATGCGCCGTGGTTTACAAACATAGAAGCAATTTATCCGGTGGGATTATGACAACAGTTTCTTCCGTTCGCAAGCCGAATACAACGGCTTCAGATTACAATAGTCTTAGTTTTGCAATCTGGCAGCAGTTAGCTCAAGTTAATACGCTTGAATTAGCAGTCGTTATGGCGGTTAATGCCGATATGACGGTCGATGTCAAGCCGCTTTTGAATGCCTTAACACCGGATAATGAGGTCGTTGAACCGGCCGTTATCTATAATATTCCGTATCTCAGGATTCAAGCCGGACAAAATGCGTTCAAAATCACGCCGCAAGTCGGAGATATAGGGCTTGCTGGGTATTGTCAACGAGATATTACCGGCGTTCTTTTGAGCAAAGGGCAGGCAAATCCGCAAAGCAACCGCAGGTTTAGCAACTCAGATGGGGTTTACATTTGTTCGGTTGCCAGTTTAGCACAAAATCCGGTGCGGTTTATGGAAATAAACGACAATCAGATGACCCTTCAGGGAGATGTTCCGTTAGTCGTCAATGTCTCTGAAGCAACCATTAATGCGCCGACCACAATCAACGGCGACCTGACAATCAATGGTAAAGTCACATCAACCGGCGATGTCGTCGGGGGCAAAATCAGCTTACAAACACATCAGCATACCGGCGTAACACCGGGTGATAAGAATACGGGGACACCGATATGACATCGTTAAAACTAACTCCGGATTGGGATTTACAATTAGATGATATGGGAAATATTGCAACGGTAGACGGCGGCTTGCAAATAGCTCAAGACGTTGCCACATCTTGCCGGGTATGGAAAGGCGAAATGCTTTATGATAAGGAACGCGGCGTTCCTTATAAAGAAGAAATCCTCGGCCAGACCCCCAATTTAGCACTTCTGCAGTCTGATTTTGATAATGAAGCCAAAAGAATTGAGGGCGTTGCTTCGGTTGAGGTAGTTGTTGACAGCTTTAATGATCGGAAATTAGTCCCGGATATTCGTATAACCCTTGAAGATGGCGAGGAATTTAATGTTTGATCTCGAATTTACTGCCGCCGGCGTTGTCGCGCCGGAGACATCGGAAATAAAAGCAGATGTACAGGCCCTATTTGTTGAAGCCTTTGGAAGTGGTTTGAATTTAGACGATTCCACCCCGCAAGGGTATCTGATTGACGGCATCACGAACATCATTGTGCAAAAAAATGCCAATATGATTTTGTTGATTAATCAGTTTAATCCGGCTTTTGCAAGCGGTATCTGGCAAGATGCGCTGGGAAATTTGTATTTTTTACAGCGGAAAAACGCTACACCTACGATAGTGCAATGTGTTTGTACCGGTTTGCCGGGGACTGTTATTCCGGGCTTGGATAATCAGGCTGGTGCCGCCCAGGCACAAAACGGAGACGGTGATATTTTCGTTTGTACCAGTTCGGGGACAATTCCGGCAAGCGGAAGCATAACGCTTCAATTCCAATCTGCGGAACTTGGAGAGATTCCGGCACCGGCAAATTCGGTTAATCGCATTTACCGTCAAATTCAGGGATGGGATACAATTAACAATCCTGCAGCGGGCGTTCTTGGAGCCAATAAGGAAAGCCGCTTAGAATATGAAAATCGGCGCAAAAACTCTCTTGCTCTCTACGCGACTGGCTCAAGAGAGGCTGTTTATTCGCGTGTGTTTAATGTTCCGAATGTCACCGATGTAGTGGTTGTCGAAAATGACAGTTCCGAACCGGCAACTATTCAAGGCGTTGAATTAGTCCGCAATTCCATCTATGTCATTGCGAATGGCGGAGATAACACCGAAATCGCCGAAGCAATCCGCAATTCTAAAAGTGGTGGTTGCGCAACAAACGGAGAGGTAGCTGTAACACTTCCGGGAACATATATTCCAATTCAATTTAGCCGTTCGCAAAATACAAATGTTTATGTTCAGGTAACTTTAGATGTTGACGAAAATACACCTGAGAATTTTGAAGAATTAATTGATAATGCGATTGTTGCTAATTTCAATGGTTCAGATAATTCTTCCGGGATAACAATCGGGCAAACAATTTATGCCAGCCGGTTTTATTGCCCGTTGACAGCGTTGGGCTTGAATATAGTGAAAATACAAATATCCAAGGATAATTCAACTTGGCGAGATGCCTTAAGTTTCAATCTTAATCAGTTGCCGGTTACTGACGCGGCCAACATAACGGTACTTCAAAATGGATAAAAAAAAGTACATTTTAAGTCAATATGCTAACAGTCCAAAGCTGATGACAGTTCTGAATGGTCTGGAAAAGATGATTGGCGTTGATGCTGATATTAAAAATTTCTATGACAATATCTTTAATATTCAGACGGCTAACACTTATGGGCTAAATATCTGGGGTGAAAGGCTCAATATTTCACGCCGGCTTAAGATAAACGGCCAAGCTGCCGATTTGGAAAATAAATATTATCGCTTTTTGCTTTTGGTCAAGGCTATGTCCAATATATCAAACTGTACAGTTCCCAATCTAGCAGAAATATTGAATTATTTATTTCAAGAACGAGGAAAGGTATATGTCTTTGATACCGGCATTATGACAATGAAATATACCTTTGATTTTTATTTAGATGAGATGGAAAAGGCGATTCTTAGCTTGCCGGGTATTCCACCTAAGTCCACAGGAGTTGGCCTTACAGTCGTTGAACTTCCGAAAAAACAGCTGTTTGGATTTAATAAAACAGGTTTTAAGCCTTTTAATCAAGCACCACTAAGGAGAAATTAATATGGAAGATTTGGTAAAACCCCAGGTTATCTCCGGGGCATTTGCTTATAATGGTCAAAAGAATGATATTCCGGATGCGCCGACTGGCACGGCACACGCCTCAATACAAGAGGGGTTTCCTCCGATTACGATGATACCGCAAGAAGATGGCGGCGAGGCTCCATATGGGCAAGACTTTAACGGACTGGGAAATTTACTTTCTCAGTTTTATTTTTATACCCAAAATGGCGGCTTGTATACTTTTGATCCGGTAGTTTCAGCAGCTATCGGCGGTTATCCTGAAGGGGCGCGGCTCTGGTATGTTAACGAAAGCGGAGGAACCCAATTGTTGCGTAGCGCAAAAGTAAATAATACCGACAATTTTATTACTAACCCCGAAGTGATCGGCACAAGCTGGATATCTGATATTGTTACCCAAGGATATGTTCTTGATCAATTAAGATTGTGGTTACCGACCGGCAGTATTATCGCCTATGCGTCGAACTTGTCCATTCCTGCAGGTTATTTGATCTGTAACGGAGCTGCCATCAGTCGTACGACTTATGCGGATTTGTTCAGTGTTCTCGGCACCATTTACGGTAGCGGTGATGGCTCAACCACTTTTAATATTCCGAATTTGAACAACAATTTTATTCAAGGCGCAACAACCGCCGGTGTGGTAAAAGAAGCCGGACTTCCGAACATTTCCGGTTTGGTTTCGCAATTCCGTTATGGTGCAGTTCAAAGAACTGGTAATGGTGCTTTTTATAGTGAAACAGGGGAGACATTGGGGCAGATTCAGACAAGTGGATCAGCTGCTTCTGAAAATGTATATTTTTCCGCAACGCGTTCCTCCGGAATATACGGGAGATCTCAAACAGTACAGCCTCCAGCGCTGACAATGCGTTATTGTATAAAATACTAAGGACTTAATCATGAAAAAGATATACTTTTATGACCAAGATACTCATGAATATCTGGGGCAAGACAATGCTTTTCTTGATCCGTTGGAGACCAAACGGCAGCGGAAAGAGATATATTTGCTACCGGCTAATGCAACCTTTGAGCTGCCTTTAGAAGAAAAAGAAGGCTATGCGCGGATTTTCCAAAAGAGTTGGCAGTATGTTGCTGATAACCGTGGGAAAAAGGCAGTCAATACCGAACGTGGTCTTTTTACAATTGATTACCTTGGCGAGCGTCAGCGCGATACGCTCATAACCGCTGAGTTGAAAAAAGACTTGGACGAAGGCCGAAAGATTATCCGAAACGGGGCAATTATCGATAAGCCGATAGAGGATAAAAAAGCCGAAATGCGGCTGAAACGCGATATATTGCTGCTTAGTACCGATAAAATGATGCTGGAGGATTACCCCCTAACCGATGAAGAACGGGAACAATACCGGCAATATCGGAAATATTTGCGCGATATTCCGAAAGCAGAAGAATTTCCGGAACTGGAAGTTAAAACTTTTGAAGAATGGAGTGCTCAGCAAGATTGACATTTGGCGCTTTTATAAGGTATGAATAATAGAAAAAACTGACATACTAAAAATTAGGTGAATTAATGGAGAAATTTGACCTTTTTATCCCCGCAGGAACCTTTTGCGCTACAAGTTATCATCTGCGAAAAGCACAGCTACAAATGGAGTCATTACCGTTTGATTGGTTGAACTGGGTCAACCTGGAATTAGTTGTGGGCTTTCTGGCAAATGATTTCGAGGATTTTCTACAGCTAGATCAACTTAAGTTCTTGCGTAAACAGGGAAAAAGTTCCATATTCGAAATGCCTAATAGGATAAAATTTGTTCATGATTTTATCCATGAAGATCCAGCGATAGATTTTAAAGAAGTACATGCAAAATACGATCGACGTATTGAAAGATTATTGAATAAAATTAAAAGTTCCCGTAGAATTCTTTTTGTCCATTGTCGCGAAGATAATCTAGAAATGGCCGAGTTACTGAGGATGCGTGCTGAACTTTTTAGACTTTATCCAAATAAAAAGATAAAAATTCTTTACGTTCATCTAGTTCGGGGTAAAAAAGGGTTTGAGTATATCCGCCGTTCTCCGCAGTTGGATATGGTCGAGATGGAGTGGGGAACAAATCCAGATCCGGCAGATAATTGGAAAGGGAATGAAACTGTTTTTAATCAGATGTACTCCCATTATGGATTTACCTTAAAAACACGTCTGAAACGT
>UQCS01000012.1 GCA_900539605.1 uncultured Azospirillum sp. | reverse complement strand
AGAAAACTGTATCAAAAAAAGGATCCTTTTTTTGATACAGACATTTTTATAAATTAAAGAGTTATTTGAGACAAAAGTTCTTCACGGCTTATTTTAAATCCACTGTCCAGCCACATCTTTTCCAACCGTTCGCGAATATTGCCGATTTGTGCATTGCTGCATATTCCGCAACGGACAATATCGCGACCGCTGATCGGAAAAACCGGCACCGTTGCATTGTTGATCCGATCGATTTGAACTTCGATATTTTCGCATGTTTGGCTTTCACAGGCTCGGATCAGCAGACAGTCGAGACAGAATTCTTTGCCGAAACGGTAAATTGTTTTTTGGCGGCAATCGTTGTCAGTCAGATTTCCGATGTTTGGACTTTCTATAGCCAGCCGCACCAGTCGTTCTTTTTGTCGTTTGGTCAGCTTGAGGCGGTTTGCAATATTTTCGGCCAGTGTTTTATCGGGATGATAAAGTATAAAAATTCGCCGAATCGGATCAGCGGCAAAATCGTATTTTTTTTGCAGCCAGGCCAGGATTTTCAACTGTTCCAAGTAGAGTGAATCCGCCAGCCAGTTGCTGAGTATGTTGTTTTCAAACATAATTTTAAGAATGTCGGCGGCGTTGGGCGTAACCAGAATTTTTAAAAACTCGTCACGAACCCGTTCAATCGGGAGGTTTTTCAGACCGCTCAGGTTTTCCCGGCAGGCCTTGAGGGATTTGCTGTCGATCGGCGCTTTTCCGAACAAGGAGTAAAAACGGAAAAAACGCAAAATGCGCACATAGTCTTCGCGAATCTGCCGGTTAGGGTCACCTATAAAACGAACAATTCCTTTTTCAAGATCCTCAATACCGTTGTAATAGTCGAAAACATTGCCTTTTTCGTCGGCATAGACCGCGTTAATAGTGAGGTCGCGCTGAGCGGCGTCGGCCTGCCAGTCATCGGTAAATTCCACTTCAATATGACCGTTGTTCGCTTTGATCTGTTTTTTTAACGAACCGATTTCTAATAAAGTGCCGTTGATCAGAACGCCGAGAGTATCGATTTTCAAACCGATCGGAACGGTTCGGATTCCGGCATCTTCGCAGGCTTCGGCAAGCTCGTCCGGTGAAAGGTCTGTCGAAAGGTCAAGGTTGGAAGCGCTGCATCCGGCCAACGCATCGCGCACCGCACCGCCGACAAAACGCACCGCGCCGCCGTGACGGCTGACAATTTTAAATATTTTCAGCACATTGGGATCGGTGGTTATGCGGCTGATGTCCAAATAATTGTCCCTGATCATAAAAATTCCCCGTTTTAAAAACTTTTTTATACTTGTAATGTTAACCGTTTTTAGATATTTTTCAAATACAATTGCGTAAGAATTAACCTCTGAATGTGAGTATTGCAAAATGAAGAAACTTTTAATCGTGACCGTCGCTTTTTTGTTTGCTGCAGCCGGTGCGGCCCGTGCCGAAGCACCGAAACTGCTCGGCGAATATAACGATTGGTCGGCATTTTACTATCAAGACGGCAAAAACGTTGTCTGTTATATGGCTTCCAGCCCGCAAAAAGACGAGGGAAAATATACCCAGCGCGGCGATATTTATGTGGTGATTACTCACCGTCCGGCCGAAAAGAGCTTTGACGTGGTCAATTTTGTTGCCGGCTATGTTTATAAGCGCGATGCCAAAGTGGTGGTCAAAATCGGTAAAACCACAATTGACAAGATGTTTGTCGATAAGGATAAGGCCTGGGCCGTCAGTGAAAAAGTTGACCGCGAACTGGTCGAAGCGATGAAAAAGGGCGAACGGATGATTGTGACCGGCGAGTCTTCCAAAGGAACCGCCACCAAAGACACTTATTCGCTTTCCGGTTTTTCGGCAGCCTATAAAGCTATCAGCGCCAAGTGTCGCAAATGAGTGAAAAAATTGAACTGATCGGCCTGACCCGCAGCGAGTTAGGCGAGCATCTGAAAGCGTTGGGCGAACCGGCCTTTCGGCTTAAGCAGATCTGGCAGTGGGTCTATTTTTACGGTAAGACCGATTTTAACCAAATGACCAACCTGTCGAAAGCCTTGCGTCAAAAACTGGACGACCGTTTTGTGCTGAGCCGTCCCAAAGTGGCGGCGGAACAGCTCTCTGCCGACAAAACCCGCAAATGGCTGCTTGAATTTGCTGACGGACAGAAGATTGAAACCGTCTATATCCCCGAAGCCGACCGCGGTGCCGTCTGTATTTCTACTCAGATCGGTTGCGCGATGGGCTGCCGTTTTTGTCATACCGGAAGCCAAAAACTGACCCGCAATTTAACGGCCGGTGAAATTGTGTCGCAGTTTATGCTGGCGCGGGATGTATACCGCGAATGGGATTTGGACGGCGAAAAAAGGATGCTGTCGAATATTGTGTTGATGGGGATGGGCGAGCCGCTGCAAAATTACGAAAATGTGGTTAAGGCGATAGAGATTATTACCGACGGCGAGGGGATTGCGCTTTCGAAACGGCGGATTACGCTTTCGACTTCGGGCATCATCCCGCATATTCGCAACATTGACCGCGATATGGGCGTCAAACTGGCGGTCAGTCTGCACGCTTCAAATAACGAACAGCGTTCGGAAATTATGCCGATCAACAAAAAATACCCGCTGCCCGAATTGATGCAGGCTTGTCACGACTATCAGGAGAACCACGGCGGTTATATCACTTTTGAGTATCTGATGCTCAAAGACTTTAACGATACGCCGGCGCACGCCGATGAACTGGCGGCTTTGATGAAAAAATACAAAATCAATGCCAAGTTCAATCTGATCGCCTTTAATCCGTGGCCGGGTTGCAGTTATCAGCCCAGTTCCAACAACCGCATCCATGCTTTTTCGCAAAAATTGCAGGATTACGGCTTTGCCGCGCCGATCCGCACTGCCCGCGGACAGGATATTCTTGCCGCCTGCGGACAGTTGAAATCAAAGAAAAATCCGGCTTGAACTGCAAAACGAAAATCCCCGTTTAACCGGGGATTTTTATAATGCCTTATCAATCTTCATCGTCTTCGTCATAGCTGCGCTGACGTTTCCGATAACCGATTTGGCGCGGTTCGGGTTCATGCCGGCGTTCGATTTTGGGCGCTTGATAAGAAGATGCCTGATTGAGCAAGGTGTCGATAATTTCCATCGGGTTTTTCCCTTCCAGCAGCTGCTGTTTGGTGACTTCGGCAGCCACCGATTGCACCACCGCGTTCCGGAAAGCGTCCTGAGCCGAAATTTTGCTTTTTTCTTCCTGAATTTTGGTTTTTTCGGTATATTTGCGATGAAAACGGGCAAATTCATAAATCGGATCACCGCCGCGGATATAATTGTCCAATCCGGCCAGGTTGGTTTTTTCATCTACCAGAGCCTTGATGCCGCCGCATTCTTTGTCGCAATACAATTTCCAATCCTCGACAATTTCCCAATAAACGGCAGCTTGAACGCTGTCGGGGGCAATTTGTCCAAAATCGATAAACTTGATGTTGCCAGGGCGTTGGTAAATAGTAATATTCTTTTCAAAGAACTCCTTGTTTTCCCGTAATTTACGGCGCGGATTAATCAATGAATAAGCCAAACAGATGGCAACCAAAGCTTCTTTCAGGGCTTCGTTGGCCTTGTAAACCACTTTCAGCGGCCGCTTAATCACTTCCGGATTGTGGAGGGCCGCATTAACGCAGTACTGACTCAGATTTTCAAGGGCATCCAGCTGATCGACTTCTAACGGTGCCGATGTTTCGATAACGGCGCTGAAAGCGAGATCGATTAATTCCTGTATATCTTTGGCTGTTTTTGTTTCTTCCATTATTTAACCCTCTATTTCAGGCTTAAACTTTTTAACTACCTCAATATAAACTTGCTTTTTGAATTCTACAATTTTTTTGGGGGCTTCGTCAATAGCTTCCCATGACCAGCGGCAAAATTCCGGTTCGGCCGTTTGTAAGTTGATTTCTTCATCGCGGCCGCAAAAACGAAACAAAATCCATTGCATTTCCTGACCGTCATATTTCCATTTGCGGCCTTTTTTGATTTGCGACGGAAAAATGTACCGCAGCGGTTTTTCAATAACGGCGACAGGTTCAACCGATATGATCGAAGTTTCTTCGCTCAGTTCGCGCCGGGCGGCCTCAATCAAAGATTCCCCGGTTTCGATTCCGCCCTGAGGAAACTGCCAGCCGCCGGGCGTGTCTTTTCTCTCGCACAACAAAACTTTATCGTTTTTATAAACAACGATTCCGACACATTTACGATAATTGCCGTCCATTTGCCTTTCCTTTTCCAAAAATAAGGCCGGTTCGGCGCCCTGCGGCTCCGGCCCCGGAGGTTTTTATTGCGGGTTACTGTAGATGCTCAGCGCTTTGATGGTGTCAACGGCCCGCAGCAGCTGATAATCTTTTTGCAAATCTTCGTCATTGTCATTGTCGGCGTTTTTCTTGTTTTTGTCGCCGACGGTTTCGATATTGTCGTTTTTGAGCGCGTTTTTGAGCTCAGCTTCGCTGATGGTCATACCGTCAACGTTCAGCAATTCGATTTTGGCCGGTTTGACCTCTATGTCCGGTTCAATGCCCTTGGCCTGAATCGAACGTCCCGAAGGCGTGTAATAGCGGGCGGTGGTCAGGCGGATGGCGCCGTACTCGGGGAACGGGATGACACTTTGCACCGATCCTTTGCCAAATGATTTTTCGCCCAGAACAACGGCTCTCTTATGATCCTGCAAAGCGCCGGCAAGAATCTCCGAAGCCGAAGCCGATCCGTCGTTGATCAGCACCACAATCGGCAAACCTTCGGCAATATCGCCTTTGGTAGCATTGTATTTGACGGTGTCTTCTTCGTTGCGCGAACGGGTGGAAACGATTTCGCCCTTGTTCAGAAACAGGTCGGAAACCGCCACCGCCTGATCCAGCAGGCCGCCGGGATTGTTGCGGACATCAATTACAACGCCTTTGATCGGCACTTTGTTTTCTTTGCGCATTTTCTCCATGGCTTCTTTGATATTTTTGTCAATTCCTTCGCTGAAAGAAGAAATGCGGATATAGGCAACATCTTTGCTTTTAATGTCACTTTTAACCGAACGGATTTTGATTTCCTCGCGTTTTAAGGTAACATCAAACGGTTTTTCAACACCGCGCCGGATTGTCAGTTTTATTTTGGTACCTGCTTCTCCGCGCATCTTGTCAACAGCTTCATTGAGCGACATGCCGACCACAGTGGTGCCGTCAAGGCTGATAATGTAGTCGCCGGGTTTCAGACCTGCTTTGAACGCCGGTGTGTCGTCGATCGGCGAGACCACTTTGACGACGCCGTTTTCCATCGTGACCTCAAGGCCGAGACCGCCAAATTTGCCCTTTGTTTGTTCGTCCAGATACTGAAAGCTTTTGGCATCCAAGAAACTGGAATGCGGATCCAGTGAGGAAAGCATGCCGTTGATAGCCGATTCGATCAGTTTTTTGTCACTGACTTCTTCAACGTAAGAAACTTTGGTCCGTTCCATAATTTCGCCGAGCATATTCAGCATTTTGTAGGTGTCGGCCGGTTCTTCCTTTTCCTTTTGCGCTTTATTGTCGGCGGCGGTGACGCAACTGGCCGCAGTCATTGAAATGTTGGCGATTAAAGCGATTATCAGTAATTTTTTCCACATTGTGTTTATCCTGTTTTATTGTTCTTATTTGGCGATCCATGCTTCGGGATCAATCGGCCGGCTGTCTTTACGCAACTCGACGTAAAGTTTGGCATCGTCGTTTTTGGGCATTTGTCCGATCGGTTCCCCGGCCAGCAGCATTTGTCCCACTTCGCAGTCAATGTTTTCCAGCCCGGCCAGCAATGACATATAATGCTCTCCGTGTTCAACGATAATAATTTTTCCGTAGCCGCGGAACGGTCCGGCAAAGATGACCGAGCCGTCAAACGGCGAAATCACCTGAGCCTCGCTACGGGTTTTGATTGTGATTCCCTTTGAGCTGACGCCTTTGGCGGTTTCCTGACCGTAGGCAACCACCACCGGCCCGCGTGCCGGCATCGAAAGTTTGCCTTTGGCTTTTTCAAAGTTTTTGCCGATATCCTTTATAAACGCTGTTTGCTCTTTTATCAAGTCATCGCTACGCGCCTGTTCAAGCCGTTCTTTCTCTCGGCGCTGATTAACCGCCAACGCTTCCTGTTCGGCGCGGTAACGTTCCAGTTGTTCGCGTTCGCGGCGTGCCTTTTCTATTCGTTCACGTTCAATTTTTTCGCGGGCTTTACGTTCTTTTTCCAACTTCAGCAGCAGTTCTTTGATGTCTTTGGCCTGTGCGGCCAGCTGTTGAATTTTTTGTTTGGCGGCGGCGCTCTGGGTCTCGATCCGGCTGCGGATTTTTGACTTCTTTTGTATCAGCTCTTTCATTTGGCGATGTTCTTTTTCCAACGCCAGTTTGCTACGGGAAATGTTTTTAACCTGTTGTTCGATTTTGCTTTTTTTGGCAGCGATATTATTGAGTTTGTCGCGAATTTGAGCAGCCTCTTCGGCCAGAAAAGGCACAGTTTCGCGCAACAGCATCGCACTGCGAATAATCTCGACCGGAGTCAGCGGCTGAACAAACAGAGATTCGGTCGGCTTAAGGGCCAGGTTCTGCAAGGCGTATAAGGTTTTGATCAGGTTTTCGTCTTCGGCCATAAAATTCTCTTCGGCAGCTTTGAGTTCTTTTTGCAAAGCGGCCAGTTCTTTTTCTGTACGCGAAATTTTGTCTTCGGTATTTTGAATTTGCTTGGCTTTTTTGACCATTTGACGGCTGACTTCCGCCATTTCGACACTGATTTGGGCTGCTTGGGCCTGTAGGCGCTTATGCTCGACGCTTTTTTGTTCGACCTGTATCTGGATCGCTTCCAGATCTTTTTTGGAGACGACCGTCGCCGCTGCCGATGAAGTGATCAGCAGAAAGCTCACGACGGTAAAAATGGCGGTTTGCAGTTTCAACGGCGTTCGTCCCCCTCAGAGTCTTATTGACGGACCAGCAACGATTTTCCGGTCATTTCGGCCGGTTTTTCGATTTTCAGCAGATCGAGAAGAGTCGGCGAGATATCGGCTAGTTTGCCGTTGTCCAACGCGGTAACGTCTTTGGGGCCGTTGACCAAAACGGCCTGAACGTCGCCGATGGTGTGGGCGGTGTAAGGCTGTCCGGTTTTTTCGTCAACCATCTTTTCTGCATTGCCGTGATCGGCGGTGACCAAAAGGACACCGTCAACATCTTTGATTGCTTTGACCACTTTGCCGAGGCAGTCGTCTACCGCGGCAACCGCTTTCAAAGCTGCTTCCATGATCCCGGTATGGCCGACCATATCGCCGTTGGCAAAATTGCAAATGATGACGTCAAATTTCTGGTTCTCAATTGCGTCGACCAAATGTTCGGTCACTTCATAAACCGACATTTCGGGTTTGAGATCATAAGTGGCAACTTTCGGGCTCGGCACCAAAATGCGCGATTCTCCGGCAAATTCTTTTTCTTCGCCGCCGTTAAAGAAGAAAGTAACGTGAGCATATTTTTCGGTTTCGGCGATTCGAAGCTGACTCAGGCCGTGTTCGGCAATCACTTCGCCGAAAATGTGGGTCAGCGCTTCGGGCGGGAACATAGTTTGCATAAAGCGGTTGTGGTCCACCGAATATTCGGTCATGCCGACCGCCATTGATAAGTCGATCACTTTTTTGCGCGTAAACCCGTCAAAGTTTTTGTCAGCCAGCGCATACAAAATTTCACGGGCACGGTCGGCGCGGAAGTTGGCCATCAAAACAGCGTCGCCGTCCTCAAAACCGTGATAATCACCGATCACGCAGGGAACCACGAATTCGTCGCTGACTTTGTCAGCGTACGAAGCTTTAATGGCATCGACGGCGTTGTCATAACGTTTGCCGTCGGCCAGGACCATGTTGTCATAGGCCTTTTCGACCCGGTCCCAGCGTTTGTCGCGGTCCATCGCATAAAAACGGCCGGCCACCGTCGCAATTTTAACTTTTTCCATGGCTGCGGTTTCTTTTTCAAACTCTTCCACAAATCCGGCAGCCGATTCCGGCGGCGTGTCGCGGCCGTCCAAAAAGGCGTGAACATCGGTTTTAATACCGTGACGATTGAGAATATCCGCCAAAGCAACAATATGCTTCTGGGAAGAATGCACGCCGCCCGGGGACATCAGGCCCATCAGGTGGCAGGTTTTGCTGTTGTTCTTCAGTGTGTCGATCAGTTTGAGCAAGACCGGATTTTCGGCCAGGCTTCCGTTTTTAACCGCAAGGTCAATCTTGGGCAGATCCTGCATAACGACCCGTCCGGCGCCAAGATTGGTGTGGCCGACTTCCGAATTGCCCATCTGGCCGTCCGGAAGACCGACCGCAAGGCCCGAAGTCTGAATCAGGCAGTGGGGATATTCCTGCAGGCAGCGGTGCCAGTTGGGTGTGTGTCCTTGTTCGATGGCGTTGTCGGCGGTAATCTCTTTGCGATAGCCCCAGCCGTCGAGAATTAACAACATTACAGGTTTTTGTCTCATGATGTTTTCCTTAATTTTCGGTTACGATTCTTGTTGCACTTGATTATATATAATAACTTTTAGAATAAAAGCCCTAAATTGATCTCTTTTTTAGAAAAATTATCCACCGTTTTCCGCCGCAAGCATGACTTTTTTCCATATTTCGGCGGGGAGCGTTCCACCGCCGACGCCGTTCATCGGCGTATTGTCGTCATTGCCGACCCAGACTGCAGCAACGTAATGTTCGGTAAAGCCGACAAACCACGCATCGCGGTAATCCTGGGAGGTGCCGGTTTTTCCGGCGGCAAAAAACGGCAGTTGCGCCCGTTTGCCGGTGCCGCGGCTGATTACTTTTTCCATCATCCGGGTGATGTTTTTAACCGCGTCGGGATCGAGAATACGTTGCGGTTCCTCTTCACTGATGCGGGTATAGACCGGATATCCGTCTTTGGTGTAAATTTCGGTAATGGAATAGGGCCAGGTCGCATAACCGCCGTTGGCAATTGCCGAATAGGCCACCGCCATATCGATGACTTTGACGCCCGAGCTGCCGAGAGCCATTGCCGGTGTATTGTCAATCGGGGTCGATATACCGGTTTTGTGAGCGGTGCGGATGATTTCTTTGCGTGATATCTGCTGTGCCAGATAAACGGTAGCGAGGTTAAGCGAACGTATAAAAGCATTTTCGAATGTGACGGTGCCGTAATACTTTTTATCATAATTTTCCGGTTTCCAGTTACCGATCGTAATCGGAAAGTCTTCCAAAGTGTCATCGCGTTTCCAACCGTTTTCGAGGGCTGTCAGATAGACAAAGGTTTTGAAAGAAGATCCCGGCTGGCGCAAAGCCTGGGTGGCGCGGTTAAACTGGCTTTTTTCATAATTGACGCCGCCGGCCATTGCTTTGACGGCGCCGTTTTTATCCAAAACCACGACCGCGCCGTTGGTAACGTTCTTCGTTTCCGCGTTAGCAAAAACAGTTTCGCGCAGAGCAGATTCGGCAGCTTTCTGAATTTCTTTGTCGAGAGTTGTATAAACGTTAATGTCATTTTCGCGCTCGCCGATATAAGCGTTGACCTCCGCATATACCCAGTCGGCAAAATACTTGCCGCCTTCCAGCTTGTCATGTATCTGGGCGCCGATCGGCATTCTGAGAGCAGCGGTTTTTTGTTCGGGAGCGATGATGGCGGTATCGACCATATTTTGCAAAACCACAGCCGCGCGGGCAACCGAGCGCTCGAGATCGGCCGCGGGATTGTAACGTGCTGGCGCTTTCAGCAAGCCGGCCAAAATGGCGCCTTCAAGCATGTTGAGATCGCGTGAGCTTTTTTGAAAATATTTTTGTGAGGCCGCTTCAATGCCGTAAGTGCCGCTTCCCATATAAACGCGGTTGAGATAAAGAGTCAGAATCTGATCTTTGGAAAATTTGCTTTCCAGCCAAAAAGCCATCAGCAGTTCCTGAACCTTGCGGCGGATATTTTTTTGCGGCGTCAGAAACAGGTTTTTCGCCACCTGCTGGGTGATGGTGCTGCCGCCCTGGGCATAGCGCCCCTTGATAAGGTTGGCAACCATCGCGCGGGTGAAGGCAATCGGGTCAAAACCGAAATGGGAATAAAAGCGACGGTCTTCGGTGGCAATAATGGCGTTTTTGACATAAGAGGGCAGTTCCGAGGGATAGACCACTTCGGAATAAACATTACCGAAACTTCGGATTTCCTGTCCGTTTTCGGCAATAACGGTCGTCGATGGTTGCCGGGTGCGGGAAACGGCCTGTTCGATGTCGGGAAGAGTTACAAAGCAATAAGCAACATACAAGGCCAACGCCGCCGCCGTGACCAACCCGGTCAGCAGCAGCAGTTTCCACCAGCTGAAATTTTTTTGGCGCCGACGGGAAGTTTTCCTTTTGACTTTGACATTTTTCTTCGAAGTGCCGCCGCCACTTTTTTTGTTTTTTTTAGCGCTGCTTTTTTTGTTAGTGCCGTTTTTCTTGCTTTTAGTTTTAATTTCCGCCATTTTTGTTTCCTGAGTTCGATTCGCTGCCGTCAATTATAAATTGAAAATGTCACTAATAAGTTAAGCATAAAATTTATTTCACGGTTGGCTTGTTGTCTTTAATGGGTTATATTGTTCCAAGAAATAAATTGTGATGGACGGGAGGCTGGTCAGATGGCGGCAAAAATATGTTTGATTGACGGTTCGGGGTATATTTTCCGCGCGTTTTACGGATTGCCGCCGCTTAATGCGCCCGACGGCACGCCGGTTAATGCTGTTTACGGCTTTACCAACATGTTTTTGAAGCTGACAACAAAAATTGGCTGCGATTATACGCTGGTGCTGTTTGACGCCAAACGCCGCAACTTCCGCAATGACATTTTTCCCGAATATAAAGCCACCCGCCGCGAAATTCCCGAAGATCTGATCCCCCAGTTTCCGATTATCCATGATGCGGTGTCGGCATTGCGGCTGAATTTTTTAGAGATGGACGGCTTTGAAGCCGATGACCTGATTGCCACCTATGCCAAAATGGCACTTGATGACGGGATGGAAGTGGTGGTTATTTCCGGTGATAAAGACTTGATGCAGCTGATTCGTCCCGGGGTTGAATTTTACGACCCGATGAAAGACAAATTTTTTACTGCCGAAGACGTTAAGGAAAAATTCGGAGTTTATCCCGACAAGGTCGTGGATGTTCAAGCCCTTTCGGGCGACAGCACCGACAATGTGCCGGGGGTTCCCGGCATCGGTCCCAAAACGGCGGCCGAGTTGGTCAATACTTTCGGTTCGTTGGAACAGGTGTTGGAGCATGCCGGCGAAATCAAACAGAACAAACGTCGCGAAGTGTTGCTGGCCAACCTTGACAATGCGCGCATTTCCAAGCAGTTGGTCCGGCTGCGCGATGATGTTCCGGTTGAAAAAGGCCCTCGCGACTACCCCTGCCGTTGTCCCGATCTGTCGGTTATTGAAGCCTTTGTGGTAAAATACGGTTTTAACAGCCTCAAACCGCGGGTCGGGCGCTGGGTGGAAGAACAATGCAAGAAAAGTTATCCCGACACCGCTGCCGTGCCTGTTTCTGTTGTTGCCGAGCCGGAAAAAGATTATGAAACCGTGACCGATGCCGCGGCTTTGCGGAAATGGAAAAAACAGATAACCGTCGACGGTTGTTTTGCTTTCAAAGTTCTTGCGGCCGGACCGAACCCGGTATTTGACCGTCCGGTTGGCATTGCTATATCGGTGGCGGGGCGCTGTGCCGCCTACATTCCGTTCCCCGGCGGCGGCAGCAATGGCGACGAAACGCCCGATCTTTTTTCTGCTGTCGAAGAGAAAAATCCCAACACCCTGTCTGTTGGTGAAATTTCCGCTTTTCTGTTTCCGCTGCTGGCCGATCGCTCGATTTTAAAAATCGGTCATGATTTGAAACGCGATCTGCATTATATTTGCAACTTTTTTAACCAAACGGTCGATTTTTTTCCCTATGACGATATCGAGATTATCTCTTATGTTCTCGATTCGACGGCGCACGGCCACGGGTTGAAAGAGCTGGCAGATTTGTTTCTTGACTATAAAATGATCAATCCCGATACCGTGTTTGGGGTCGGTAAACAGAAAATTAGCGCCGCCCAACTGGATTTAAACGTTGCGACGGGTTATTTGTGCGAACAGGCCGATACGGTGTTTCGCCTTCATAAGGTTCTGCGGCCGCGGCTGATAACCGAACATATGGCGACCGTCTACGAACACTATGACCGGCCGTTGGCGGCAACCCTGTTCGAAATGGAGAAAAACGGGGTCCGGATAGATGTCGGCGGCCTCAAAGGATTGAGCGGCGAACTGGAGATCCGGCAACGCGCGCTGGAAAAAGAAATTTTCGAACTGGCGGGAGAAGAGTTTAATCTCGGTTCCCCCAAACAAATCGGTGAGATCTTGTACAATAAGTTCGGGCTGAAAGGCAAAAAAAACGCCAGCGGCGCTTTTCAGACCGGTGCCGGAGTGTTGGAACAGATGGCAGAAAATCATCCGCTGCCGGCCAAAATTTTGGAATGGCGCGCGGCGGCGAAGCTGAAGTCGACTTATACCGATGCCCTGTTGCCGCTGATTGACAAAAATGAGCGCGTTCATACCACCTACAGCCAAACCACCGTTAATACCGGCCGCCTGTCGTCGGTCAATCCCAACTTGCAGAATATCCCGATTCGCAGCGAGGAAGGGTTGAAGATCCGCCGTTGTTTTGTTGCCCGGCCCGGTTATAAACTGGTTTCGGCCGATTATTCTCAGGTAGAGTTGCGGCTGATGGCGGTAATTGCCGATGTCAAGGCTCTTAAGGAAGCTTTTGCTGCCGGGCTGGATATTCATACCGCCACCGCGATGCAGGTTTTCGGGCTTTCGCACCAGGAAGTGACGCCAAACGTTCGCCGTCATGCCAAAGCGATCAATTTCGGGGTGATTTACGGCATTTCGCAATATGGTCTGGCCAAACAGATCGGCATTTCCAACGACGAAGCCAAACAGTATATCGATGCCTATTTTACCAAGATGCCCGAAATTCGGCTTTATATGGACAAAACGATTGCCTTTGCGCGCAAATACGGTTATGTGGTGACGCCGTTTGGCCGCAAATGCGCGGTGCCGGGCATTAATGACAAAAATCAGCGCATATCTTCTTTTGCCGAACGGGCGGCGATCAATGCGCCTTTGCAGGGCGGTGCCGCCGATATTATGAAAAAAGCGATGAACGAGGTATTGGTACGATTGAAATCCAGCGGCCTGGAAGCACGGATTTTACTTCAGGTTCATGACGAAATGGTGCTCGAAGTGGTGGAAAATCAGGCCGAAGAGGCGGCCAAACTGTTGAAGGATACAATGGAAAACGTTGTTAATTATGACGTTGCTTTCATTGCCGAGGTCGGAATTGGCGACAATTGGGCCGAAGCCCACTGAAACACCGGTACAAAACATCGGAAAATATGCACAAAAACGTTAAAATTCCTCACTTTTTGCTTGGGTTTCGCAACAAAATATTGTATGTTCATAACAGCAAAAACGTATCAAAATTAATTTGAAGGAAGAAGCACTTATGGTAGATATGACACAAGCCGAAATCGATCGGGAAGAACAAGAATATAATGCCGATTCGATTAAGGTTCTGCGCGGGTTGGACGCAGTTCGCAAACGTCCGGGAATGTACATCGGCGATACCGATGACGGCACCGGTCTGCATCATATGATTTATGAAGTTTTGGATAACGCTATCGACGAAGCGCTCGCCGGTTACTGCGACAAAACCGAAATTATCCTCAATCCCGACGGTTCGGCCACCATCCGCGACAACGGCCGCGGAATTCCGGTTGGCATGCATAAGGAAGAAGGGGTCTCGGCAGCCGAAGTCATTATGACCCAGTTGCACTCGGGCGGCAAGTTCGACAACAACTCTTACAAAGTCTCGGGCGGTTTGCACGGCGTCGGCGTTTCGGTGGTCAATGCACTGTCTACCTGGTTGCGGCTGCGCATCTGGCGTGAGGGCCACGAACATGTGGTAACGTTTGCTCACGGAACCGTGACCGAACATCTGAAAGTTGTCGGCGAGGCCAACGGCCGACACGGCACCGAAGTGACGTTTTTGCCTTCACCAGAAACCTTTACCATGACCGAATTCAATTTCGACACTCTGGAAAGAAGCATCCGTGAAAAGGCGTTTCTCAATTCCGGGGTTTATCTCAAGCTGATTGATAACCGCGGCGCCGAACTGCGCGAAGTGGTGATGCACTATGAAGGCGGACTGACGGCTTTTGTCAACCACATCAACAAATCGAAAGCGCCGCTGCACGAAAGCGTTATTTCTTTCGGCGGTTGTGATGACGACAGCGATATTCAGGTTGAAGCGGCGCTGCAATGGACCAACGCTTATAACGAAAGCATGCTTTGCTTTACCAACAACATTCCGCAAAAAGACGGCGGTACGCACTTGGCCGGCTTTCGCGCCGCGTTGACCCGCACCGTTAACAACTATATCAGCGAAAACAACCTGCTTAAAAAGGACAAGAACCTGATTACCGGCGAAGATATGCGCGAGGGACTGACCTGCGTGCTGTCGGTGAAGGTTCCGGATCCGAAGTTTTCTTCTCAAACCAAGGATAAGCTGGTCTCTTCGGAAGTACGTCCGGTGGTTGAAAGCGTTGTCAGTTCCAAATTGCAGGAATGGTTGGAAGAACATCCGGCCGAAGCGAAGGTGATTGTCGGTAAAATCGTCGAGGCAGCCACCGCCCGCGAAGCGGCGCGCAAAGCCCGCGAACTGACACGCCGCAAAGGAGTGCTGGATATTGCTTCTCTGCCCGGCAAACTGGCCGACTGTCAGGAAAAAGATCCGGCGTTGTCGGAAATCTTTATCGTCGAGGGGGATTCGGCGGGCGGATCCGCCAAACAGGGACGTGATCGTAAAACTCAGGCGATTTTGCCGCTGCGCGGTAAAATTTTGAATGTTGAACGTGCGCGTTTCGACAAGATGCTCAATTCGGCGGAAATCGGTACCATGGTCACCGCTTTCGGGACCGGAATCGGCCGCGATGATTTTGATGCTGATAAATGCCGTTACCACAAAATTGTCATCATGACCGATGCCGATGTCGACGGCAGCCACATCCGCACTTTGTTGTTAACCTTTTTCTATCGTCAGATGCCGGAACTGATTGAACGCGGTTATGTTTATATTGCCCAGCCGCCGCTGTATAAAGCTAAACGCGGCAATTCGATCATTTACATCAAAGACGAACACGAAATGGAAGATTATCTGGTGCGCGGTGGTTGCGAAGATGCTGTGTTGAAAAGAACCGACGGTGAACAAATTGCAGGTGCCGATCTGATTACAATGGTCGAGAATACCCGTAAGGCGCGTAATATGATTGCCGCTTTGAGCAAAAAGGCGCCGGAAAAAATCATTGAGCAGCTGGCGGTCGGCGGTATGTTTGACCCGACGCTGCTGAACAATCGCGAAGCCTTGCAGGCGGCCGCGGACAAACTGGCTGTCCGTCTGGACACCATGGAAGCCGAATATGATAAAGGCTGGAAGGCCGACGTTCTCTCCGATGGTTCCCTCAGCTTCCACCGCACTCTGCGCGGCGTTGAAGAGAAGCATGTTGTCGGCGGCTCGGTATTTGACAGTCCCGAAGCGCGGGTATTGAACGAAATGAAAACTTTCCTGCATGAAAATTATGCTCAGGAACAGCGTTTGGTGTCGCCCAAGCTCGGCGAGGAAAAAAGAATTCACGGTCCGGTGTCGTTTGTCGACGCAATCATGGCCATGGGGCGCAAAGGTATTACTATCCAACGCTATAAAGGTTTGGGCGAGATGAATCCCGAACAGTTGTGGGAAACCACTCTTGATCCCGAAGCCCGCTCTTTGCTGCAGGTTAAGGCGGAATATCTGGATGAAGCCGATCAGGTTTTTGCCACCCTGATGGGTGACGTGGTTGAACCGCGTAAAGAGTTCATCCAAGAAAACGCCCTCAACGTGGTCAATTTGGATATATAATGCCGTTTTTGGCAAAATTAAAATTCCGGCCGGGGTAATTTCCGGCCGGTTTTTTTGTGCAAAAATAACTTTGCTACTTACTTGGATGAGTTCTAACATAATGAGATTGCACATAAAAATTATTTACTTGACTTTAAATACGCAATATGTAGCTACATATATAGTATTAATTATTAAAGGAGTAAAAAAATGAGTGAAACAAGAGATATTTTAGAAGGCATTTATAACGGGGAAATCCCGGTAAGGCGGCGCAATCCGCAAACCGGCACCACGGAAGATATTTACTTTTATTATGATGATAACTTAGAGGAGTTGAGAGAAATAAAACCAGCCAAAAAAGATACAACAACAAGAGCATATAGAGAGCATTTAAAAGATATGAGTGATACACAAACGTTTCCGTCTTTGTTTAGATATATGAGCTATTCACCTATAAAAGATATCGGGTTATCAGCTCTAAATGCATATAAAATCTTAGAAAATAATCAAAAAGAGATGAATAGATTGAGGTTAATTGATAGTGATAATTATTTTCACCGCAAAGGTATGTGCGAAGTTGCCCAAAATGGTATGGGAGATGCCGTAATAGGTTTTAGCGGCGGCATTGCAAAAGAAGCGGCAGATTTTATTAAGAAAACAGCAAGGGGTGATCCTATTTTCGATACGATAAAAGACAGTTTGAAAGATATGGGCAATAATTGGCAGGGTATCGTTTATGGCGTGATGAATCCTGATAAAGATTGCAAAGTATGGTTAGAAGATTTAGATTGGAGAAATAATAAATTCATTAAATAGGAAGGCTGTATACAAATGAAATTAACAGGGTTTTTAAGCTCTTTGGTAAAAGTATTGAAAGGAATAACTTCTATTCTGGCGTTAATAATACTTGGTTTCGTTGTGCTTTTCATTTTATATAAAACAGGACTAATCGAGTATGATGCAAAAGAAATTTGTATTGATGATGGAAAGGTCTGGGACGGAGATTTGCAAAAATGCCGTGACGATTGCTTGACTTGGAATGAAAAAGACGGTTGTGTTCCGTTGTAAGCAAGATGTTTTTTTCAATCGCTACAAAGGAGAAAGGATAAAGATCTTTCTCCTTTTTTGTTGGGCGGAGATGTATAGGAAATTAGAGTGGATGATTTTACTGATCGTATGCGAACACATTATTTAAACCGTGTTGAAGAAGAACCCTCGCAAGAGAGATATATTGACGGTTGGTTAAATCGAGTTAATAGCGCGGTTCGTTAATTTGCCTGAGCATCCAAAGCCCGGATATAGTCTTCAACAATTGTCCGGGTTTTTTGTGCAGCAGTATCTTTTCCAATCACAATATACATGGTGCCGCATCTTGGATGTCAGACATCGGCCGTTTGATAGATAATATTACTGATATCATACGCCGCTTGAATATATGCGATAAGCGCTTTTTTATGGTCTTCTGCCCGCTTGCTGTATTGTTCATCAATGATTTTTTCAGCAAGGGTTTGATAGCAATCTGCTAAATAATCTGAGCTTTCAATCATCTCTGCGGTTGAATAAGCTTTATGCGCCATTTCCTTAAAGTCCTTATCGCATTTTTCCAGTTCGTTTCGATAAATGACAATGTCATTTTTTAGTGTTTTCCTATTATGAGCATTTTGGGTTCTGTCCGCATTATCGGCCACAGCGTTAAAACAAAACAGCAAGGCAAACAAGAATGTGAGCAATATTTTCATCAATCAATCTCCCGGTGAGTTTTCTTCATCATACAAGCAATAAGGCTAAAATCAAGCCGTGATTGCGTAAAGGCGGCCAGCTATAAAGTATAAAAAAATAGAAAAATGTACCGAGGGACAAAAAATATCCCTGTTTTTTCAATTAATAATTTTGATAAAAAGGAACAACCACAATAAACGGTTGCATTTTGGTAAAAATCGTTTATACTGATGGACGGCAGCAGTTATCTGCTGTGTATTATTTCAGTCATGGGGAATCCAATCCTCAGTAGGAAGCATCGCCAGTTGTTTGTGGCGTAAGCTGGCACTCTCTTAAAGGGGAGTGTCACAAAATAAGGCATGGCCAAATATGTGGCTGCACCCTACTGTGTATTGGAAACTCCCCACCTTGAATTTTTCAAGGTGGTTTTTCTTTACGAAAGGAGGGATGTACAAAATCAAATTGCTTTTTACCAAAAACTGATTTATGCTTTAACTGACAGCCGATTTTCGGCTGTGGTTTGAACGCATGAAAGCAAACCTTATTATTATAAAAGCTAT
Source organism: uncultured Azospirillum sp. (assembly GCA_900539605.1). Classification (GTDB taxonomy): domain Bacteria; phylum Pseudomonadota; class Alphaproteobacteria; order RF32; family CAG-239; genus JAFUYI01. The sequence goes on along the minus strand of UQCS01000012.1, from coordinate 26,913 downwards.
CGGGATTCCCTTCCCACATAACATAATAACAATGCGTTATATAGAAAAGTCATTGTGTCTTCTTATCTCCGAATGGAGGAGGGAGTACAATGAATAGCTCGCCGAAGTATAGCTTCGGAGAGTAATAAGTTGTTACCGGTTATGTGGTATGGGAAGCTCCCTCCGCCTTTCGGGGACCTGAAACGGCGGAGAATTTAACCCCATTTCAGGAGAATTTTCATGCCCTCTGACCAAGAGGCGGCAGTTTCTGTCGCTGTTTCAAAAAACAACGCCGTGGCCGTATGCCGGACGGCAGACCCAACCCGATCGACATTCATGTCGGCAAACGCATCAAACTCCGCCGGCTGGCACTTAACCTCAGTCAGGAAACACTTGCTGAACAGCTGTGCGTTACTTTCCAACAGATTCAAAAATACGAAAATGGCGATAACCGTCTCAGTGCTTCCCGCTTGTGGGATTGCGCCTGTGTCCTTGATGTGCCGATACAGTTCTTTTTTCGGGATATGGATGCCGAAACTTGCATGCAATCACCGCGGATGCAGAATTATACGCCGGAGAAGATTGCCGAATTGGCAGCCGGTCAGCCGCTTGTTGTCGCAAATGATATTATGCAAAGCAACGAGAGCCTTCTGCTGGTCTCGGCGTATAATCGCATTGCCAACCGCCGGCTGGCAAAATATCTTTTGGCCGTTATGGTCAATCTTGGACGTTGTTCCTCACTTTTCGCTGCTCCGGAAAAGGAAAGAAAAGAGGAAAAAACCGCAAAATCCGGCGAAAGACGCTCTAACCGCGGACAAATCCGTCAGCCTGCATGTTGTAAAGCTTGAAATAAAGCCCCTTTTGAGCCAGCAGTTCTTCGTGGCTGCCGCTCTCGATAATCCGGCCTTTGTCAAAAACCAAAATTCGATCCATTTCCCTCAAAGTAGACAGACGGTGGGCAATTGCCAACACGGTTTTGCCTTTCATCAAGTTGGAGAGAGATTTTTGAATATGGCGTTCGCTCTGGCTGTCAAGTGCGGAGGTTGCTTCGTCAAAAATCAGGATCGGTGCGTTTTTCAAAATAGCCCGGGCAATGGCAATCCGCTGTCTTTCCCCGCCGGAAAGGATCACCCCGCGGTCTCCTACTTTGGTTTGATATTTGTCGGGAAAGCCTTGGATGAAGTTGTCGGCATAAGCCTTTTTTGCTGCTGCGATCACCATTTTTTCATCGGCATCGGTGTCGCCGTAACGGATGTTTTCCATCAGCGTGCGGTTAAACAGGCAGACGTCTTGCGGGATGACGGAAATGTTTTTATGCAGCGAGTTTTGGGTAACATTGCGGATATCATGACCGTTGATGCTGATCGTACCGTCGTTGATATCGTAATAACGGCTGATCAGCTTGACGAAGGTTGATTTGCCGGAGCCGGAAAGTCCGACCAGCCCCACTTTCTCTTGTGGGAGAATTTCAAGTGACAGGTTTTTGAACAGCGGCTCACAAGCGCCGTAACCAAAAGTGACGTTTTTGAATTGAATGGCGGCCTTACGGATTTTAAGCGTTTTGGCATTCGGTGCGTCGGTGATTTCCGGATCGACCGCCAAAGTTTCCAGTGCCGAAGTCAGATTGCCGAAAATGCGGGCGATGTTGTTATAGCTCCAGGAGAGGGAAAAGGCCAGATGCGAAACGGTCATGAACAACGTGTTGGCATAGATAAAATCCGTGACGTTGATAATATCTTCTTTGAGCATATAAATCGAAACAAACAAAAAACCGACCCCCGAACAGACGGTTACCGTCTGCTGAATCATGCGAATGATGCCCATCACATAACGTTCTTTACTTTCGGCGTGTCGTAACTGGCGAAGCGATTTCAGCAGGTTGATTTTTTCAAAATTAAAATTGGCAAAGCTTTTGATTTCGCTGTAATTTGCCAGCGCATCCACAATGGTACCGTTAGCAGCGCTGGTTTTCCGTCCGGTTTCAATGCCGAGCTGTCGCCGGGTTTTGCCCAGTTTGCGGCTGATGAGGACAACTGCAATCGTCCAGAAAACCATCAGCACGCCAAAATACCAGCTGATCCAGCTCAGCACAATCGTTTTAACGATCAGGTTGCTGACCATATAAAAAATTTCGTGACAGGATCCTGTCAGATCGATTGTATTGTTGGATAACAGTTGTACCTTGCCCGAGATGTTGCCAGTCATCTCGCGGGAGAAAAAAGAAATCGACTGCCGGTTGACGTCTTCAAACGTGTCTTTAATTACCATGGTGCGCATTTTGGGCATAAAACGGGCAATGATGAACATTGCGGATTCAGCCACGATCATTCCCGCCAGCATAATTGTTGCCAGCCACAAGGCATAAACAAACAGCTGTTGCCATGGGATATTGCCTTTGGGTGCAGCCGAAACCGTTTCATATATTTTTGCCAGATACCAGGGACCGATTGCCTCGGTAATTTGTCGGAAGATGACCAAAAAACCGATCAGAAAAAAGGACCATTTAAAAATCTTGACGTAATGCAAAATAAAGCGGGCAGGGGTTTTTTCCATTTTTCCAAACTCAAAATTGACTCTTTGCACCGAATGTATTACTATATCGGCAAAAGCAATATTACCATAAAGGACAACAAAATGGAAACACAATATTACACCGTTGTTGAGAAGCAGGACTTTTTTGAAATTATCGAGAACAAATACGGCGAACTTGCTATTTTTATCGATGCCCGCGACGGCGCGCCGGTTAACCCGGTGTTGGAGTTTGACGGCAAACAGACCGCGTTGCTCAAACGTGACGGCCGGCTGGCAGTCCGTCTGGATAATATTGACGCCGAAACCAAAGGCCCGCTTGCCGAAGCCGAATTTGTGATGATTGTTGAATTGCAGGGCAAAATGGTGGAACGCGTTTATGCGGTTCCGGTCGACAATGTGGAAGAAATCGTGTTTAAGGGACGTCAGACTCGCGCTGACGAACTGATCCTTGCCAAGAGCCGGGAAGACGTTATTAAAAGCTTTGGCGCCGTCAACTTCTGGACCGGCGGCAGTTCCGAGAAAAAATAAAGAAAAGGCATAAAATGATAGGTTTGGTTTTAGTGACCCACGGCAATCTTGCCAACGAATTCGTTGCGGCAATGCAGCATGTGGTGGGTGCACAGGAAAATGTGGCTACGGTTTGTATCGGTCCCGATGACGATATGGAAAGCCGCCGCGAGGAAATTCTTTCCAAAGTCGGACAGGTGGATAAAGGTGCCGGTGCGATTGTTTTGACAGATATGTTCGGCGGTACGCCTTCCAACCTGGCGATTTCGATTATGGACAAAGCCAAGGTGGAAATTTTGGCCGGAGTCAATTTGCCGATGTTGATCAAAATTGCTTCCCTGCGCAAAGAGAAGTCTTTGAAAGAAACGGTTGTCGGTGCTCAGGAGGCCGGCAAAAAATATATTAATGTCGCTTCGCAAATTCTGGGTGTCTGAAACGATGGGCGAAACCGAACTTTCCGTCGAGCTGGAAATTCAAAACCGAAAAGGACTGCATGCCCGCGCCGCCGCCGCTTTTGTCAAAGCAATTGAGAACTTGGACGTTTGTGTGGAAGTTGAGCGGATTGGTCAGGTGGTTAACGGCTGCTCGATTATGGGACTGATGATGCTGGCCGCTTCCAAGGGAACGGTCATTAAAATCCGGGCCCGCGGCACTCAGGCTGAACAGGCGATTAGAGATCTTACCAAACTGATAAATAATAAGTTTGGGGAAGAATAATTTTACCATCCTGACCCTTGTTTTTAACGGGTTTGTTCTTAAATATAAAAATGACTGCAATGACTTTTGTTTTTAATTTAACAAGGAGTTTTGCTATGAACAGTAAAGAAACCAAAAAATCTGCTCAGGAAGAATCTTCTTCTTCCAAACAGTCGAAAAAAAGTAGCGGCGGCTGCGGTTGCGGCAAGTAAGCAGAAGTGACCAATTTGGAAAACCCCTCCCGAAAGGGAGGGGTTTTTTACGGTCTTTCAGTGAGCGGGAACTACCAGGCATAACTGATACCGGCACCGACAGAAAAGGCGTCATAATCGGAACCGAAGGTATAGTTGGTCCATCCGTAGGCCGACAAATGATCATCAAACCCATAGCGTCCGCCAAGTTCCATCCGTCCCAACGTTGCGTCATCCATCGCACCGCTTTTTCTCAGGCCGCTGATAACCACGCGATTGTCACCGTTCAGAACCTGAACAACACTCGGTTTGACATACAACTTGGCAATTCCGTTTTCGGTCGGCATATATTTTTCCAATTTGATTCCAGCCGACAGTTCGGTTTCGCGGATGGTGTCGTAAGCTGCCGTTTTGCCGTAATTGTCACGGATATCGTCAAATTCGACCTGAGTATAAGCGATGCCGATGCTTGGTTCTAGCTTTAGGGTGTTATTGATGTCATACAGATAGCCGACTTCCAGACTGCCGCCCAGTTCAATGCCGTCGCTGCTGCCGGTAACGCCGTCTTTGGATTTTATGTCGGCTTGCTGCAAACCACCGTAAACCGTTCCGAAAACCCAGAAATGGCGATAGTCATAACGGTAGTATAAACCGGCTATATAACTGTCGATGTCAATGTCGGCACCGATATAAGAAAAGAACTTGTCTCCGCTGCCGTCAAGTTCATAGTCGCCCTGACGGTAAGAAGCAAAAACACCCAGCTTGTGATTGATGTTGCGTTGGATGTCAAAACCGGCTTCCAATCCCCAAATGTCAACGTCGGTTTTGACCGGACTGTCAATGGTTGCGGTATGATAGGCCGGCGTAACCCATATGTTGTTAAGTGGTTTGCCGTTCCATGCCTCGTCGTAATTTCCGCCGCAGGGACCGACTGAAACCTTGTTGGCAGCAATTTTGTCACGGATATTGCCGATCATTGAACGGGTTTGTTCTAAAGATGCGGCCGACAGTCCTTGATAAGCAATAACTTCTGGAGTAACTTCCGGTTTTGGGTCTGGTTTCGGATCAGGTTTCGGTTCCGTTTTGGGGTCCGGTTCGGGCAAATCAACCGGGTCGTCAATTTCAATCGGATCCGGAACAAAGCCGATGTAGAGGTCGTCGTTTGGTTTGTCGGTGCCAATCAAATACCAATAGCTTCCCGAAGTCTCTCCGCGGTAATTATAAGCGATATCCCATTTATAAGGACTGCCATAAACGCGGAACACGCCGGGTTGTGTACCTTCTTTTTTGGTATCATTCGGCGCCTCAATGAATAATACGCTGGCATTGCGGTTGTCTTCGTTGGTCTTGTCATAGACAACGACTTGAGTTGCGCCCTCAATTTGGCCCGACAAGGTGATCTTGTCGGCAACCCATTCTCCGTTTTGCTTGCTGACATCTATATGCAATAACGAATTATTGCTGACCGTATAGTTTTTGAGTCGAATATTCTCAATATAATTGTTATGAAGATAAAATTGAGAGTTATCTAAATGTAGGCTGGTAACCGGTGCCAACTTCAAATCCGGCGTTTTGCCGTCGGCTTCAAAGCCGGCGATAAACTGGCCGCGGCAGGCTTCACCGCAGCCGTCGTCATCTTTGTACGGAGCTTGGTTAAAGACCAGCATGGCGTTGTCGACGTTTACCTCTCCCGCGTTCATAATGTAGTTGTTCATCATGAACTTGCCGGTTCCGTAGCCGAGAATGTTAAGGTTGTAAGTATTTTCTTCTCCGGCAGGTGCGGCAAAGTTGTCGTTAAAGTAGAGATTGCCGCCGTTATTAATGTCGAAGGTGAGCGTAACGTCATTTTGGCTTTGAATGAAAAAAGCGTTGTAAATTTTGCCGCGTTTGTCCAAGGTGTAGTTGCCAATAAAATAGTTATTGAGGCCGCTGGCAACAAATCTGGTGCTGTTTCCGATATAGATGGCGCCGGCATAGGCGTTGCCGGACGGGCTTTGGGCATAATTGCCGATAAAGTTTCCGGTCACAGTGTTCAAACCGGTTAGAGCATCAATGGCGCCGCCGCGTGCCGAAGAGGAAGAAACCACGTAATTGCCGATAAAATCAGCGTGAATATCCGGCGTAATGCCGTTTGCAGCGCTGTTTGAAATAGCGCCACCGTAAGCTGAACTGTAGCTGTCGGCATGGTTGCCGATAAATGTGCCTTTGATCAGTGGAACTTCCGGAATATCGTCGTTTACCAGGTCACCGTTTTCATACTTGGTGGTCGAAATGTAAATGGCATCGGCTCGGGCAGCCGAAGATCCGTTAACGGAGTTGTTAATAAAAATGCCGTCGATGGTTCCGATGGTGCCGGAGTTGGTAATCGCGCCGCCAAAAGCGTTCCAGTTTGTTGCGCTGGTTGTGTTGTTAATGAAATCAGCCGTAATCACGCCGATTTTACGATCTTGTATATTATAGATTGCTGCCGGTTGTTGATAACTGTTGGTGGAAAGGTTGTGAAAGTAACCGGTAACCGCTTTTCCCTCTTGGTCTGTGTTGATGCGGGAAAGTTTGGCCGCATCGGTATTGCCGCCGTCATAGCTATTTATAGTAAACTGGAATGATGTTATTGTCCTTATCGGTGTCGTAGGAGATAAAATCGTAATCGTCTGTGGTGCCCGGGTTGAATTTCAGACTATAGCTGCTGTCAATCGGCGAGTAGTCGGTTGAAGTTGCAGGCAAATCATGACGACGATCCAGCGTCGGCATATAAGAATCGAAATCATAAGCTTCGGCGGTCAGGGCCGGGAGGAGACAGGCGGTTGCAATTCCGAACACATAATAACAGCGCGGAGGAACAACCGTACAAGATAAAAATTTTTTCATATTAGTTAGTCCTTTTGCGTAAGAAGAACATTTTCTTACACAAAAGAAGCTTTGAATAGCTGACCGGCAGAAAACATCCTTTTTATAATAGATAAATAGTATAGTTGTCCTTATAAAAAATCAAGGTTTTTGTTGTGTAGCGTACTAAAAACGAACTGTCCATAAGGTTAAAAGTCGGGGAAGCCGATTCTGCCGATGATCGGCAGTTTTATGGCCGGAGGGTATAAATCAAGCCCGAACGAAAGCCCGAGAATTCCCAATTCGATTCCTTCTTTTATGCCGACGGTCAGCGATACGGCGCCGAGGATCGAAACCTGATAGCCGGTTCCGCTCGGGGTCGGGGCGTGAAAGACGGTATAACCGAGGAAGTCTTTACCGATTGCTGTTGGTGGCAGTTCAGCCGTCAGTTCGGGAACCTGACGCAGAACATAAGCAACAAAAGAATTGCTGTTCGGTCCCGGCCAAAGTTTGTATCGGTCGGCATACGGGTAGGTCGCGGCAGCTTTTTCAATAGCCGGAATCGCTTTTTCGGCAGCTTCACCGATCAGACTCTGCAAAAGCCGGGGACGGTTTCCGTACCAATAACGGTCAGGCAAATCTTTTTCAGCCGAAACCGTGCTATGTCCGTTGCGCAAATTCCATGCTGTTACCTGATAGACGATATAAAAATTCTGATTCTTCTTTTTAACCGCAATCCACGGATGTACTGCAAAATAACCCCGCCAGTTATAAGTGCGGGCTGTATATACCTGAACCACCGCCCGTTTTTCCTGCCGCGGATTAGGAGCTATTCCGGCGCTGCTACGATTAGCGGTACGCCAGTCAACGTAATTGTATTTGGCATCATAAGCTACAAATACGGCTGCACCGGCCAAAATTGCCAAAAAAACATAAATAGGATTAAGTCTAGTCATTTGCACATAACCGTGTTGTTTTTAATCTCCCAAAATTCTGCTTCGCTTCCTAAAGAAGTAAACAGTTCGGGGTTGGTTGCGGTAATCCACGCCTGAAGATCCAGTTCGCGGATTTTGGACAGCAGAGCTTCACGCTTGCTGTCGTCAAGATGGGCCGCCACTTCGTCCAGCAACAGCACCGGTGCAAAGCCCTGGCTGAGAATTTGGCATTTGGTTTGCGCTAAAATAATGCTGATGAGAAGCGACTTTTGTTCTCCGGTCGAACATAATTCAGCCGGCATTCTTTTCTTTTTGTAATAAACTTTGAAATCGCTGCGGTTAACGCCGTCGATGCTGTCATTGTAAAGAATGTTTTTACGTTCGTTTGCCAGTTTGTGACAATAATAATCTTCTACTTCAATCGCCGGCAAAGTATCCAGCATTTGTTCTATTGTTCCGTCAAGTTCAAGCTGAACGTCGGGAAAAATATCGTCGGGTGCACTTTCGATAAAACGGTTGAGACGTGCAATCTGTTCGCGTCGGGCGGCGGCAATCGCTACGCCGAGTGCAGACATGCTTTCTTCAAGACTGCTCAGCCAGTTAACATCCGCATGACCGTTAGAACTCTTGATCAACTGATACCATTGCTTATACAAATGCTCAAAGGAGGAAGTCCTTTTGGCGTGTTCAACATCAAAAGCATATACCAGCCGGTCAAGAAAACTCCGCCGCGGCTGCGAACCGCCGCGAAACAGCCGATCCATTTGCGGTGTCAGCCAGATGGCGGAAATGTATTGTCCGAGTTCCGTCTGAGAAGCACCTTTCTGTCCGTTGATTTTAACAATGCGACGATCAAAGCTGCGGCTTTCTTCTTCATTTTCACGTAGGCTTTTTTCCACGGCGGTGCCGATCTCAAATTCCTCGCCGTTTTTAGCAACCGTCGCCGAAACCGCCCAACTGGTATTGCCCGGCATGTACTGTTCGTCAATCACGGCCGGCGTAAAACGCTTAATATCGGCCAAACGGGCACTGCGCAGGCCGCGGCCCGGGGTCAGAAAAGAAACCGCTTCAAGAATGTTGGTTTTGCCGCTGCCATTTTCACCGGTAATGATAATCGGCCGCAATCCGGGATTCATCCTCAGAAAAGCGTAGTTTCTGAAATCGGTTAAAGTCAGGCGGGTAACGCCTGACTTTAAGGAAACGACTTCTTTGATGTCTTTGGCCAGACTGTCCAACAATTATACCCTCATCGGCATTAAAACATAAATCGCACTGGCGTCAGAAGTGTCATGAATGACCGACGGCGACGAAGCGTCGGAAAAACTGATTTGGACGTTTTCTCCTTTAATTTCAGCCAGTATATCTAAAAGATACCTGAAATTGTAGCCGATTTCAAGCGATTCGTTATCATATTTGGCTTCCAGTTCTTCCCAGGCGCTGCCGAGGTCGGGGCTGGAGGTGGTAATGACGATTTTGGCGTCGCCGGTGATCATCTTGATGGCGCGGGTTCTTTCCGCAACCACCGAAACACGGTCGACGGCGTTGGCCAGCTCTTTGACCTTGACTTCCATCAGTTTGTCATTGTCGGTCGGAATAACCCGTTCATAGTCGGGATAGGTACCGTCAATCAGTTTTGAAGTCAGGGTCACTTCTTCCAGTGTAAAGCGAACTTTGTTATCGGAAAGAGCAATTTCGATGTTCTCGGCTTTGGTGTCGTCTAAAAGCTTGCGCACTTCGCTGATGGTTTTGCGCGGGATAATGACGCCGGCAATTTTTTCGGCGCCCTGCGGCAGCGGCGATTCGACACAGGCGAGACGGTGCCCGTCAGTGGCCACCACGCGCAGCACCTTGGCTGCACCTTCGTTTTTGGCGTGAACATACAAACCGTTCAGATAATAGCGAGTCTCTTCGGTCGAAACCGCAAACTGGGTGCGGTCGATCACGTCTTTCAGTTCTTCGCGCGCCATGCTGAAATTAACCGGCAGTTTGTCACCGGAAATGACCGGAAAGTCTTCAACCCCAATGGTTGACAAAGCAAACTTCGACCGTCCTGAAGCAATGCTGAGCTGTCCTTTGTCATCGGGGAAAGTAATTTCCACTTCAGATCCGTCGGCAAGTTTGCGTACGATATCATACAGCATATGCGCCGGTGCGGTAGTGGCGCCGGTTTCCGTGATCTTGGCATCGACAATTTCGGTAATTTCGGTATCCATATCGGTTGCCTTAAAGCTGATACCGTCGCCGAGGGCTTCGATTCGCACGTTGGAAAGCACCGGAATGGTATTTCTTTTTTCGACAATGCTTTGGACATGGTTGAGAGTTTTTAACAAAATTGTACGTTCAATAACAAATTTCATGGTCTTATTCCGAATAAATTGTTTCAACTAAAAGACGACAGCCTTTTTTACTGCAAAAAATGATAACATAATATTGCCAAAGCAAAAATGAAAAAGACGAGTCGTCAACAGGTTTTTTGACTTTAAAATCAAAGTTTCGGGCGAATGTTTTTTGAAGAAATTTTGTACCGGAAGGAACAGATTTTCCGGCAGCACAGAAAGATAAAACCATTGCCATTCCTCAAATTTGTCCGGTTCTTTCAGTTGCGGCGTGCCCTCAAAACCGCCGGCCCTCATCATGATGGTAACATAATGACGCTCCGATTCTGCAAAAAAATCGTTGGTTATTCCAACAATTTGCAAACTTTGCAGTTGCAGCACCAGACCTGTCTCTTCTTGGGTTTTACGGATTGCCGCCTGTTCAAAGCTTTCGCCGAATTCAAGATGGCCGCCGGGCGGACACCAGGTTCCGTTGCCGTGAGATGATTTGCGTCGTCCCAACTGCAATTGCCTCCGCAGATCGAAAATCAAAGTGCCGACGCCGACTTTGACAGTATGTTCATCCATGTTTTGAAACTTTCTGTTTCGGGCGGTTGTCGTAAACCGGTTGCCGTTTTAAGCTTCGAGCGAACGGCGCAGACTGTCTACGTTTTCGGCCAAACTGTTATCTTCGGATATCAGCTCTTCCACCTTGCGTACCGCGTGCATGACGGTGGTATGGTCACGGTCGAATTTGCGACCGATTTCCGGTAAAGAGCGTGAGGTCAGCTGTTTGGCCAGATACATGGCGATCTGCCGCGGCCGGGCAACCGTGCGGGCACGACGCGATGACTGCATTTCTTTGACCGAGATGTTAAAGTATTCGGCCACTTTCTTCTGAATTTCGTCGATGGTGGTGCGCCGGTCATAAGAACGCAGCATATCTTTTAACACTTCCTGAGTGGTTTCCAGCGAAATTTCTTTTCCCGGTAACAACTGGGCATGAGCGGCAACCCGTCTCAATGCGCCTTCCAGCTCGCGGATGTTGGTGGTGATTTTTTGTGCCAGAAATTCGGCGACCTTATACGGCAACTCACAGTTAAACTGTCTGGCTTTGTCGCGCAGAATGCCGATTCTCAAGTCAAAGTCTGTCGGATGAATATCGGCTACCAGACCGCAGCCGAGCCGTGAACGCAGGCGCGATTCGATTCCTTCAAGATCGGAAGGGGACTTGTCGGCTGAAATAATGATCTGCCGTCCTTCTTCAATCAATGAATTGAAAGTATAAAAGAACTCTTCCTGAGTCGAGTCTTTCCCGCCCATAAACTGAACGTCGTCAACCATCAGGACGTCTACCGAACGGAATTGTTCCTTAAATGCCGCCGTATCTTTGTAACGCAAAGCCCGGACAAACTTGTACATGAATTTTTCGGCCGAAAGATAAACAATGTTTTTTTCGGGGCTGCGTTGTTTGATGTGCCAGGCAATCGCATGCATCAGGTGGGTTTTTCCCAGCCCGACGCCGGAATATAAAAACAACGGATTAAAAGGAATGTTGTCGGATTCGGCAACTTTGCGGGCGGCCGCATAGGCAAACTCGTTGGTTTTGCCGACCACAAAGTTGTCAAAAGTATATTGCGGATTGAGTGGAACCGAGAGTGATTGACCCGACTCGCCGAAACTGCTGTATTCTGACGTTTCTCCGGACAGCACGGCGGTTCCCGGTTGGTAAATGTTTTGCGGTGCCGGACTGGTCGCTATTTTTTTGAGGAGTGAACGGCATGATGAACTGTGAACGCCGATAGCCGGATCTTCAGTTGCCTGAACAACAAAGTTAATGCTTTTAATGGTCGGATTCTTTTTTTCCCAGATTTTGTGAATACGGTCGGAATAATTTGTAATTACCCAGTTGCGCATAAAACGGGTCGGAACGCAAATGTTCATAATTCCGTTGGCAAAAGAACCGACGCTCAACGGTTTCAGCCAACTGTCAAAAGCTTTTTCGCCGACTTCGTTTTTTAGCTGGCTGCATATTTGTCCCCACTCGTTTCGAACAGCATCATCATTATTCATTATCGCTTCTCCGGCCATTCTGAAAAATCCTTCTTTCTTTAAGTATGAGGTTGAACCAAGTTTAATAATCTTATGGTGAAAGGTTTTGGCAAAGGATGTTGCCGCCACTCATAAATTAACTAAATATTAATCACAGAACAAAATAAAAAACAATAGAACATTTGCAGAACATTGTAATTAAATTTCTTGACAGGTGTTTTTCCGAGAGTCGGCCGGGATTCCTAGAAAAATATAAGTTTTAAATGAAATAAACCACTTTTCCGGCAAGAAGCCGGAGAAGTGGTTGTAAAAGCTGAATTCTCTTAAAAGTCGATTAGAGAGCTTTAATTTTTTTCGACAGGCGGGAAACCGTTCTCGATACTTTGTTCATCGGGAAAACGCCTTTGCGAGCAGATCTCATCAGTTCGGATTCTGCCGTTTTGAAAGCGGCTGCTGCGGTTTCTTTGTCATTGGCAACAATAGCAGCTTCTACTTTTTTTACAAAAGTACGGACTCTGCTTTTGCGGGCACCGTTGATCAGGCTACGCTTGTTGTTGCGGTTAATTCTGGTTTTTGCCGATTTATGATTGGCCATTTTACTTTATCCTGTACATTATAAGTTAATCACAAATTTATTTTTCTGATATGCTTTATAAACTCGGAGACACGTTTTAGTCAACAACAATTTTTAGTAAAATTGCTGATTTTACTATTTTTTTGCCATATTCACCAGATTCTGGCGAAATTCGTCTGATTCGATCGAGTTCTTGTAAACTTGTTTTTCGATCTCCAGCCCTTCTTCCAGATCGGTGTTGCTGACAGCTGTTTTAATAAGTTCTTTGGACGTGTTGATGGCCAGATCCGGCAGCGCCGCGATTCTTTCGGCGGTGTTCAGGGCTTCGTCAAACAGGTAACGCAACGGAATGATTCGGCTCACCATGCCGCAGCGTTCCGCCTCGCGTACGTTCATTGCCCGTCCGGTCAAAATCATTTCCATGGTTTTGGCCTTGCCGACCGCACCGGTCAGCCGTTGGGTGGCGCCAAAACCGGGGATAGTGCCGAGGCTGAGGTCGGGGTGGCCGAAGCAGGCGCTTTCGGAAGCGAAAATAATATCGCAGGCCAGCGCCAGTTCAAAGCCGATTCCCAAAGCGTAACCGCTGACGGCGGCAATAACCGGTTTTTTGACGTCGGCAATTTTTTCAAAGTTCTCGTACATTTCTTCCAACACCGCGGCGTTGATGTTTTCGACGAACTCGTTAACATCGATTCCGGTCGAAAAAGCCTTGTCGCTGCCGCGGATGACAATGGCCTTGACGGCGTCGTTAAGATCCATCGCCGTAATGGTTTCGGCAATGTCGGACAGCATCATCTGGTTGATCACGTTCAGCCCGTCAGCGGTGTTGATGGTGATGATTCCGGTTTGGTTTTTAATTTCGGAGGTAACGTCTTTGTTCATTTTTTTTTCCTAATCTTTACTTTTGAGGGTGATTCTTACCAATAACGGTGATTTGTTTTCGCGGACAATGTCAAGCCGCTCGGCGTCTCTTTCGAAATGCAGACTGCTGTTTCGGCGGCTGATGAAATGCCAGCCGAGTTGGGGCAGCGTTTCTTCATAAAAGGCGGCAACCGAGGAAAAGGTTGCTTTTCTGCCGCTGAGATAAGCTTCGACAAAACGAATTTCATCATTGCCGAAAGAAATGTTGTTGCTCTGTACCTGCTGCATTCCGCTCATCACCGGAACGTCTTCAATGCCGTCAACAAATTCGGCCGCGGCGGTTGGGCCGGTTAAAGTCAGCCATAGGACAACGGCCGGCAGCAGCCTGACCAGAACAGATGTATTTTTTTTAAATAGTGTCATCATTTTTGTTTCACCGGGCAATAAAAGGTTGAGCGGCCGCCCTGAACGATTTTGCGGATGCCGCGGTCATCGTGCCCGGCGGCACAGGTACAGCCGGGACAGGGTTTTCCGGCCTTGTTGTAAACACAATGCAGATTTTGAAAATAACCGAGACTGCCGTCCGGGCGGTGGTAGTCGTGGAGGCTGGAGCCGCCGTTGGCAATTGCCTGTTTCAAAATTTCACGGATGCTTTCCAAAAGAGGACCGCATTCCTGCCGGGAAATTTCCCCGGCCGGCCGGGTGGGCAGAATTCCGGCCCGAAACAGAATTTCGGAAGCGTAAATATTGCCGATTCCGGCAATCATTTCCTGATCCAGCAGAGCCTGTTTAACCGAAGTTCGGCGTTTTTCCAACTGTTCAAACAAATAATCCGCGGTCAGAAGCGGGTCAAAAGGATCCGGCCCCATCTTTGCAAAATAAGGATGTTCTGCCAACCGGCCGGTTGTGCAAACCGTAAGAATCCCGAAACGGCGCGGATCGTGAAAAATCAACCAGCCGGCCGAAGTCTTGATCAGCACGTGGTCGTGTTTTTGTTCGTTTGGTTCGGAGACTGCGGTTTTGATACGTCCGCTCATGCCCAGATGCCAGATAATGCTGCGGCCGTTGTCAAGTTTAATAACGATATATTTGCCTTGCCGCCGGTAGCCGCTTATGTGCGCCCCGCAGACCGAAGCGGCAAAATCTTCCGGAATCGTTTCGCGAAACTTGCGGTTACGGATGGTAACCTGCAGAATTTCGGCATTGCCTATAAATTTTGCAATGCCGTTTTTAACGGTTTCGACTTCGGGCAGTTCGGGCATAATTTTCCACCACGCTGATTAATATCCATAAACTTTATCCATTATAAAAGGGTTACGGATTTTTTCAATGAATTTGTGCGACGCCGGACGATTTTTATTCAGGCAGCGTCGGAAGACGAAATTTTGGTAATAATTTCGCTGATATAAGATTGGCAGCCGATCCCGTGGCGCCGGGTTTTGATTTGTCCCAGCGGTGATTTATTGTAAAAGTACAGCATCACAAACAGGCGTGTATAATAAGTCAGCCCGAGTCCCGAACGATTGCTGTTTTCGATCAGTTCGATAAAGTCATTGCGGGCAATATGTTCGTTTTTGCAAATTTCATCGACAAGTTTCCATTCGGTTACACATAAACGCATACTGGTACGACGGTTATTGATGAACAGCACTCTGTTAATTAATTTGGTCATTAAAAGCTCTTTGTGTTGGTTTGTCATCAGAACAGGTATAATGTTATTGCCATTAATTGTTGTCCGGAGTATATTATTAATAGAAAATAAACACAACTAAAAAATGAAAAAAAATAACAACACATGATAAAAAATGTAAGGAATAAAAAATACTACGCACCACAAAATGACGGCAAGGCGTGCAAATGTTCGTTTCCTGGTTGTAATAAACCGGGAGAATACCGTGCACCGAAGGACAGGGACCTGAAAGATTATTATTGGTTTTGCCTTGAACATGTACAGGCCTATAACGCTGAGTGGAATTATTATGACAGTGAGGATGACCAGGCCGAAACAGAAGAAGAGCAAAAAGCGCGCAGCCGCATGCATTTCAAAGGCTTCCGCTCAAAAGTCAACTATCAGTTCGGCTACAAACTGAAGGATGATTTTGAATTTTTCGGCGAATATGCCGGTCATATGCCGTCGCGGGAAGAGATCTTTTTTAACGAGCAGGAACGGCAGTTTTTAAAGATTATGGAATTGAGTGCCGATAACATTTCGCTGGCGCTGATCAAAAAGCAATATAAAAAGTTGGTAAAAAAGTACCACCCTGACTTGCATCAGGAGGACAAGCAGGAAGCCGAAGAAAAGTTCAAACAACTGACGACTGCATATCAGGCCTTGCTGGCTAAATTTTCCTGAGGTGTATTCTGACGGTTGGGGTTTTGTTCCCAAACATTGCGTCAGCGACAGCGCTGCCGGCGCAATAAGATCCGAATCACCCCCGAACCGCCTTCTGTATGCTGTGGATGAAAAATCGCCAGAATCAACGGACGGATATCGGGCAAATTCAGCCATTGTGGCACGCGTTCTTTGAGAACGCCGCGGCTGGCAAAAATATCGTCTTCGTCATTCTGATGTAACCCTTTTCCGGTGATGATGGCAATGCAACGGCGTTGTTGCAGGTAAGATTTTTTGATAAAACTGCAGACGGCTTCAAAAGCTTTGGTTTCGGTATAACCGTGCAGATCCAGTTCGGCCTCGGTTTTGAATTCGCCTTTTTTAAACCGCCGCGCGGTGTTGTTGTCGATGTTGTCAGTTTTTCCGGGAATCAGATCCGAGAGGCGCTCTCCCCCGTAAACCCGGTCCGGGCTGATTTTGGGTGTGACTCTAAGCGTTATTTTGGTGTTTTTCTCTACCGTTTTCGGTTTCGGCAACGGCTGCACGTCTTTTATCAGTTCCTGCCAGTCAGAATCGTCGGCATTATTCATCGTTGTTGTTCTCCCGGGGAAGAAAAATGTAGTAATGACCGCTCGAATTCATCCGTCCGGCCGAATTCAGAATCTCGTCGCCGCCGCTGCCCCAGAAATAGTCACCGCGAACCGCACCTTTAATTGCGCTTCCGATATCCTGTGCCGCCACCATTTTGTTAAGCGGCTGGTGGTCGGGGGTTGTCGTGCTGAGCCATAATATGGCGCCAAGCGGAATATAACGGCGGTCTACCGCCAGGCTCCGGCCGGCGGTTAACGGAATGCCAAAAGCCCCGACCGGACCCGATGTTGTTATAAAGCGGTGAAAAATATAACGTTCGTTTTCCTGCATAATTGCGGTTGCCTGTTGTGGATTCTCTTCCAACCATTTTTTTATGCTCATCATATCCGTCTTGCCTGCTTCCAGCAGACCTTTACCGAGCAGGATGCCGCCGATTCCCTTAAAACGGCGTCCGTTGTTGTCGGCGTAGCCGATTCTCACCTGGCTGCCGTCATCGAGTCGGGCAATCGCCGACCCTTGAATTTGCATAATATGAATGTCGACGGCGCTGTCTCCCCACAATAAAACCGGGGCGTTAAACGGCGCTTTCTCAATATCGGCGCGGGTGTAATAAGGAAGCATCTTTTGCCCGCTGATCCGGCCGACCAGCCGGGCGTCCGGCAAATCGGGATCAAAGTCGCGCAAATTGATTTCAATCAGGTTGTGCGGTTTGCCGTAAACCGGGTAACGATACTTACCGTGTCGTTGCCGCGAAGCCCGAATTTCCGCTTCGTAATAAGAGGTAAATTTTCCGTCGGCATTGCCGTTTCCCTGCACCAGATAAGGCGTAAAATAAGTTTCGAAAAAAATGCGCAGCTCCTGTCCGTTGCCGATTCCTTCTTCGTCAAAACGGCGGCAGATTTCCTGATAGTCGGCTGTTTTTATTTTAATTTGGCTGTCGGCGAGATAGGGGGTTTTAAGTTGCCGGATTTTGGCACAGGTGGCGGCAAAAACCTCAACGAATTGGGTAAGATCATCGTCTTGCCAGTTTTCCAGTTCATGGAAGGAGACCGGCGTCAGTTCCACTTTTTCCGCTGCCGTCCGTTCCGCCGGCAACGGCTGTTTTTCCTGCCGACTTGGGCAGCCGGCAAGAAGGAAAACGACCATAAAAACAAGAGCAGTTTTTTTCATCGGCTTATTTTTTCGTCGAGACCAGCAACCAGTTTGGGCTTGTGGAATTGAGGCTGCGTTCAAAAGTCCAGATGTCGGTAATCGACTGGATGAAATTTTCGTCCCCTTCCATGACTTCGCCTTGTCTGTTGCGCAAAATGTTAACTTGTTCGGAAACAAATTTGACGCTGATTTTGGCGAGGTTGCTTTTGGTTATTTTGGCGTCGGTAATCACCGCTTCGTTAAAACCGATAAAATCGGTTTCGGCACTGATGCCTTCTTCCTTGCGGCTTGAGATGACTTCTTTGAATTTTTTAAGCAGGCTTTTGCCGACCAGCGTTTCCAAGGTTTCGATATCGCCTTTGGCAAAAGAAGTCACAATGATTTCAAAAGCTTTTTTAGCGCCGCTGATAAATTTATCACGGTTAAAGCCGGGAATGCGGTACAGTGTTTTTTCCTGTTCGCTGAGGTCGCTTTCGTCAGCTTTCAGTTCGCCGCCTGCCATTGTCGGCTGCGGTTGGTTTTTGTTATGCTCCTGCATCAGAATGTCAAAGATTTTGGCCGCGCTTTCTTTGCTGATTTCGGTCTCGTTTTCGGGGCGGGTGCCGAGCAGGCCGCGCAGTTTGACAAATACGACCACGACCACGAACAATAAAATTATAATATCCAGATATGCAGCCATCTCTTCCTCTGTAAAACATCAATTAAATTATTACATAATATAGGCGTAAACACGGATATTATCAACCGGAAATATTGACCGTTACGATTATTTATTATAAAATAACCCCGTTTAAAAATTTTACAATTGCCATTGCAGGAGAAACATAAATGGAAGAACAATCCCAAAATAAACAAATCGGCGCCATCGCGATCAGCAGCCAGTATATTAAGGATTTATCGCTGGAAATTCCCCATGCGCCGGAAATCTTCGGAGAAATCAAATCCGCCCCCAAGATTGACGTTCATGTCGATGTTAAGTCCGAACCGAAAGGGAACAACACTTATACCTCTCAACTTTCCATAAGCATGAATGGCAAGGTGGAAGATAAAACATTGTTTATTTTGGAACTGACTTACGCTGCTTTTGCCGAAGTCAACGTTCCGGCCGAACATTTGGAACCGGTCCTGATGATCGAATTGCCGCGGCTGATTTTTCCGTTTGCCCGCAATGTGGTTACCCAATGCCTGACCGAAGGCGGCTTGCCGCCGTTTATGCTGAATCCGATTGATTTCGCGGCATTGTACGCGGCGCGTCGGCAGGCGGCTAACGATTCGGCTAATTAGGCGAAAACTTATGTGATCGAAAAAATCCGGGTTTTTCCCGGATTTTTTATATTGTTAATGAAAAGGCCTCCCAAAGGAGGCCCGGCTGAAAAATCAGTCTTGTTTCCGATCCTTGAGGTCCGGCGCGGTTTTAACATAGTTTTCAACCATGATCGTCGATTTTTTGGCCAGTGCAATACAGCCCGGGCCGGCAACACAACCGCCTTCGCAACACATCACTTCAACCATGTTGGCGTCGCAACCTTTGGCGGCATATTGCTTCAGCAGTTTGATGCTGGCTTTGTTCAGACCGTTGATTGCGGTCGGTTTGAATTCGGCTCTGCCTTCGACCAGCGAAGCAACTGCACCGGCAACCCCGCCACTGATCGGAAAACGACGTCCCTGGGCACAGGAAATCTTGGTAAATTCTTCCGGTTCGCAGTCGGCAACATTAATGCCGCCCGCTACCAGCATAGCGCCGATTTCTTCAAACGTCAGCACATAATCGACGTTGGGATCGCGTTCGGCCTCAAAACGTTTGGCCAGGCAGGGACCGACAAACACCGCCACACATTCGGGATGTTCCTGCTTCAGCAATTCGGCCGTGTAGTACATCGGGGTGCGCGTGTGGGAAACAAACGGCTTGATTTCCGGAATATGAACTTCGGCCGCCTTATAATAAGCCGGACAGCACGAAGTCGTCATCAGTTTTTCGCCGTTTTCCATTTTTTCGATAAATTCGGCCGCTTCTTTTTGGGTGGTAATATCAGCGCCGATCGCCACTTCAACCACATCGGTAAAGCCGATTTTTTTCAATGCGCCGACCAAATTGTTAATGGTGCCGGGAAATTGTCCGACTACTGCCGGCGCCAACATGGCGACCACCTTTTTGTTTTCATCGGCCAACAGTTTCAGCACATCGACCATTTGCGACATTTCGACAATGGCGCCGAACGGGCATGATTGCAGGCATTTGCCGCACAAGATGCATTTTTCGGGATCGATATGTTCTTTGCCGGCTTCGTCTTTGGTAATCGCGCCGACCGGACAGGCTTCTTCGCAGGGAATTGGCACCCGAATCACGGCATGGTAAGGGCAAACGTCCTGACAACGGCCGCAAGAGATGCATTTGTCGGGATCAATCGTCGAACGCCCGTTAACGATTGTAATTGCCTGTTTGGGGCAATTGACCTGACAAGGTTGTGCAAAGCAACCGCGGCAGGCGTCGGTTACCAAATAGCGGGAACGGATACAACCCGAACAGGCGTCGGTAATTACCGACAGTTTGTTAACGGCGTGTTCAGTGCGCTCCAACGCGCGTTCGCCGTATTCCTTCAGGCTGGTCAGTTCATCAGTTTCGTCTTCGGGGGCAAAACCCATGCTGGCCATGCAGCGATATTTTAAGATCGCGCGGTCTTTGTAAATGCAGCAACGGCTGATGTCGCCGCCCTTGGGACGCAGCTCCAGCGGAATACGGTCGGCTTCGGCAAAACGGCCCTGCAAAAATTTCTCAACAATTTTGATCAGGATGCGGGTACGCATCTGATTGGCATTATTCTTGGGTATTAGCATTAGTCTTCCTGATTCAATTTTTCTCTGATTTTGTTTACAACTTTTTCAAAATTGGCTTCTTCGACCAGTTCGTCGTTAACCAGCACAAACGGTCCGCGGTTATATTTGGCGGTGGTATTTTTGCAATAGTTCATGCAACGGGCTTCTTCAATCACGATTTTGTCGGCAATATCGGCCGGAGGGGCAAATTCGAGAACCTGGATTTGGGCTGCACCCATTACAAAGCAGGAGGTTCCGCAGCAGATTTTTACTCTGATTTTTTCCATAATATGTTCCTTTACTATAAGTATCTGACCGAAATTTCTTTCAGGTACTGGCTTTGCAGCAGCCTGAAAATCTTTTTGACAATGTTGCGTCTTATCTCAAGTTCCATCGGCAGGCTCGGATCCTGATGGGCAACATTGATTTTGGTGCCGACCACAAAATCGATGCGGTCGCTGCCGAGCAGCAGATTGACCAGTCGAACCGAGGCGACGTTGGGCTTTCTGTCAATACCCTCTTTTAACATACGATACACGTCGGTCAAGGTTAAAATGCCTTCCGTTACCAAATCGATTCCTTCCATCAGAGAAGCCATCGGAATATTAACGTCAAAACTGGTTTTGTCAATCTCGCATTTCAGGCATAATTCACGTTCAATAATGTTGGCGGTGGTGCCGCCGCAAATGGCGATTTTGCCGTCATAAGTTGAAACCAACTCGGCAAATTCACGGTCTTTGTCTTCGTCAAACGGCGGGCCGGTCAGTACCAGCAGCTTACGCGGGGTCCGAAAATAGATACAGACGCAGCTGATATCATCGCCGGCTTTATGATCGATTTCTTTGGTCAATGCTTCTTCGACAATTTTTTGCGCCAGAGTTTGCGAAGACATGTAAGGATCTTTTTCAATTTCTTTCAAAACAAAGTCAATACAACCCTGTCGTCCCCAGCCGAGGGGATATTTCTTGTTGCCGAGTCCGGCTTGGGTAACCCCGTCCGACATCAGAATAATCCGGTCTTCGGGCTGTGTGGTGATTTGCGAAACGCCGATGGTGCGTTCTTTCCATTTTGGCGAGGAGAACTCACGTCCTTTAATTGCCAGTTGTTTGTTGCCGCGAATGAAAATATAACGCGGGTTATCCATTTCGAAAATACGGGTTTTGCCTTCCAGCTCACTGTCGACGATCGAAAAAGTTGCATAGCTGATCTTGCGGATCTGACAGATCGGCAGCGCATCCATCATAATCTCGGAAGAACGCAGCAAATCGGTGTTATCTTCCATAAATTTCATTGCCATCCGGGTGGTCATCGATGACAGAATGTTGGCTTTGACGCCGCTGCCGAGACCATCGGAAAGCACACTGATCACCCGGCGTTCTTCCGGGATTTTTTTCGAATAAATGGTATCGCCGAAACAGTCTTCGCCGTCTTTTTGCTTTTGATAAGCGCCGATGTCGATAAACAGGGAATTGTTCATTGTTTGTCCCCGTACGATTTGATCGGCTTTTCGACGCTGCTTTCCGATTCGCCGCCGGCATAGTCTTCGGCAATCGAACGCAGCAGGATCTCGGTCTCGGCCATATGTTCGCCGAGAGTGCAGGCAATCTGCTGAACGGTGGCCAGATTCTTTTTAATCACGTCTTTGGCTTTGGCGGCAATACGTTCTTTTTTCATTTCCATTTTGGTAACGTCTTGGATAATGCCGCCGACGATCTGTTTCTTGTCGATATTAAAGACCACGACGTCGAACAGACGGTCGTTAAAGCGGATATGCTCGCGGCGGATATCCTGTTCCAAATCCAGCGAAGCGGCAAACAGGTTGGTAAAACCGATGAAGTCGCGCAGGTTGGCGCCGTGCAGATTGTTACGATCGTAAATTTCGCCGTGTTCTTCCTCGGACCAGAAAGTTTCGACAAACTTGTCATTGTATTCGATAATACCAAGATCGCTGTCGGCGATCACAATCGGTGACGGAATGCAGCGGAGCAGGGCGTTAGCCTTGCGCTGGGCCTGTTGTTTCATGTTGGAAACACACATTTCCGGTTCCGCTTTGCCGGACAGCATCGCTTTGGCAAAATTGCGGCAGGTGTCATAACCGCAGCCGCCGCAGTTTAATTCATCTTCGACTCCGTATTTGCCGATCACGGTCAAAGCTTTGCGGATTTCGGTTTCCGTAAATTCGTGTGCTGGTGTCAGCTGACTGCCGTATTGCTGGACAATGTCGGCTTGCGGCGTTCTTTTTCCGGCCAGGTCGGTAAAAGCACTTTGTTTGAGGATATCAATCCGTTTGCTAAAACCGGGTTTGCGGTTGGTAATGCAAGGGCCGGAAACGCAGCCGCCGTGACAGGCCAAACATTCGACAAACACCGGACGGTCGGTGTCGGCGGCGTTGAGTTCGGCCAACTCGCGTTTGATGTTCTGGATCCCCGAAATTTGCATCATATAGGTTTTTTGCGCCGATGAATAGGGCTTAAGAGTTTCAATCATGCCGCCTTCAATCGGGTAGGCCGTGCCTTCCTGTGCCTTAATCATTGTGAACCGGTCGTAAACGCTGGTACGGATTTCTTCGGGGACAATCCCGGCGTCTTTAAACCATTGGCGGATGTCGGCAAAACTGAGACTCAGGCTTAAAAGATCCGGATGAGCGTCAGCTTCGAGCTTTTTGGCAATGCAGGGGCCGACAAACACTACTTCGATCTCCGGTCCCAGCTGGTCTTTCAACATTCGGCAATGCGCCAGCAGCGGAGAAGAAAGCGGGGTCAGAAAAGGTGTCATTTCCGGCAAATATTTTTTGATATATTCCACCACCGAAGGACAGGCGGTTGAGATCATCAGTCCCGATTCTTTTTGTTCCAGCAGTTTGGCAATATTTGATGAGACTTCTTCGGCGCCGGCAGCCGTTTCGCCCACGCCGCGGAAGCCGAGCCGACGCAGCGCCGCAATCATTTTTTCGGCCGGCAACCCCTCAAATTCGGTAATCCATGACGGTGCCAGCGATACATAAACGTCTTTGCCCGAATCGATGAGATGACGGGCACGGATCAAATCGTTGCGCGGTTGTTTGGCTTTGGCCGGACAAACCCGGTAGCAGGTGCCGCAAGCGATGCACAAATCGGGAACGATCTGAGCGCTGCTGTCTTCGATCTTAATCGCTTTGACCGGGCAGCGGCGTACACATTTGTAACAATCCATGCAGTTGTTTTTTATTGTATATAAGGGGTATTCGCGGTCAGACATCGCATTGTCCTAAGAAAGCAGTTACTTGAGAAATTTTTTTTCCAGAATATCCAGCAGTGAACCGCTGTCTATATAATGATACTCGGCATCGTCTATGGTAATGTTGGGGCCGATTGAGCATTGGTTGCAGCAGCGCAGGCCGGTCAGCTCAATTTCGGCTTCAATGTTGTTTTGTTCCAGAAAATTTTGAATCAGCTGGAGGTTTTTGGCGTTTCCCCGGGCAAAGCAGGAGCTGCCCATACATACTTTAATAATGTGTGCCATCGCACATTGTCTCCCTTTTGGAAAAGTCTATAACGAAAAGTATAACGGAGGATGTAAAAAAAACAACTGTATTTTTGCTTAAAGTTTAATACATAATTTTGCTTAAATAGAGACCGCATGCGGGCGCGGTGGGGCCGGCGGCGCGGCGGTCGCGGGCTTCGAGAATATCTTTTATCGCTTCGGGCTGCAGATGACCGTCGCCGATCATTTTGAGCGTACCCACCATGTTGCGCACCTGATGGTGTAGGAACGAGCGCGCTTCCACCTCAAAAAAAATGTTTTCGCCGTTGCGGTGAATATCAAGACGGTCCAGTGTCTTCAGCGGTGATTTGGCCTGACATTTGACGGCGCGGAAAGATGTAAAATCGTGATGGCCGAGCAGAAACTCAGCGCCTTGGCGCATTTTATCAACGTCAAGCGGCACCACAACCGGCCAGCTGCGGTTTTTTTCCAAAATCAAGGGAGCACGGCGGTTGGTGATTTTATAAAGATAAGCGCGTCCGGTAGCGGAGTATCGGGCATGAAATTTGTTATCTGTCACAGCAGCTTCCACCACCGCAACCGGCGCTTCCATATTGCGGAGATGGGCGTTCATCGCCTCGCGTAAACGAAACGGGTCAACTTCGCGATTGAGGTCAAAATGGGCGACCTGAGCCAAAGCATGAACACCGGCGTCGGTGCGGCCGGCGCCGTAAACTTCAACTTTTTCCTGAGCGAAAGCGTCGATTGCCTTTTCCAGAAATTCCTGCACACTTGATCCGTCAAGCTGTTTTTGCCAGCCGAGCAGATCAGTGCCGTCATATTCGACCACAATCTTGTAGCGTTGCACCATCAGACTTAGGCAGCGGCAGATGACTTGACTTTAACGCTGTTATCACCTTGGACCAGCAGACCAAGTTTGTCTTCGACCGCCCAGATGACTTTTAAGGCGTCCAGCGCATTTTCACCGCTGATACGCGGGGTTGCTTCACCGTTGATGCAGCTGATAAAGTGATTCAGTTCGGCGGTCAGAGGCTGATTGCTTGGAATAAACAATTGTTCGACACTGCCTTTAAGACCGTAGTTCATCCATTCGGGAATATTTTCCTGATTGACATACGGCATCCGTCCCTGAGAATGAACGTTTATGCTCTGGCCGATGAAATCCATATCAATATAGTTGGTATCGGTGGTAACCGTCAAAGTGCGAACCCGGGCCTGAGTGATGCGGCTGGCGGTGATGTTGGCGGTAACGCCGTTGGCAAATTCCAACACCGCGGTAATATAGTCTTTTCCTTCCGGATGATCGGAGGTTTTGACCGCAGCGGCCTGAACGTTAATCACCGGAGAGCGTACCAGCGACTGAATAACTTCCACGTCATGAATCATCAGATCCATAGCCACGTCAACATCGGTAATGCGCCCTGAGGCTGCTGACATTCTCTGTGCGGTCAGCGAACGGATTTTGGACGTGTCGGAAAGGATTTTGCCCATTTGTTCCACTGCCGGATTAAATCTTTCGATATGCCCCACCAACAAGGTGACGTTGTTTTTCTTAGCGGCATTGATCAGGCGCAAACAACCTTCTTCAGAGGTTGCCAGCGGTTTTTCCATCATACAGTGAATTCCTTTGTTGAGGAAAAATTCACCGACGTCGGCATGAGTGACCGAAGTGGTGACAACACTGACGGCGTCAACCTTCTTGGCAACTTCTTCCATACTGGCAAAAGCTTTGATTCCGAACATTTCGGCAGCTTTTTGTGCGGCTTCCGGAAAAATGTCATAAACGCCTACTAATTCGACATTTGGCAGTGATTTGTAAGTTTTCAGGTGGTTTTTACCCATCATTCCGGCGCCGATAACGGCAACTTTAATTTTAGCCATGCTAAAAAATCCTCGTATTTAGTTGAAAAAACGTAATCTGTGCGCATATATAGCATGTTTTTTCTCAAAAATCTCTTAACATCTTGTTACAAAATGTTACAAAAAAACACCGCCCTTTTTAAGGGGCGGCATTTTTTGATTCAACAACCGGACTAGTCTTCGGAGACGATCACCTGAAATTCTTTAGAAGCCTCGTGAGATGCTTCACCCAAAGAGGCAAGCACTTTTTGCGTAAAATAGTATTCCAAGTAATCTCGTTCATCACCCTTATATTCGCCGATGTAACGAAGCTCGTGCTCTTCACGGACATTTGCATATTTCAGCGACGGCATTTCAAACCTTGTCAAACCATCGTCATAATATGCTTCGTATTCGCTCACCGGATAGCTCAGTGTGAAGTAGTTGTATTTTACCTCATACCGGCGGCTGATTTTGCAGATAACTATCCGTTCGGGCATACCGACCGTATCACGGACAAACGTATCCGCAAAACCGGCGCTGGTCAGTTTGAGGTTCGCATCGGGCAATTCCTTATATTTTTCGATATCTGCGTCAATTTCTGCCCACATATCTTCAACTTTATAAGTTTTATTGCCGGTGCTGCCATCCGAATAGCGGTGTTTGACCTCAACCCAGCTGGTGTATCGGCTGGTCCACAAATTGTGTTCGACGTTACTGATACCGCTGTTGATGATTTCGCTTGAGACAATTGCCGGATGAACTCCCGCATAAAGCCTCAGTTCGATTTTGGCGGTCAGAGTATAAGTCTGCCCGTTGAAATCAAGCGAGATCGAATGATCAAACTGCTTGCGCAGATAGACGACCTGTCCGCCCTTTTCACTGTCTTCCTTTACAAAATCAAGATCCGTCAGGGTATAACCGTTGTCGCGGATATTTCTGATCGGGTGATAAGGCATCGTCTGTCGTGTAATTCCGTCATCATAGGTACCTATCTCATGATAGAGATCATACGAAAACGAAAAAACGTCAAACGTCACCTTGTACGTCAAAACAGAATCGGTAATCGTCACAAAATCCTGACGACGATTGCCCGCTGCTTCGTAAAGGAGTTCGGTTCGGCATTCTCCGAGATGAAAACTGCCAACCTCGATCATACTGTCGACATTGTTGAACGTGTTGTTGAGAGTAACCGAGACCTTGTTGTCGAAGCTGGCGCGGGTGATCCCCTTGA
>UQCS01000011.1 GCA_900539605.1 uncultured Azospirillum sp. | reverse complement strand
GTTCCAGTGCTGCCACCGGCAGTGCCTGATAGGCAATCACTTCCGGCGCTACTTTGCGGTTGTCAGTGGTCGGGATATTTGGAGTCGGAGGAGTTGGTACATCCGGGACATCAGGTTTTGCATCCGCATCCGGATTAATCTCGTTGTTCATCACCAACGACCATTGATTCTCCCCTTCTCCAAGCTGATGATAAACAACATCAAACATATATGGACTGGTATAAACACGCGAGACAACAAATGAGAACTTGTCACCGGTTGCATCACCCTGTGACGTTGCAAATACAATTGACCGGCCGCGGATATCCTTATTGGAGGTCGGATAAAGAATCAGTTTGGTCGCTCCTGACACATCGCCGTTAACCTTTAGCGTATCAGCCGTCAAGTTCTCGACATCAACGTCAATATGCAAAAAGCTGCTCGCTGCAAGATAATCTTTCAGCTCTATCGTATCCTGATAGTGATTAAACAAATCCAAATTTGATTTCAGCAGTGACAGCGAAGTTACCGGATCACGCCCGTCAACGCCGTTGACAATCCGGCCATGACCGTCCCAGTTTGTGGCCGTCCGGTCATCATGCTGATATGCGCCAAAGCGAAGGGTCGTGTCCTCAACTTTGATATTGCCGGCGTTAATAATATCATTATTAATCCATACCGTTCCGCTGCCGTCTCCGCTAAATGACAGATTATATTGATAGGGGTATTGAATGGTACTGACGCGGTTATCTCCCCCTTTAATACTGTCATTAATAATCCATTGTCCGTTTTGCACGGCATGAAAACTTATGGTTGGTGCCGAACGTGAATTGACAAACAATGCATTGTATTCTTTACCATATTTGTCAAGTGTATAATTACCGCTGAAAATGTGATGAACATTATCCGCAACAAAGGTTGTATCAGCATATGTATCTATCGCACCGCCGGTCGCAACAACACGTGCCTGAAGATCATAACCTGAAAGCACCCGGGTATTAACGGCATAATTATTGATAAAATCGGCATCAATAACCGGAGATGTGCCCCCATGGCGAATGGAAACTGCTCCTCCCCGCAAATAAGCCATGTCACCTTTTACCCCATTGCTGACAAAATTCCCGCTAATTTTTCCGACTTCACCATTGTTGCTGCCGTTATTCATAATTCCGATTGCACCGCCGTCGACGGTCGTCATGTTGTTAACGAAGTTGCCATGGATTTCGTTAACTTCTCCTTTAACGGCAATAGCGCCACCATAACTGTTCATGCCGGAAGTCTTGTTATTGATAAAATTGCCTTCAATTCTCTCAATTTGGCTTTCTTGTTCAACCGTAATTGCACCACCGTTCCAACCGGCCTGATTATTTATAAAATCACCTTTAATGTTGTCTATCCAGCCTTCATTATAAACGGCACCTCCTTCCGACGGCGTATGACCACTGCCGCCGCCTAAAAAGGTAAGACTGGCGCTGACATTATTATTGATAAAGTCACCTTCTATATTTTTAATATATCCGCTATTGTAAACAGCTCCTCCATAGACTTCGGCAGCTCCGTCACTTTGTTTCGGAATAACAATTTTAGCATGAGCCGTATTACCGATAAAATCGGCCTGCAAATTCTCTATTGATCCTTCGTTATAGAATGCGCCGCCTCTGATCGTAACCGTATTGTTTTTCGTTTCCGTACCGGTCAATTGTATATTTGTTACATTATTGCGGAAAAGAGTTTCAACAATGCTTACGCCTCTTTTGATATCATCATATGAAAAAGCGCCGCCGTTGAATGCAAATTCAGCCCCGGTCTCTTCTCGTGTATTTACTTTGTCTTTGTATTCGACCGTATAGATTTTGTCACGGCGCAAATTGATACGATAAAAATCTTTTACCGGTTTTCCCTCACTGTCCAACCGATAACCGACAAACATTTCCGGATTGGCTTTGTCATAATCAGTTTCAGAAATCTGATTGATTGTAAAAGCGCTGTTGTTACCCAGAGTCGGCGTATAGACCTGTCCTACAGCCGGGTCAGTCAGAAAAGTGGCGGACAGCAGCAGAACCGCCGCCGATAGTCTTGTGTTTCTCATCTTATTCCTCAATTTTAAATTATAATCGTTAAACGATCATTTTTTTGATACATTTTGCTTCTTTTGATCCTTTCTCCTAAGCTATTGATATTTTCACAATCTTCTTGATCTTCATTCTTCTTTGTTGTACAATTTGCCTGTATCAAAAAAATGATCCTTTTTTTGATACATTTTTTAAGAAATACAAAAAAATCCCCCGAAAATCGGGGAATTTTTTATAAGAGATCATTTTGTTTTTTAACAGTTATCTTTCTTTTTTAATTGCGGCAATATTACGATAATAGGACAATGAATTCTCCATATCCTCGAGATTTACCGGCAGTTTGCGGCGCCAGTTGGGATGCTTGTCACGGTCGGTTCCCGGCAGATTTTGCAATTTGTCAACCTGGAAAACGTCTTCAGGCTGAACCAAAAAGATTTTCGAACAACTGCGGGCCATAAAACGATGAACCGCTTCTTCCAGTCCTTCCGGATACCCCTCACCGAACAGATAGTCGCTGTGACGGCGGTTGTCTTCTGGCCAAACCTGATTTTCATCCAAAGCTTTCAACAATTTCCAACGATCGGCTTCGCGTTTATGATAATTATCAGCCATTTCCTGATCGTTGCCGATAATTCCCAACTGACGCGAGAGGGCAATATCATAACCAAACCACCACATCTTAAGCGGCGCCATATCATGAGTTCCGACCGAAGTCACAACATTTTCGGGGTACTGATATGGGGACTTGAAATCACCCCAACCAGCGTCCCAGCGCTCACTCCATAAAACGCTCATCGACATAATGCCGCGAGCCGCAATCTTGTCAAGAAAGCCTTCCGGAATATTACCGATACTTTCGCCGACGATCATGCAACGGTTCAGGTGACTTTCGATCGCAACAATGTTCAGCATATCTTCGAAATTGTACATAATATAGGTACCGGCGGCCCCGGCGGCTTCGGGTATCACAAACAGGCGCATCAGACTCATCACATGGTCCAAACGCAACGCTCCCGCACCTTCGGCCGCCGCGCGGATAATTTTGATAAACGGCTGATAAGCACGGGCCTTTAACTCAAACGGATTAAAAGCACCAAGATTCCATTTTTGTCCGGTAGGGAAGAAGATATCCGGCGGCGCTCCGGCACCGCTCTCGCGCAAATACAATCCGTCATCACTCCACAATTCGGCACTGTCACGGCCGACACCGACTGGCAGGTCGCGGTAAATGCCGATCTTCAACCCCGCATCCTTAACATGGGCCGAAACCGCACATAATTGACGCTCGGCCTCAAATTGCAAAAATTTGAAAAAGTCGAGGCGTTCGGCCTGCTCTTTGCGGTATTTTTTTACTGCAGCTGTTACCGGTTTGCGGAATTCTTTTTCCCAAGCGCGCCAGCCGCCCCAATGGGTTTGCCATTTATCTTCGTACAAGGCTTGAAAAGTAACCAGATTTTCCAAACTTTCGCCCTTGCAACGGCAAAATTTTTCAAATTCGCGCATTCTTTCCGGATTTTGCAGCATACGTTGGTATAAAACTTTCAGAACTTTAATCTTGAGAGGATAGACCCGCCCATATTCGATTGTCTCCGAGGCATTGAGTTCGGCAATTTCCGCTTCAACCGCGTAACGGTCCTCAGAACGAAACTCCGGCACTTTTTCGACGTCAATATAAATCGGATTTAGAAACAGGCGGCTGACCGATGAATACGGGCTGGCCTCTTCGGGAAAACAATGCCCGAGGACGTTAACGGGATTCAATCCGATAATATCGGCGCCGCAACGGCCGCACATACTGACAAAATCGTAAAGATCGGTAAAATCGCCGATTCCCCAATTGCGGTGGCTGCGCAAAGAATACAACTGAACGCTGAAACCCCATAGTTTCTTTTCGTCAAGGCCGGACAACCGGTAACATTTTTCGGGCGCAACCGCAAGCAAGGTGCCGTAAGTGCCCCCGGTCGTGGTTAACTCGGCATCATAGTAACCGATTTCAACGTCGGAAGTGATCTCAATTTCCAACTTTTGATACTTTTTACCAGCAACAACGCGACTTTCGGGAAGAGTGAGGACAACAAAGGAAACATCGCTTTTAACGCCGGTCTGGCGACTGGTCAGCGTCAGGGTAAAATCACCCTCGGCTTCCGCTTCCGAAACCACCGCATCAAAAACCTTGCGATTCTGCAAAACCACATACACCGGCTCCAGAACATTTTGCCAACGGCGGTTATCCAACGCCCGCAACGAACGTGTCACTTCACCGGCATTACCGGCCTTAAAGCCCAACACTCCGGCAAAAAATCGCACCGTGTCTTCGTCAACCTGATGACTGCCGGTTTTTAATCCGACATCGGTATAAGCCGTCGCAATGCCGAGACGGTCCGCCAACTGTTGCAGTTTTTCATCCATAATCTTCTCCCCCTATTTTTTGATTTCAAACAATAATACGCTCCATGCCGGAATTTCCACCACTGCTCCCGAACGAACGTTTTTGTGAGCGGTAAACTTGTCGGAAGTGTCCAGCAGCAAATTCCAACTGAGGCCTTTGCCGAGCATCGGCAGTTTCCAAGCCTGACGGATGTCGTTGGCATTAAATATGCCCAAAATAAAACGGTCGCGGCGATGGATACAATAAGACAGAGATTTGCGGCTGCCGTCATACCAGTCCGCATCGACAAATTCCCTGCCGGTCTCGTTATACCAGGTCAGATCCTTAATTCCGTCCGGACCGTGTTTGCCACTGAAGAAATGCTTTTTATCAAAAATTTTCAACTTGCGGCGCAAACGGATAAGGCTTCGGACAAAGCGAGTGAACTCGCGTCCCTGCTGATCAATCGCTTCCCACGCAAGCCAGGTCAAAACATTATCCTGACAATACGGATTGTTATTGCCCAACTGCGGATGCAGAAACTCGTCACCGGCAAAAATCATCGGGGTGCCGAACGAAAGCAGCAGCGTCGCCATCATCGCCCTCATCCGCACACGACGATTTTCAATCACGGTTTGATTATCGGTCTCACCTTCCTGACCTGAGTTCCAACTCCAGTTGGCGTTGGTGCCGTCGCGATTGTCTTCGCCGTTAGCGGAGTTGTGCTTGAGATTATAACTGACCAAATCGTTTAAACTGAAACCATCGTGGGCGGTTACAAAATTGACGCTGCTCCAGATATCGCGGTTATGATAATTGAAAATATCACTGGAACCCGAAATGCGGCTCGCCAATTCGGCAGTCTGATATTGATCGCCCTTCCAAAAACGACGCACCACATCACGATAGCGGTCGTTCCATTCTCCCCAACCGGGCGGAAACGCCCCTAACTGGTAACCGCCGGCACCAACATCCCAAGGCTCGGCAATTAATTTCACGTCTTTTAAAACCGGATCCTGGCGCACGGCATACAAAAAACCGCATTCGGTGGTAAAGTTTGTTTTCTTGCGGCACAACGCCGTCGTCAAATCAAAACGAAAACCGTCAACATGCATCACTTCGGTCCAGTAACGCAACGAATCCAATATCAAACGCACCACATAAGGGTTTTCGGCATTGATCGAAGCCCCGCAACCGGTACTGTCATAGTAATACCGCTTGTTTTCGGAATTGAGCGTATAGTAAGAGGCATTGTCAATACCGCGATAACAAAGAGTCGGCCCCAGCTGATTGCCCTCGCCGGTATGATTGTAAACTACGTCAAGTATCACTTCCAACCCGTGCCGGTGATAAAGTTTGACCATATTTTTAAATTCGTCGATATCGTCGCAAGACAAATAAGACTGTTCAGGTGCAAAAAAACTGCTGCTCTCATAGCCCCAGTAATTGTTGCGGGGAAAGCCCTTTTGATGGCGGTTGCCGAAATAGGCATGGACAGGCAACAATTCCACCGCGGTTACGCCCAGCCCTTTAAGATAACCGGCGACCGCTTCCGACCCCATGCCGGCAAAGGTACCGCGGCGACGGTCGGGAATTTTGGGATGCAACTTGGTAAAACCGCGCACATGTGCCTCGTAAATAATTGTTTCGTTAAAGGCATAGCCGGGTCGCTGATCCCCTTCCCAATCGTAAAGGTCGTCAACCACGACCGATTTTGGCACATACGGGGCACTGTCTAACTCATTAAAAGACAAATCCTTGTCCGGACTGTCGGGATTATAGCCGAAAATCGCCTTATGCCAAATCAACTTGCCGCTCAGTTTTTTTCCATAAGGATCAAACAGCAGTTTGTTAGGATTAAAACGATGTCCTTCTTCCGGTTTGTAGGGTCCGTATACCCGGTAACCATAAATCTGTCCCGGTTTCAGTCCGGCAACATACACATGCCAAATATTGTTATCATTGCTTTCAATGGCAATACGGTCAGTCTCTTCGGTTCCGCTTTTATTGAACAAACACAATTCCACTTTTGAAGCATGAGCGGAAAAGAGAGCAAAGTTTACCCCTTTTCCGTCAAAAACCGATCCCAGCGGATATGAAGTTCCCGGTTGCGTTTTCAAATTGCTCATTTTTGTTTCTCCCGGCGTTTAATATATTACCGCACCGGTTTGATAACAACCGTCGAAAGTGCCGGCAGTGTGACTTGTATCGAGTACGGCTTGCCGTTCCACTCCTGCCGTTCAGCACTTCGGACGCCGTCATTTTTAACTCCGCTGCCCCAATAGTTTTTGTCATCACTGTTAAAAATTTCCTGATAGCCGCAATCTTCGGGAACCCCGATTCGATAATCGGGACGAACCACCGGCGTAAAATTGCATATCACAATCAGATAATCGCCTACGGTTTCGCCCTTGCGGATATAAGAAATAACGCTGTCGGCGGCGTTGGCATGTTCCAACCATTCAAAACCGCGATAATCAAAATCGGCTTCATACAGCGGCGCATTGCCCTTGTACATCAGATTGAGGTCACGAACACAATTTTGTATTCCCTGATACATCGGATACTGCAGCAAATGCCAACGCAGGCTTTCGTCACAGTTCCATTCCCAGTCCTGACCAAACTCACACCCCATAAACAGCAGTTTTTTGCCGGGATGAGTATACATAAAGCCGTAATAGGCGCGCAGGTTGGCAAATTTCTGCCACTCGTCACCCGGCATTTTGCACAACATTGACCCCTTACCGTGAACGACCTCATCATGAGAAATCGGCAGAATAAAGTTTTCGTTAAACGCATAGAGCAAACCGAACGTAAGCAGGCCGTGATGATATTGACGATAGATCGGATCTTTGCCGATATAGCGCAGAGTATCGTTCATCCAGCCCATATTCCACTTATAACCGAACCCGAGACCGCCCATCGAAGTCGGGCGTGAGACCATCGGCCATGCGGTCGACTCTTCGGCACAGGTGCAGGCACCGCGGTCCAAACCGTAAACCAGTTCGTTCATCCGCCGCAGAAAAGCAATTGCTTCCAAATTCTCGTTACCGCCGTAAATGTTGGGGATCCACTCGCCGGGATTGCGGGAATAATCGAGATAAAGCATCGAAGCCACCGCGTCTACCCGCAGACCGTCAATATGATATTCCCTCAGCCAGTAAAGAGCGTTGGTACATAAATAGTTAAAAACTTCGGTACGGCCGTAATTATAAATTTTGGTCCCCCAGTCTTTGTGTTCACCTTTGCGCGGATCAGCGTGCTCATAGAGATGAGTGCCGTCAAACTCACACAACCCGTGACCGTCCTTCGGAAAATGAGCCGGAACCCAGTCCATGATCACCGCAATTCCCGATTGGTGAAATTTGTCAATGAGATAACGCAGGTCGTCGGGGGTGCCAAAACGGCTGGTCGGCGCAAACATACCGACCACCTGATAGCCCCACGATGCATCCAGCGGATGTTCGGCCAACGGCAAAAATTCAACATGCGTAAAGCCCATGTTGGTGACATAAGGAACCAGCGTATCGGCCATTTCGCGATAACTGAGATATTCTGATCCGCCATCTCCTTTCCGGCGCCACGAACCGGCATGCACTTCATAGATCGACATCGGACCGTTAAGACGACTGTGGCGGTCAGGATGACTCATCCATTCTTCGTCATTCCAGCGATAATGGTTCAGGTCGTAAACGATTGAAGCGTTTTGCGGTCTTTTTTCGGCATAAAAGCCGACCGGATCCGATTTGACTAAAATATAATTTTCCTGAGTTTTGATTTCGTATTTATAAACTTCGCCTTCGCCGAGACCGGGAATAAAAATATCCCATACCCCGCAGGTCGGATATTTGCGCATCACGCAGGTGCGACCGTCCCAGTTATTAAAGTTCCCGACCACCGAAACCCGTTTGGCGTTCGGCGCCCAGACGGCAAAGCTGACGCCCTTTACACCGTCCTGTTCACAAACGTGAGCGCCGAGTTTTTTATACATCTCAAGATGGTTCCCTTCGCCCAGCAAATAGATATCAATATCACCCAACGTCGGCTGAAAACGATAGGTGTCTTCCGCTTCATAAACTTCGCCACGATCATTTTCGATTTTGAAACGATATGAAAAATTTTCTCCGACGCCAAGATTGATTTGAAAGAAACCGCGTTGATCAAGACAATCCATCATTCCGCAGGAATTTCCTTGCCGGTCCAGCACTTCAATCGACCTGGCATGAGGTTGCCAGGCACGGATAAACACATTTTTGCTTCCTTTGTCACGGTGAATGCCGAGCACGGCAAAAACATTATCATGATTGCCTTCGATCACGGCATTCATTTCTACGTCCGATAATAAATTTTCCATATAATAACCTCTAAATTTTGAACTTAAAAAAGCACGGCTCTTTAAATTTATCTATAATTTCTTATCTATAGAATTGCAAGTAAATAACATCACAAATACATTTTTATTTGGTTAAGATATCTGATCACTGATTAATTATTGATTTTATGCAGATTAATTATTGACGGATAAAATTTTGTATGTATATTGAATAATGTTTAACCGAACTTTTTATTTGGAGTAAGTTATGGTAAATTATAATGAAAATGCTATCAGAGAAGCAGCCTATTACATCTGGCAAAATGCCGGCTGTCCTCAAGGGCAGGATGAAAAATTCTGGTCGATGGCGATTGAACAGTTAAATGCTGCGGCACCCTGCTGTTCAAAGTCTTCTGCCGGAAAATCAGCTTCCTGCAAATCTGCTTCCGCGAAAAAAGCAGCCCCGAAAAAAACCGTGAAAAAGTAAGTTTGTTTCAGGACACTTTAGAAGTTTAAAACCTCTCTTCAGAAGAGAGGTTTTATTTTATCCGAATCCGGCAATTACTAAAATCTGAAATCAGGGTTTGCGGGCCATCACGATCCATCCCCACACTTCGGTTTCACCTTCGTTGCGCAAACGGACACGATTGAGTTTCTCAATGATAAAACCGCGCTTTTTCAGTCCCGCTTCCACGTATTTACGGCTATGCAGAAAACGGCCCGAGAGATGCAGGAAATAATCGTCCTGATTATAAGAGTTTTCACTGACACTGAACAAGACGCGCCCGCCGGGTTTCAGAGCATCAAACAACAAAACGAACAGGCTGCCCAGTTCGCCGAAATAAGTAAAAACATCGGCGGCATTAATCAAATCGTAGCTGTTCTCGCGGGCAGACAAAAACTTATTCAGATCCTGATTAAACAAACGGGTATATATTTTTTTGCGTTTGGCAACTTCAAGCATTTTTTCCGATATATCCACCCCGTCCAATCCGCGAAAAGCGGCATATTTTTTGAGATACGCACCGCACAGCCCGGTACCGCATCCGGCATCGAGAATCCGCATTTTTTTCAGCTTGACGTTTTTGGACAAAGCATCCAGCGATTGTTCCATTAAGCTTGGAACTGCATAATCCAAACCTTCCAGAACTTCTTCGAAATCGTCGGCAAACACGTCAAAAATATCGCGAATATAACTGCTGTTAATCTGACTGACCTGACCGGCATTGATCATCGCATTTCCCATATGCCGCGCCACCGGGTGATCGGGATATTTTTCCATCCATTTGCGTGCATAGGACAACACATCGGTTCCCGGACTTTCGACGGCCACTTCGTACAGCAAATAACCGAAATTTATCTGCTGTTCGTTTTCTCCTTTCGAAAGCGTTACTGCACGCCATCCCATTTCGAGCGCCCGTTCGTATTCTTTTTTTTGTTGGAAAGCCTGCGACAAAAGATTACAAAGCCAAAAGTCTTTTGGGTTTTTCTGGTACAGCGCTGCCAAAACCAGAATAGCTTCGTCAAAACGCCCCAACTCCACACATATGTTAGCCAACAATGATTGCGCTTCTTCTGAATCCGGATAAGACTGTACCGTTCGTTTGGCATAAAAATACGCGGTATTAAAATCCCGGCGTTCATAATAAACCGAAGCGGCATTCAAAACCGCCGTATAAAAATCGCGTTGCACATCCATGGCCTGATGATAATATCTTAATGCGGCATCATAGTCTTTTTTGCGATATTTCAGGTTTCCCAGCACCGAAAGCGCCGCCATGTTGGCAGAATTGATCTTCAGGGCCTTGGCCGCATAAGTTTTGGCTTCGGCATAGTTATGCATTTCATAGAAAATGATTGCCAGATTGGCCGCTGCAATATCCGACTTTTTATTGACGCGCAAAGCCTTGCGATAATATTTGACCGCTTCGTCTTTTTGACCCAGCCCGTCATAACAATTGGCAATATAAATCAGAATATCCTCACGTTTGGGTGCCTCGGCCTCCAACTTCAAAAAAGAGCGCAGCGCTGCCGCAAAATTTCTGCTCTCATAATAAGCAACCGCTTTTTCTTCCGTTTTTTGCAAAACCAGTCCTCCGCTAAAATCGTCGTTATTTGCAAAAATAACAAACTTTAGTAAAAAAACTATTGACGGTTTTAAAATAATCGGTTATTTATTTGTTCGATTTCACGGGGGTGTGGCGGAACTGGTAGACGCGCTAGACTCAAAATCTTGTTCCCACAAGGAGTGCCGGTTCGAGTCCGGCCACCCCTACCACTCTGAAAAGCCTTGATTTATTTCAAGGCTTTTTCTTTTTTCCTGACACCGTTCATGCCGCAGTGTATCGCTGCAGGCAAAACAAAGGAGAGCAATTGCTCGCCCTCCTCAAAATTCAATTTCTGATCATATACCAAATTTTTATCTTATTCCCGCCCGCCGCTTTTGTTCAAGTCAGCAGCCCGGCATGATACGGTCACATTCGGTCGTAACTTTTACCAAACCTTCGTTTTTGCTTATTCAGCCACAAACGAAAACGGGCCGCAAACGTAAGACGGTAGGTCGACAACATCCGATTAAAAACAGAAACTTTGCCGATCCAAAATTGTTTGGGATCGCTGTTGGTGCCAAATTCCATGTCAACGACATCTATCTCCGGCGATTGAACAATATAGTTAAATCCTTTTTTGCCGTTAACCAGATGCACATACAACAACTTTATGCTCTTGTCGGGACAGCAGGATTTCAAACGACCGTATAGACGGTTAAGTTCGCCAGAATCGGCTTCAAAGCGGCTGCAATGCACAAACAGGATGCTGCGGGCCGTTTTCATCCTGTCGGACAGCCGTTTAATCCGGCGTTCATATTTCCGCCGCACCGCCGCAAAATCCGTTGCCGGCTGATCGTGAGCAAAATCGTGAACAAAAGTTATTCCGTTCGGCATTCGGAAACGATAATGACCTTTTCCGCTTTTTCCTTTAAAGTCAGGCACCAGCCGGTCTTGCAGCAGAAAGTCTTCAAATCCGTTTTCCAGAAAGCCGACAAACAGTTCCAACGTCACATTTTCCAGCCAGTCAAACGGCAAAGTTTCACCGTGCAAACCGGCTTTTCGCAAATGGTAACCGGTAACACAGAAAGATCCTGCAGGAACAACCAAATCGAATTTTTGCATATTTACATCCAACACCTGCCGCCGACACTGTCACCAACCGGCAGAAAAAATCATTTATACTCTTTGTACATCATCCTGAGTTTTTCCCGGACAGACCGGCTCGGCACCACGCTGCTTAGAGCATCCAGTAATTTGAACCCAAATTTTTTGAGAGCATCCCGGACACTTTTACGAACTTTGTACAGCTTCAAAACCGTCTCCACATTTTTCTGGAAATATATGTAGCTGGGCACACCGTCCTCAAACTGAGCGGTTTTGTCTCTGTAGCAATTATAATAGTCGATATCCTCACGGATTTTCCGGTGATCGAAACCGCCTTTGTCTTCTTCCGTTTCTGCCAGATTAATGAACAGCAAACGGTGATTCTTTCCCGGATTCATTTTCTGCAACCGCTCAAAAGTACCGACGATTTCTTCGTCGGTCAGCAATATCTGCTGATCTTTGGCCTGAAAAACGTGCAAATACAAAATATCTTTGGAATCGTTGATGGTCTGATACAAGCGCTTAATGCGGCGATCGTACTTTTCGCGTATCAGCACATATTCCTCATCAAAACGTGAAATGTCTTTAAAGTCGTGCATAAATAAAACATTGGTACGGATATTGATATAGCCTATATTTTTCTTCGTATCTTTTTCATATTTTTTCAGGTCTTCCTTTTCAAAAAAAGATTTAAAACCCGTTTCCAGAAAATCGACTGCCAACGGCAGCGAGACCGGCCCTACCCAGTCTAACGGCAGCGAACGGCTTCTTTTCTTGACGCTTCTTAATGCTTGCGCTCCGGCGCAAAAACTCCCCACCGGAATAATTATATCAAATTTCATTTCAGCTCCTTTGAGATTGTTTTGCATTTTCGCCACAAAACTTCATCTCCTCTTATTTAACATCAATCTCACGTAAAATCCGCCTTCAAATTAACGATGTTTATTTTAACTGTCAATATGTTAGTATTTCTTCGCAACAGACAAGCCGCTCCATTGCCTGATCGAAATAACATTTTCCGGAAGCGTATGTTGTATAAAAAGCCCCAACGGCGCTTAATTCAGTACTTTAACGATTTCGCTTAACGGCACCAACCGCAAGTTGCGGCTTTGCAACGTCGGCAGCCACACTTTGAGCGCCCGGTAGGTTTGTTCTTTGGGGTGCCCGATCGCAACCGCATAACCGTTTTTGCGGGCAATTTTCTCAGTCTGATGCAACTGGCGCATGATGTAGTCGAACTTGTCTTCGTTATCGAGAAAAATATTACGCGAAACATAGCTGACACCGTTTCGGGCAGCCGCGTTTTCCGCCGCCGATTTGGCCGTCGTTTTAGAATCGAGGAAAAATAAATCGCGTCGTTTTAATTCCCGCATCACCGCATCCATCCGCATCTCATCTTCGGTAAACCGGCTGCCCATATGATTGTTGACACCACGGATATTCGAGAATTTATTCAACATTGCCTGCAAACCGGCCGTCACCTGTTTAGTGTCCATCTTAACCGTCAATACGTCGGGGGAGACGTTGATGCCCGACAGCGGTTCCATCGGCAAATGGGCCATAATTTCGTGCCCTGCATCTTTGGCGGTTTGAATCTGCGGCTGCAATGCCGTTCCGTAAGTCAAAAAAGACGAAGTCAAAGGATAATGCAGGCTGCTGATCTTGGCAGTGCGGCGATGGCTGATTCCCATATCGTCAATTACAATCGCAATCACCGGTTTGGAACCAAAATACGGCGGTTTGCGCCCGACCACGATTTTGATGTCGTTGACTTTCGGATGGATATTTGGGCTTGCCGGAGAGTCAATAATGTTTTCGGGCAATTTCTCTTCATAAAGGCCATAAGCTTCTTCCGCAGATAACTCTATAGCATCAATATGGGCAACTGCCTGCTCCCAGTTTTCGGCCATCGGCGCCGGCACATCGGTTTCGACGGCTTCGACCGTTTTTTCCAACTGAAAAATATTGTCTTCGCCAAATTCGTCAAGTTCCAGCGCCTGCCGGATATAACCGGCGTCTTCTTCCGGCGTCGGTGCCGTTTTTTCAGCTGAAATGTTGTCTTCCGTTTCTGTTACGACGCGAATGTGAAGACCGTTCCGCATTTCCTGTATCAGCAAACCGGCCAGCCCTGCCAGAAAAAACAGCAAAAGCACCAAATTAACCGCAAGCAGCAACCGTTTGCGCCAAAACGCAAACGGCTTTGATTTTGAAGATTTCTTTTTAGGCAGTCTCTTCATATTTATTTGTTGCGCAAAGTCGGGAAGGCAATCACATCACGGATGGTTTCCGCACCGGTGAGAAGAATCGCCAAACGGTCAATTCCCATTCCCATGCCGCCGGTAGGCGGTAAGGCATTTTCCAGAGCATTAACAAAATCTTCATCCAACATCTGAGCTTCGTCGTCTCCGGCTTCGCGTTCCGCACACTGGGCATCGAACCGCGCACGCTGTTCCAGCGGGTTGGACAATTCCGAATAAGCGCAACCCAACTCCATACCGCAGGCATAGGCATCAAAATGCTCGACCAATCGCGGATTAGAACGATGAGTTTTGGCCAGCGGTGAAACATCCCGCGGCATATCCATCACCAACACCGGCTGAATCAGATTGGCTTCCACTCTTTCGTCAAACACCAACTGCACAACTTTGCCCCAGTTAGAACACTCGGAAGCGTCAATTCCGATCGATTTTGCCATTTCGCGGGCTTCTTCCACCGTTTGCGCCGCCATCAGATCAATCCCGGCATATTCTTTAACCAGATCGACGATCGATTTACGGGGAAACGGTTTCGAAACGTCAATCTCCACTCCGTTAAAAGTAAACGACGGCTTGCCGAGAACCTGTTCGCAAACATAGCGGATCAAATCGGGAATCAGTTGAGCCATATCATTGTAATCGGCATAAGCCTGATAAGCTTCCAGCGCGGTGAACTCGGGATTATGCTTTTTATCTACCCCTTCGTTGCGGAAGTTGCGGCCGATTTCGAATACCCGGTCAAAACCGCCGACAACCAGCCGTTTGAGATAAAGTTCCGGTGCAATCCGTAAATACAGGTCACGATCAAGAGCATTATGATGAGTGACAAACGGTTTGGCGTTGGCACCGCCCATGATCGGATGCAGCATCGGTGTTTCAACTTCAAGAAAACCGTGTTCTTCAAAATAACGGCGGATCGCCGAGGTGATGCGGCAACGTTTTTCAAAAATTTCGCGGCTGTCATCGTTCATGATAAAATCAACGTAACGCTGGCGATAACGGGCTTCAATATCGGTGAGGCCATGAAACTTCTCCGGCAGCGGTTGCAGTGCTTTGCCGATAATATCAAACTTTTCGGCTGCAACCGACAATTCGCCGCGCGGGGTCCGACGCACAAAACCCGAGACACCGACCAAATCGCCGACATCCAGATTTTTCAGCAGCTCCAATCCGGCTTCATCAAGATGGCTTTTATGACAGAAAACCTGGATTTTTCCGCTGACGTCTTTCAGATCAATGAACATACCGCTGTTGCGGACCGCCATGGCGCGTCCGGCAACCGTCACCCGGTCCTCGGTATTTTCACCGGCAGCCAAATCTTTGTACTTTCCTTGTAAATCGGCAGCAAAGACATCGGGTTTGAAACAATAAGGATACGGATTGTAACCCTTCTCGGTCAAATTATTGAGTTTTGCCAGTCGTGATTCTCTGTGAATATTTGTTTCTGTTGCCATTTGTAAAATTCCTGTATGATGTTTTTTTACTATGTTTTCCGACACTATAAACAATAGCCGTAAAATTTTCAACCTAATAATTGCTTGACGGGAGTAAAGAACTAAAGTAGAACATGCAAGAGACGACAACCTGAGGAAAGACGCCTATGCTGACACCCAAACAATACAAACTGCTGATGTTTATCGACAATTTTATCAAAGAAAACGGCTGTTGCCCTTCTTTCGAAGAAATGAAGCAAGCCGTCGGCATCAAATCGAAATCGGGAATTCATGCCCTGATTGAAGAGTTGATTGAACGCGATTTCGTAAAAAAGCTTCCTCACAAAGCACGGGCGTTGGAAGTTTTGCGGACACCGCGTTTTAAACCGCGAGAAATCATCGAAGAAGAAAAAAAGATCCGGCAAGCTCTGCTCACCGCGGCGGTGCCGGTTCCGTTATACGGCAAAATTGCGGCCGGCACGCCGATTGCCGCTATTGCCGACGAAAACGAAAGCATCATGGTGCCGCTGGAAATGGTCAGCCGCGGCAGTTTCTACGCTCTGACGGTAGAAGGGGAATCAATGATTGAGGCTGGTATTATGGACGGCGACACGGCCATCATCCGCAAAGCGCAAACTGCCGAAAATGGACAAATCGTGGTGGCTTTGGTGGACGAATCGGAAGCCACGCTCAAAGTATGGCAGAAGAAAAAAGACGAAGTCTGGCTCAAGCCTTGCAATCAGGACTACGAAATCCGTAAGCTTGCACCTTCGCGCGTCAGGGTACAGGGAATTTTAAGTGGAATTCTGCGCCGTTACCGCTGACAATTTTTTAACGGATCGTCCTCTTTTTTGTCAAAAAACACTTGCTTTTTTGTATAGTCATGTTATGATACTTTT
Source organism: uncultured Azospirillum sp. (assembly GCA_900539605.1). Lineage (GTDB taxonomy): Bacteria > Pseudomonadota > Alphaproteobacteria > RF32 > CAG-239 > JAFUYI01. The sequence goes on along the minus strand of UQCS01000011.1, from coordinate 32,984 downwards.
AATATTTCAGCTTATGTGGAGGATTTCATGGTAACAAAAGCAACAAACAACACTGCAGGCAAGCCCTTTATGGAACTGGACTTGCATAAATTTGTCCAAAACCGTACACATACCGCCGAAGAGGTTCGTAATGTCCTCGAAAGTCATATCCGCAAGGCCATTGAAATTCCCGAAGATCTCGGCGATGACCGGGCCGCACGCGAAGCTTATCTGCGCAAACGCAAAGAAGAAGTCGCCTATAAAAGCGCTTGCGACGAGTTGGATGTTTATCAGAAAAATCCTGAGTTTTATACAACCTTATATGCCTTGAAAAACGCCACCAACGCCGAAACCGTCTCCGACGGCGAAGGAGATAAGGCTAAAGAAACCGAACGTGCCAACGCCCGGATTTGTGAAGATCAGAACGGCAACCTGTTTCTGGCGGTTGATATTATGAAACCGACCGATATTTCATTCCAAATTCATGACGGCAAGCTTTATTTTGATCCGTCCGGCATGACCCCTGACCGGCTGAAAGAAATGCTGGCATATCTCGACCGCCGCGGTCTGGTATCCTTTATCGATATGGACTCACTTAAGTTGGAAAACGCCGATCAAGCCACCGGCGAAATGTTTGCCGCCACCCAAGCTGAAATTAAACAGGAAATCGGACGCCAAGGCGAAGACACCGGTTACAGCGTTGCTGCCGCTCCGCTGGCCGTCGATCAGGCCGCTAACGACGAACCTCAGACACCGGACGACAACAGCAACGACATTCATGACAACGCTCCTGATATTCCGGTAACCGGCACAATTCCGGTACGCGGCGGTAATGCCAACAAAGCACCGGACGATGCCTACGAAAACGCAATTCAGTCTCTGACGAAATGGATGGATAAAAACAAACGCCGCGGATTGAGCTATTTTGTTACTCATAGAGGCGGTTACACCGTGTTCACCGCTTTTGAAAAAGAAAATCCCGAAAATATGCAACAGGACGGCGTTATTGACAGCAAAACCAAAGATGTCAAAACCCGTCACGAATGCAAACTGTATGTCCGTATGGACGAAAACGGACGTTTGGAAGTTTCGTTCTCGCTGCCAAGCGGCAAGATGCTTAACGACAATTACGCCGACCGTATTATGGATGCTTATAAAGATGCCGGCATCAAACGGGTAAAATTCGGCACAATGGGGGACGCTAACGAAACAGCTATCCGCCTTGGTTGCGGCCGTGCGTTGATTGTCCCGGTCGATCTTAAATTGTCACAAACCAAGTTCGACAAGATGATTGACGCCGCCGAGGGCAAGAACGGCAAAAACAACCCCAAAGTTATCAAATACCGCCGTGATCTCGCCTTGCAACTGGCTTATCAATTGCAGCAAAAAGGCATTCAATGGGATGATCCAAAAAATAAAAACGATGCCGAATGTCGTTGCGTCCGCCATGCCGTTGGCGCTTACAATATGTCACCTTTCCGTGATTGGTGGGAAGATTTCGGCTTACGCGGTGCATATGAAAAAATCATTAAAGAAAACGGTTCGGGCAATCCGGACGGTGCGGCAGCAGCGATCGGCGCCGCTAAAGCGGTTGCCAAATTATATGCCGCTTATAGCGACGGAGTTGATCAAAAAGATGCAACCATCGGCTATCTGGTTTCCGATAAATGCTCTTCCCTGACACCGGAAGAAAAAGAGAAGTTCAAATCCTATCTCAACGGACACGAAGATATCCCGATGCGTGAAATGCCGCCGGAAGCGGCTATCCGACTGTTTCATATTATGCAGGAAACACAAGAAAAACGCGCCAAACGCAAAATTGAAGACGAATATCGTAAATTGGTCAAAGACGACTTTTATAAAGGCAATGCCGCTCGTGATGCGGTTGCCCCTTATTTAACAGAAGCTACGACCGAAATCGAAAACGTCAAGACTGAGCTGGCCGATATTGGCTTGCCGCCGATCGTTGTCATCCGGATCGGTACACCGAAACACAACTTCCGTCAGATTCAGGATGAATTGCGTCAAACTTTGAATCGGGGAACCACCGGACACCAAACCGCTGCTCCAAATTCGAATGCACCGCATAACTCTCATGACAATAACAATTCTAACAACCATCCACCGGTAAGCCGGCGCCCACAAACAACACGTTAAAACGTACGGCATAAACCCCGGACTTGTTATCCGGGGTTTTCTTATGCCTTAAATAGTGCACCGCTTACATTAAACAAACACCAGATTAAATGCTGTTTGGGCGTTAATAAAACTTGTTTTAGCTCTCAGCTTGCAGAAATTCCATTTATTCAGAAAAACCCGGCTACGAAATTTGACCGGGTTTTTACAATATGCGCTTTCCAAATTACGGTATCTAAGACTGAACACCCTCACTTGCTTTGATGCGCTGCAGGGCTTTTTCAACTTTGGCCTTATTGTCCAAAGCTTCGGCCCGGCGTCGTCTTTCTTCGTCAACCACAGCTTTCGGTGCCCGTTCGACAAAGCTGGGGTTGGCAAGCTTACGTTCATACCCGGCCAGATTTTGTTCTAGCGCAGCCAGTTCCTTTTGCAGGCGCTCACGCTCAGCCGCAAAATCCACAATGCCTTTCAGAGGAATCAGCATAGAAGCTTCGCGGAATACGCTTTGAACCATATCCGGTGTTACCTCGCCGTTATAACCGGCAATATCTTCCAACCGTGCCAACGAACAGATGATGGTTTTAAACTGCTGTAAATGCGTCAGAGATTCGACATTAGCACCTTGCAGCCATACCGTCAGCCGGGTGCCGGCAGGTAAGTTCATTTCCGCACGCAGCGAGCGGATAGAACTGATCAATTCGATCGCCCAATCGATATCACTGATTGCCGAAACACTGTAACCTTCGTTTTGCGGCCACGAAGCATTGATTAAGCGCTCGCCGCGGGTGCCGGTATTATTCCACAACTCACTGGTGATAAACGGCATAAACGGATGTAAAATCACCAAAATCCGATTGAATACCCAGGCGAATGCCGCGCGGGTTTCTGCTTTTTCGGCTTCATTATCGCCGTACAAAATCGGTTTAATCATCTCAATATACCAGTCGCAGAACGCGCCCCAAACAAACTGATAAACGGTATTAGCGGCATCGGAAAAGCGGAAGTTGTTCAAATTTTCGGTCAACTCGGCCGTCGCCTGCTTAACTTTGGCAACAATCCAGCGATTAACCGGATGTTCGACTTTATTTTCATCAAAGCTTTGCGGCAATTCGCATTGGTTCATCTCGCCAAAACGGGCGGAGTTCCACAATTTGGTGGCAAAATTGCGATAACCTTGGATACGGGCTTCCGAAACATTGATATCACGGCCCTGGGTTTCCATTGCAGCCATAAAGAAGCGCAACGCATCGGCGCCGTACTTTTCAATAATTTCCATCGGATCAACTGTGTTACCTTTGGACTTTGACATTTTACGTCCCTGCTCGTCACGGACCAAACCATGGATATAAGCTTTTTTGAACGGCACTTTTTTCATAACATACATGCTCATCATCATCATCCGGGCAACCCAGAAGAAAATAATGTCAAAACCGGTTACCAATACCGAAGTCGGATAAAATGTATCCAAATATTCACTTTTGTCCGGCCAGCCCATGGTTGAGAACGCCCACAAGCCGGACGAAAACCAGGTATCCAACACATCGGTCTCGCGGGTCAGTTCAACCGGCTTGCCATAATGTTTGTCGGCAGCGGTCTGAGCTTCTTCGACATTTTCTTCGCAAAAGATTTCACCGTCGGGACCATACCAAATCGGCATCTGGTGCCCCCACCACAATTGACGGGAAATACACCACGGCTGAATATTGCGCATCCATTCAAAATAGGTCTTTTCATAGGACTTGGGTACAAACTGCATTTCGCCGTCTTCGACCGCACGGATAGCTTCTTTAGCCAAAGTCGGCGCATCGACAAACCACTGATCGGTCAACAACGGTTCGATCACAACGTTGGAACGGTCACCATACGGAATAACCATCGGATGGTCTTCAATTTTTTCCATCAGTCCCAATTCTTCCAACTTGGCAATCGTTACCTTCCGGGCCGTTTGAGTGTCCATACCGGCAAACGGCGTATTCTCGTTCAGGGTTGCGTCGGGATTGAGAATATTGATTAACGGCAGATTGTGGCGTTTGCCGACTTCAAAGTCGTTAAAATCATGTGCCGGGGTAATTTTAACCGCACCGGTTCCTTTTTCGGGGTCGGCATGATCATCGGCCACAATCGGAATTGCCCGGTTGATAATCGGAACAATGCATTCCTTGCCGATCAGATGTTTCAGCTTTTCATTGTCTTTGGAAACGGCAACCGCGGTATCGCCGAACATGGTTTCGGGACGGGTGGTGGCAATATGAATAAATTGTCCTTCTTCGTCCTTGATCGGATATTTGTAATAATACATTTTGCCGGCCGTTTCCTTCTGAATCACTTCCAGATCGGACACGGCAGTCATAAATTTGGAGTCCCAGTTAACCAGCTTCTTGGCCTTATAAATCAGACCGTCCTTGTACAGACGGACAAAGATTTTGCGTACGGCACGCGACAGCCCTTCATCCATGGTAAAGCGCGAACGCGACCAGTCACAGGAAGCACCGAGCCGACGCAACTGTTTGCAAATGGTGCCGCCCGATTTTTCTTTCCACTGCCATACGGTTTCAATAAACTTTTCGCGCCCTAAGTCATGACGGGTAATGCCTTCGGCAGCCAGATTTCGTTCAACCACCATCTGAGTGGCAATTCCGGCATGGTCCATCCCCGGCTGCCATAACACATTTTTGCCCTGCATCCGGTTATAGCGGATCAGGATGTCCTGCAAGGTGTCATCCAACGCATGCCCCATGTGCAACACACCGGTAACGTTCGGCGGCGGAATAACAACGGCAAAAGCTTCTTTATTTTTGCTCATGTTGGGTTTAAAGTCACCGGCAGCTTCCCACTCGGCATAAATTTTTTCTTCAAAATTTTTCGGGTCGTAAGTTTTGTCTAGCATATTTTTTCCAGTTTTCAGTAATTTTGTTCAACAAATAAAAGCACAAACAGCCCGCAAGGCAAAAGCCCGGGGCATATCAAGGGAGGCCGGCGCTGCAATTTGTCAGCGTCTGCCGGCCTTTACCATCACTCGTTCGATTTCTTCGGCAACCAGTTTGGGAAGATAATGCGAAAGCCATTCTTCCAGAACGGGAACAATCGTTTCTTTGACCATATTTTGCAACATCAGGTTATCCAGACGCGCCGCTACCGCCTGCCGGGCAATCTGTCGCAACAGCGCGTCGGCATCAAAAACCGGCTGCTCGGTCTTCCGGCGAAAATCGTTTTGTTCAAACATACGGGTAAAACTGCGGATAATCTCTTCCGAAACATCCCGTGAGACCGGCTGCGGCGCCGGTTTGGGCGGCCGTGGCGCTTCGGGATGAGGATGTGGCGGCTCGGGCCGATGTTCCGGCTGCGGCGCCGGTTTGGGCGGCCGCGGTGCTTCGGGATGAGGATGTGGCGGCTCGGGCCGATGTTCCGGCTGCGGCACCGGTTTGGGCGGCCGCGGTGCTTCGGGATGAGGTTCCGGTTTGAAGATCGGCGACGGCTGACGAACCGGGCGCAATTCACTTTCAAAATCCGGTATAATCTCGGTTTTGGCTGCAAAATTTTCTTCTTTCTTGGTCGACACCGCTTTGCTTGTCTCCGCGACAATCATCGAAGAAGTCAGCTCTAAAACTTCGTCGTCATCATCTTGATGCCGCCGAGATTCTTCAGCGCCGTTTTCTTCCAAAATTTTGCGGATCGAAGCCAGAATTTCCGCCATTGAAAGTTCTTTTGGTTCCTGTTCTGCTGCCATATTTTTCACCCTGTCTTACTTTTATTAATCCGCTGACAGCGAAAACCACTTATCGCGGGTTTCTTTATAATGCTGCTTCGGATGATACAATTCTACATTAAGCTTGAGGTTTTCGGCGGTCAGCTTACCCATCGCCTGCATAACCTGCATAGCCGAAAGATAATACTCACGGCGTGCTTTGACAACGTCTACTTTAGAATCAAGCAATGACTGATAAGCATTTAAAACATCCAAAACCGTCCGGTTACCCAGCGCTTCTTCTTTTTTAACACCGTCGAGGGCAATTTCGTTGGCCTTGACCTGATCTTGCAAAGCCTTAATCATCGCATCGTTGGCAACCATTGACTCCCAATAACTGGTAATGCTGGAAACGGCCAGACGTTCCGCACTCAACACCTGTTCATGCGCCTGCCATTTGGCATATTTGCTCTGACGGATGATAGCACGGTTTTCGCCGGCATCATACAAAGGTACCGTCAGATTAACACCAAACTCGACACTGTCAACCGTACTGTCGTTCAGCCCGCTGTGTTTGGGATCGTTTTTAACCTGAGCAACTTCTCCGGTGGCAGCAATCTGCGGCAGCAAAGAGCCATAGTTGGCTTTAACCGTATATTCCCGGGCAGCCAAAGCCTGTTTGGCAGCCAAAACATCATAATTATTAACCATGGTATAATCCAATGCCTGCTCAAAAGTTGCGGGCAAAAACTCATGAATGTTGTCAGGTTCCTTCAAGTTCTCCGGCTGCCGGCCGATAATCTGTTTGTAAACGGCGCGTGAAACCTGCAAGTTGCCTTCGGCGCTGATGCGGCTGGCGGTTGCCTGTGACAGGCTGGAACGGGCCTGAGCGACGTCGGTACGGGTCAGTTCGCCGACGTTAAAGCGTTCGATCGTCTCATCAAGCTGCTTTTTAAGCAGTTTTTCGTTGCTCTTTTGTAAATCGACAATTGCTGCGTCGCGAACCACATTCAAATAAGCTTCCGATGCACTTAAAAACACCGACTGCTCATAATTTGACAAATTGTATTGCTCAGCGCGAACCGTGCTGTCGGCGGCACGAACCGAATTATAGGTGGACAAACCGTTAAACAGCGGCTGGCTGATACGAGCGCCGATCGAAGATGTACGGCTTCCGTCATCGTTATTGTTACTGTCATTGTTATTGCGGGTATCGTTATAACCGCCGGTTAAATCAATCGAAGGCCGATAGCCCGATTTGGCAATCGCTACATTTTCGTCAACCGAACGCAGGTAAGCACGCTGTGCCTGCAAATCCGGATTGCTGTTATAGGCTTCACCCAAAGCCTCAAAAATCGTTTCCGCCCGAACCGGCGAACACAACAAGACACTGCTCATCAAAACTGATGCAAAATATTTTTTCATTATGATACCTCTTTTAACTTTAGCTTCCGGTGATTATATTATATTTTTTGCCGATTGCAATAAAATATTGTTCCCTCAAAAAACAAAGGGCGCCTACTGCAATTACAATTTATTAATGATTATATCCGCTTTGTTAACGATATCTCAAACAATTGCCGCGTATGGTTACAATAGACCAAATTGATAAAAAACAGGAGAGAAAATGGTAAAGAAAAACTCGGTTATTTTAAATGAAATCGACAAAGCCAGATTAAAACTTTCGATTGAACATTACATAAAATACTTTATCGGCAAACGCACCTGCGAAATCAGCAAGGAAGAGGCAATGAAAGTGATCGCCCTCGCAGTGCGCGAATTTGCCATGGACCGGATGTATCAAACCATAGCCCGTTATAACAAAGCCAACTCCAAACGGGTTTATTATCTTTCCATCGAATATCTCATCGGACGTTCGTTGGAAAACAATCTCCACAATCTCGGTTTGTTTGACATTTTGAAAAATATCAAAATCGACGGCTGGCCTTGGGAATCTTTGGAAGAAATATTTGACACCGAATACGACCCCGCTCTCGGCAACGGCGGCTTGGGACGACTGGCAGCCTGTTATCTTGATTCGATGGCCTCGCTTGCCATTCCCGGTTTCGGTTACGGCATCAACTATGAATACGGCCTGTTTAAACAAAAATTCGAAAACGGTTACCAGGTCGAAATGGCCGACAGCTGGGACGGCGAAGACTCGCCGTGGCAGTTTGCTCGCCCCGACCGCCGCATTTCCATTCCGATGTACGGCGAGGTCGAAACTCAATATGCCCCCAACGGCGAACCGCTGTTCATTTGGAAAAACTCCAGCCATATTTACGGCATTCCGTTTGACTTTCCGATTGTCGGCTACAACGGCAAATCGGTCAACTACCTGCGTTTGTTCTCGGCCGAAGGCGATGAACAGCTTGACATCAACGTCTTTAACAAAGGCGGATATATAGATGCCCTTAAAGACAAAATAGAAAACGAAACCATTTCCAAAGTTTTATATCCTTCGGATGCGATCGAATCGGGTAAGGAACTGCGCCTGAAACAACAATATTTCTTCGTTTCCTGTGCCATTCAGGACATTATCCGTCGCTTTATGGAAAAAAGCAACGACTTCCACCGGATGCCGGAGTACATTTGTATTCAGCTCAACGACACCCATCCGGCACTGGCCATTCCCGAAATGATGCATCAATTGATCGACGTTTACGGACAGTCTTGGAACGCCGCCTGGGAAATCACTACCAAAATTTTCGCCTATACCAACCATACGCTGCTGCCGGAAGCGTTGGAAGTGTGGCCGGCATGGATGCTGGGCCGGATGCTGCCGCGACACTTGCAAATCATTTTCGAAATCAACCGCCGTTTTATTGAATTTGCACGCACCAAATTCGCCGACCGCCCCGACAAACTGGGCAAAGTTTCGATTGTTTCCGGTGACGGCGGCAACCAGGTCATCCGCATGGCCAATCTGTCCATCGTCGGTTCGTTTAAAGTTAACGGCGTTGCAAAAATTCACTCCGAACTGCTGAAAACCCGTCTGGTTCCCGAATTCTACGAACTGTGGCCGGAAAAATTCATCAACGTCACCAACGGCATCACTCCGCGGCGCTGGCTGTACCATGCCAACACGCTGCTGGCTACTCTGATCTCTTCCAAGATCGGCGACGACTGGATCACCAACCTCGATTTTCTGCAACAGTTGGAAGATTTTGATGATGACCCGCAGTTTGTGGATGATTTTCTTAGAATTAAACACGAAAACAAAGAAAGGCTGGCCAAGAAAATTTTCAAGACCACCGGCGTGGCAGTCAATCCCGACAGTATTTTCATTGTTCAGGCCAAACGGATTCACGAGTACAAACGTCAACTGATGACAATTTTGCAGGTTATCGGCGATTATTTGGCAATTATCAAAGACAATGCGATTCCGCCCTACCCGAAGACTTATATTTTCGCCGGCAAGGCAGCGCCTTCTTACAACTTTGCCAAACTGATCATCAAATTGATCAACAACGTGGCAGACGTTGTCAACCACGATCCCCGAGTTAATGACAAAATCAAAGTCGTCTTTATTCCAGACTACAAGGTATCGCTGGCCGAACTGCTGATTCCGGCTGCCGACGTCAGCATCCAAAACTCGACCGCCGGTTTTGAGGCATCGGGCACCGGCAATATGAAGTTTGCGCTTAACGGTGCGCTCACCGTCGGCACTTATGACGGTGCCAACATCGAAATCCGCGAGGCGGTCGGTGAAGACAATTTCTATCTGTTCGGCCTGCGCGAAGAGCAAATTGCCGAAATGCACAACCACAATTCGTATAAACCGCAAGAGATTTATGATCGTTCCGATTATATCAAACGCATCATGAATTCGCTCAATTCGAATATGTTCTGCCAAAAAGAGTATGTTCTGCTGTTTAAGATGATCTATGAAGAACTGTTGTCACGCGACTATTATATGGTGTTGGCAGATCTGGCCGAATTTAACCAAGCGCTGCATCGGGCCGAGCATGATTATCTTGATCGCAACAAATGGGCCAAGATGGCAATTGACAACATTGCCCGAATCGGCCGGTTCTCTAGTGATCGCGCGGTAATGGAATATGCTGACAAAATCTGGCATATCCAACCGGTCGACTGATAAAAAATATTTGTTTTCCAGTATTGCAACAACGGGGAAAGCTTTAGCTCTCCCCGTTGTCATATAATCTTCGGTCAAACCGGAGATTTTTGAGTTTCAGTCCTTTTTTCTACCAGAACCAGAGCCCTACCAAGCATAACTCATACCGGCACCAAAAGTTACGTTGTCATATCCTGAACCGAAAGTATAGTTGGTCCAGCCATAACCCGACACTGCGTCATTGAAACCGTAACGGCCACCCAACTCTATCCGACCCAAAGTCTGATCGTGATAAGTGTCGGCTTTGCCGTAACCGCTGATTTTCACTTCGTCATCATCAGTTAAAGTATGGATAACGCTCGGTTTCACATAAATCTTCGCCGTATCGATTTGTTTTTCCAGCTTAATGCCAAACTCGGCTTCCAGATGTTTGACGTCACTCCAGTCATATCTTTTACCAACGTTATCAGCAGCGGAATCAAAATCAATCTGAGTATAATAAATCCCCAACCCCGGACTTAAGGTCAGATCATTGCTCAGAGCAAAAGTATGTCCGGCCTCTACCCCGGCACCAAATTCCACGCCGTCGCTGTCAAACTTGGTAATTCCGTCGTCCGTTTTAACATCGGCCCGCTGCATCCCGCCGTATATGCCAGCAAACAACCAGTTCATGTTTTTGTCATAACGGTAATAAAGACCGGCCAGATAAGAATCGATATCAATTTTGCTGCCGGAAAGCGTATGCAATTTGGCGCCCCGCCCCGAAAGATCGTACTCACCGTTGCGATAAGAGGCAAAAATGCCAAAGGTGTTGTTAACATCGCTTTGAAGATCAAAACCGGCTTCCACGCCCCAAATATCGGCATCCATGTCGACCGGCTTGTCAATACCGGCCGTTTCGCCCTGAACACTGATCCACAAATTATGCAACGGACGGCCGTCCCATTCTTGCGAATATATGCCGCAATTCGGACAATATTCTCGTCCGGAAGCCAGCTTGCCGTTCAAATTGCGAAGCACACTGCGTGTCTGCTCAAGCGCTGCTTCGTGCATTCCGGCCGCCGCGACGACTTCCGGTGCTACGACCAAGGAATCTGGCGTTTCCGGCACCAGCGTATTAACTGTCAAATACCAGGCTGTACCCTGACCGCCCTCGCCGGCCTCGGACTGGGCCACCCACATATACGGACTTTTTTCGACCCGCACCACATTAAATACGGCCGAAGTCTCGGCATTGTCTTGCGGCGCATTGACGAAAAGGCTTTTGACGGTTTCGGGATTTGTCAATAGGTTATCATCCGTAAATTTCAAAACAACGTCCGTGTTACCCGTAACGTCACCGTCCACATTGATAATACCGTGACGAATCGTATTGGCAGCGATGTCGGTCTCAACGTTCAGTTTCAACTGCGGCAGCCCCGAAGCCCGGAGTTCTTTGGTATTGAACACCGCGTTGGTCCCCATTTCGACCGATGAACCGCCGTTTAACAAAAGGGCACCGTTGTTCTGAACGACACCGTGGTTAACAATAACCTTATGGTTGGCAATTTCCCGTTCGGCTGTCAGCTGGAAATTCTCATTGACACGTAAAATACCGCGATTGTCAATATTGTTGGCAATCTGCACGTCTTTTTCGGCAATATCAAGTATGGCACCGTTATTAACCGACACCGTCCCTGCTCCCTGGATTGAACTACGAAGAAGCAAAGACTTGTTGATGGACAGAAGCCCGTTATTGTCAATAGTGCTGTTATTGATGCTGTCCTGTTTCAGAATCAGGCTTTTGTCTTTATCAATACTAACGGTACCGTTGTTAATCAACGCATTTTGCATCTCTACACCGGCAGCGTTGGTCACAAGTCGTCCGCCTTCGTTGACGGTTGTCAGGCCGTTTCCGTCGATACCCCGGTTCAGAATCAGTGTTCCGGTCTCCTGAACGGCTAAATCTCCCTGATTAGCAACCTGTCCGTTGTTGGTAAATTCGGCTAAAACATCGGCTGCTTTTCCTTTGTTGACGCTTATTGTACCGTTATTTTCGGTCTGGTTGCCGAAAGTGGTGGCATTGGCACTGTTTTCCACTTTAATTTGTCCGCCTTTTTGAATAACAGTGTTACCGTTACCGATAATACCGCCGTCCAGCGTAACCACTGCCGACTCGGCCACAATCACCGAACCGCTCTGAACATTGATGTCATTGTTTCTTTCAGGGTCCTTATTATTTTCAAAAACGTTGTTGCCTTTGAAAATAACCGATCCCGAATCGAGTCTTATGGCGCCACCGCCAAAAGTACCATCAGTAATGCGTCCGGATGTATTGTTTCTAAATTGAGAATCAACCATTGTGATGGTTGCACCTTCTCCATTGTACTGTCCGCTATTAAAAGCGCCACCGCCTTTTTCGCCATGATTTCCGTCAAAAACACTATTTTCGACCAACATATCTTTGGGAGAGAGATGGAAAACGCCACCACCAAAGCCCCCTGCCGAATTTTTCAAAAAGTAAGTACCACTGATTTTAGTAATCACACCAGAATCTGTATCTTCGCTGCCGGGAAGCGTCTGACTATAAACCGCCCCGCCACCGCCTTGCTGCGCAGTATTTCCTTGAAACGTGCTGCTGCTGATTGCGCTGATATATCCTCGGTTTAAAACAGCCCCGCCGATGCCTGATGCGTTGTTTCCACTAAAAAGAGAATCTTTTATTACAGAATTTTCAAGCGGCCGCAGAGTCAATGCGCCACCATAACCATATTCGCTACTCGATTGATTTGTATAAGTTTGATTTTCTATATCTGCAGCAACCGCCATTTCCGTCATCCCGAAAAAAAACGCTGCACAAGATAACAAGAGATATCTTTTTTCAGTCAAAGCCCATTCCTTTCCTTTTAAATTTAAACGATCGTTTTTTTGATACACTTTTTTTTCGTTTGAATTTTGGCATAACTTATTGATAATTTTAGAATTATCTTGAAATTTATGGGCAATTGCTGTACTCTTTGCCTGTATCAAAAAAACGATCCTTTTTTTGTGATACTTTTATTTTATATTATTCTTATTTAGAAAACAATCATAACTCATTAGAAATCCACAATTTATTTTTTTAATAAACTAAATGAAATTGTATCTTTAGTTATCACAAAAAAAGGATCGTTTTCTCAAAGCGCCTTCTGTTTCTTTGAACTTCGGTCTTTGCTGCCCCACTAAAACAACAAGCTATGCCTGAGGACTGCCTATGCAGATGCGGCCGTTCATTGTTCTTTATTTCGTTTTCAAAATGTTTTTATAAAAGGCACAAAAAAACCTCCGCAAAACGGAGGTTTTTCAGTTTTTTAGCAGTCTGCTTACTGGGCAGAAGTACGAACGTCTTCGCCAACCGCTTCTTCAACAATATATTCATCTTTGCAGTTGGAACCGACACAACGCTTCAAAACCGTTGCCGTAGTGCCGGGCGTTTGTCCTTTGAGCGTGAGCGACGGAACATAGACTTCCTTCACGATAATTTTGAAAGTCATATAAGCGACACTGCCTTTTTCATCACTGAAATAGACTTTCAGATTATAAGTTCCTTCACTGCCCGGCATCGCGGTACCGTAAAAAGTACGCGTTTCTTCATTATAAATCAGCCATTTTGGCAACGGTTTATCGTCAATCATACCGGCACGGCTGATGACTTTTCCGTCAAAGTCCATTCTGGACATTGCAGAATCGGGAATCTTAATCGTAATTTTGCTGCCGGTTTCGGCTTTGACATCCGGCAACAAATCACCGGAACTGAGATTAACTGGCGGGCGTTTGGCCGGGATGTTCAGCAGATAGGGCCGATTGTCGGGCATAAAATCACCCTTTGCCCATTTTTCCAAAGTGTTGCGCAGATAAACTGCAATTTTGGACGGCTTTTCGTTCAGCATATAATAAGGAATCGCATCCAAACCGATGGTAGCATAAAGATTCCCCAAAGATTCCTGCAAATCGGCATAGGATTTGAAGGCCTTAACTTCATCTTCAATTGCCCGCGCGGCTTCCAGCTGACTCTTCTCGGTTTTGCTGCTGTTGGCAATTGTAAAGTCTTCGGCAATATTTTCGGAAGTGGAGGCAATTTCCATGTTAATCTGATAATCTTCAACCGCCGACATATACTGCGCCCAGGCAATATAAACCTGGCTGAGAATCAGGGCACTCATCCGCTGGCGGCGCAAATGTTCCATATCCAGAGCATTGGGGTTGGCCGGGTCTTCAAACACGCTCATCCCCAACTCGCGTGCTTTTTTCGACCACAGACGGTTATAAAAGTCCGGATCATTTTTATATTTTTTCAGTCCCGGATCCTTAAAATCTTTAATTACCAGCTTCATACGTTCAGCATTGACGGCCAAGTCATGTTCACGCAGTTCGGGCCGGTTGCTGAGGGCCAGCCATTCCAGATCAGCCAACGAATTGCGGATTTTTGGCAGATCGAAGTTTCCGTATTCCGAACCAACCAGTTTGAATTCGGTTGACGGATGCAGTCCCATCAGGCTTGCCAGCCGGGTTTGTGCGGTTTCCATGTCACGTTTGAGAGCGGAAAGGCTTTTAATCGCTTCCATATATTGTCTTTTTTTAACCAGCTGACCGACTTCGGGGTTTTCGCCCTTCTTTTCCAAAGCTTTGGCCTTGGCATTCATATCGTCCACTTCCAGAGTCATATATTCGGTCATATCGTCAATTACCGGCAACAGGCGCTGAGCCGTCAGCGTTTTCCAGTAAAGGGTACGCGTTTCCTGCAAAATGTTGTGAATAACCTTGCGGCTTTCTTCAAACGCAACGCTGGCTTTGTAATCGTTGTCACGGCTGAGGCAATAAACCATTGAAATATCCAGCATATTCCATGCCACTTTCAGATCCGGGCTCATCCCCGAATTGGTCTCATTGATATACCCGGCATGGCTGACAATTTCCGGCAAACGGTTAACCGGCGATTTTCCGGCACGGATGATGCTGTCTTCATAAGAAATCAGACGGCGGGTATAGTTATATTTCAGGGCCAGAGACATGGCCATATACAAATCGATCGGCTTTTCTATTTTAGTCGGCGTACTGACATACATATTCTGCATATCGACGTCAATCCGGACGGCACGGTCCCAGTCGTTGTAAAGAACCGATTCCTTGCTGTAATCAGCCGGATTGGGAGAATTGACGGTATTATTCTGCCCGCAGGACGCTGCGAACATCACCGGAATAAACAAAGATATCAATAGCTTTTTCATTAGTTAAAACCCTTTACGTACAGAAAGATCCAGTTATATGTTTACACTAATATTTTCTAAGTTGGTAGCATTTTTTTCGGATTTGGTAGTATTTATTTGATTTTTGGCAGCTTTGATGTATAAAATAGAGGAAGAAATTTAATTTAAGGTTGATAAAACTCCGATGTTCAGCATTTTTAACACTATTTTTAAATACAGAGAAAAAGAAAGCCCCGATAAACTCGGCCGTTTTCCCGAACAGGTACACGTCAATGCAATGCCGGAACGACGTTATCTGTGGACATCGCGCTTTTTGGTCATTGTCGCTTCGATGTCAATTTGCTTTAACATGATGCTTGCCAGCACGCTTTATATTATGCTGCCGCAACGTTCAAGCTCGCCGCAGCTTTTTTACATCGATCACTATTTCAGCCAGATCGAACGCGTCCAGCCAATGGAAGTCAATTATCCGGTCGGCAACCTGATCAATGAAGAACATATCACCAACTATATCATGATGCGTTATTTGATCACTAACGATTATGACGAACTGATTCGCCGTTGGGGGCCCGGATCATATGTTTACTGGTATTCTTCACCGTTCATTTTTGATGAATTTACCCGCTACGACGCCAAATTCAATATGTTGCAGTTTCGCCGCAAAAGCATGATGCGTGACGTTGAAATCGACTGGATCCGCCCCCTCGGTATGGGCTTGTGGCAAACCCAGTTCCGCACCATCGACTATCTGCCTGACACCCCGACACCTGATATCAATCTGTGGCGGGCGGTAATGCGTCTGCGCTTTGTCAAATTCAAAGGGCGTTCTCACGATGATGCCCTGAAAAACCCGTTCAGTTTTCTGATCACCAGTTTTTCCCTTTCGTATCTCGGCGCTCCGAGCGCTTCGGAACATTATCTGTCCACGTCAAAACGGATTACCAAAGAATTGTTCTTCAGATAACGAATCGTTTTCAGGCAACAAACGGTTCGGCCGCAGACTTTCCAATCACAAAAAACTCCCGCTCTTTCTTGCGGGAGTTTTTTTGCCGGACGGAAAACCGGCGTTTCACACGCCGAGGCTTATTCCATACCGCCACGGACGGAATGTATAAAATCTTTCATAACCGTCATCTCCTGCACTTCTTTCTGCCGGGAGGTTTCCCTTTCTTGTTTGATACGTTCGACATTGCGAGCAAAACCTTCGGGATCGTTGTAAGCGTCTATTGCTTTATTAAACAACTCAACATTTACTTTGCTATCAAGGTAACTTCCGATATCACCTTTCCAGATAAGCTGCCCCAATTTCTCCCTTTTCGACTTGGTTTCGTCTGTACCAACATAATAACTTCCGACTTGTTCATTATCTTTCATGATCTGCACAGTCATAACATCCGGAACGTCTTTCATAACACGCACGGTTTCCGGATACCAGCGTCCGGAAAGCGCCGCTTCCCGGGGATCTGTTTCCTCAAGCATACGCCCTGTTTCTTCATAAACGGCGATTTGACCGCTTCCGGTTTTGAAATATGCCGTTTCCTTGCCTTGCCCTTCGACCAGAATGTCGATCACCGGACAACCGTACTTGTTTTCGGAAAAAACGAATACGTTTCCGTCTTCATCAGCGGCCGTACGAATTTCTCCGTCCCGGTCAAGCCCATCATTTTTTGACAAATGTTCGGCAAATTCTTCCTTGTTCATGATATATTCCCTATTAAGTTTCTATATAATATCAGAATTATCTTTTTTGTCATTTTTTTCAAAAATATCTTTTATCAGAGTTTCAATTTCTTATCCAGGCGTTCCAACTCGTCAATATACCCCGAAATCAGGCTCAAACCCTTGTTCCAAAAATCGGAATCGGTCGGATCCAGCCCGAACGGCTTCAGCAGCTGTTTATAATCGGTAACGGCGGTTTGGGACAGCATTTTCATATATTTGGCCGGAAAATCTTTTACTTTGCCTTCCTGACTGACTTCATACAGAGAATTAACCAGACAATCGGCAAATGAATAGGCATATACATAAAACGGCAGGAAAAAGAAATGTCCGACCTGCGACCAGATATACCGGCTGTCGGCACCGACTTCTACCGCTTCGCCGAGGCTGGCAGCCATTTCTTCCTGCCAGATGTCACACAGGCGTTCTTTGCTCAATTCGCCGTTTTTACGTTCCTGATGCGCACGGCTTTCAAAGAAATGAAACGCAATCTGGCGGATGGCCGTATTAATCATATCACTGACTTTTGAAGCAATCAACGCCAGTTTTTCCGGACCGTCGGGAAGCTCGGCCACCATCGACTGGAAGGTTATCATTTCACCGAACACCGAAGCCACTTCTTCGGTTGTCATCCGCGAATATTCGTTCAACTCGCCGTTTTTGATGCGGGTCTGATGGTGGCAACCGTGTCCCAGTTCATGCGCCAGCGTCAAAACGTCATTACGCTTACCGGCAAAATTCAGCAGCAGATAAGGGTGCGAATCGGAACTGACCGGCGCACAAAAGGCGCCGCTGCGTTTACCGTCGCGCGGCGGAACGTCAATCCAGGCATTGTCAAAAAATTCTTTGGCAATTTCATGAAGTTCCGGAGAAAATTTCTCATAGGCATCCAAAACCGTCGATACCGTTTCGCCCCAACCGTATTCGGTATCATCGGCAAACGGCAGCGGCGCATTGCGGTCCCAGTATGAGATTTTGTCAGCTCCCAGCCACTTGGCCTTCAGCTTATAAAAGCGGTGAGCAATGTTTTTATAGTTGGCACGCACGGTTTCTGCCAGCGTTTCCACCATCTGGTCAGAAACGTTCTCCGACATATTACGCGAAGACATCGGCAGCTTAAAACCGCGTTTTTCATCTTCAATCGCCTTATCCTTAATTACCATATTGTAGATAAAGGTGAACAGATCGGCATTTGCTTCCGCCACACGGTTAATTTCGGCGCCGGCCTTATGACGGACGGCAGCATCTTTATGCAGCAACAACTTGGATATTTCGGCATCGTTATAAGTCTTGCCGTCCACTTCATATTGCAGGCGCGAAGACGTCTCCTCATACAAACGTACCCACGCCGATGATGAGGTCATTGACTTTTCGAGAAGGACTTCTTCAACAGGTTCGGAGAGTTCGTATTTTTTAAAACGGCGCACCCGTTCCAGCCACGGTTTATAGAAAGCGGCTTGCGAATTTTTAAGCCAAACCGCGATTTTGGCGGCCGGAAGCTGGTTAATTTCCAGACTCAGGAAAATCAGCGGTTTGCTGTAATCGGTCAGTTTTTCGCTGACATTCTGATAAAAAGCCATTGCCTCGGCATTTTTCATTTGAGTGACCATGTTCAAATAGGCAAAACCGCCGACCCGGCTGCCGATCAGCGAATTTTTTTCATAACTCCTGAGGACACGGGCCAACTCGGCACCGTCCAATCCGGACAATTTTCCTTTATACTTCCTGGCAAAGGAACGGCAAAATTTGCGGTATTTTTCCAAATCGGCATCAATGTGAGGATCGTCAATTCCTTTATACAAATCGCTCAAATCCCAGCCCGGCAGTTTCTCTTCACTCATTATCATCATTCTCCAATTGTTGGTTCAATTTTTGCAATTCATCCATTTCGGCATTAATATCCGGTACATTGCGATAATACTCGTCCAAACTTTCTTCCGCATCGACATCGTCTTCCGCCGACGGCAGATCCAGCTCGGGTTCAAACAAATAATTTGCCCACGGAGAATCCTGCCTGCCGGTTGCCCACAGCCTGAAGCCCTTGGCAATCACGCCGGTATTGCAAAACGTATTGTCGACAACCGTACCGAGAACACATAAATTACGACTGCGGCAACGGTGAAGCTCTTCCGACATTTTTTCGGTACAAGGGACAAAACCGCGTTTTTGCTCATCTTGATGCGGGGCAATCAAAACCAGCCAAAACTGGCACAAAAACAGCACCACAACAACGGAGACCAGCAAACCGAACCAATGATACCTGATAAAATTCATAAATTTTATTTTCCTTGTCTTTTGGTTAAATATTCTTCCAGCAACGCCAGTTCTTCACGCGTGTTGGCACCGGCAACTTCTTCGGCCGGACATTCGACCACACCGCACTTCCAGCCTTTTGAACGGGCAATCGCAATCGCATCTGTAAGATAATACTCGCCGGCAGCATTTTCATTGCCGATCTGTCGCAAAAGATCAAACATTTTGTTGCCGTCAAAACACATTACGCCGGAATTGCACAGCGTAATTGCCTTTTCTTCGTCACCGGCGTCCTTAAATTCGACAATTTTCTGCAATTCGCCGTCCTTTACCACCAGACGTCCGTAGCGGGCACAATCTTCGGGACGAAAGCCGAGAACAACCACTGCATAGCCTTCGCGCCGTTTGGCAACCGCTTTCAAAAAGGTTTCTTTGGTAATAATCGGATGATCGCCGAAAATCGTCAAAACGTCACCGTCAAAACCTTCCAACACTTCGGCCGCGGCCATTACCGCATCGCCGGTACCAAGCTGCTGCTGCTGGATGACGCTTTGATGCGGCGCCACTTCCTTACGCACCAAATCGCCGTCAGGAGCAGTCACCACCACAATCCGGTCGGCATTCATGCTGTCCAGGGTGTCAAGAATATTGCGGATCATTGGTTTGCCGCAAATCGGCATCAACACCTTGGGCAAATCGGATTTCATCCGGGTTCCCTTTCCGGCACCAAGAACAACAGCGGCAATTTTAGAACTAGTCATAAGTTTATTCCTTTCTAATCTTTTTTTAATAACTGCATATTATACTAGCAAATATATTTTATTTGTTAACAAGGGCTTTTTTTTATGAAAAAACTTTTTTTTGCAATTTGTTTCATTGCTTCCTTTTCGGCAACCGTCAATACCAATGCCGCTATTCGCGAGATGCAGAACGAAATCGAACTGCAGCAATACAATGCCGACAAGGCCCGGCAGAACAAATCGGCGGCGACTTCGCGGGAAATTCCGGCTTCGTATGAGGAGTTTCGCGATTTTATTCGCGAACGCAGCCGGACCGTTGCCAAAATGCCGATGTCGGTTATTCAAAACGCCTCCACGATGAACACTCAGGACAACGCCGATTATGTGTCGAAGCAAAAACAAAAAAAATCGACTTTTGAACAAATTTACGAAAGCGCGCTGGAGCGGCTTAATCTCAACGAACAGGAAAAACCGCGTGATTTGATCAATACCCCTGCTCTGATCCCCCTAAAACCGATCGGCAGCCGGGAAAGAGCCCAATGGCAAAAGCCCGAATTTGACGTCGTCAGCGTCACCCTGCCGAGCGGACAGAACGTTTTGGCGCCGGCTAAAGAACACATCCCCTATCTGACCAGCAAAATTGACATTTTGCCCAACGGCATGGTTCGGATTATCGAAACCGTCAATCTGATCGCCAACGGCCAAAAATTGAAATACGGCCTTTCAAAAGCGCTGCCCAAATATTCGGTTTCCCGCGACAATGTCCGCAACGCAACCATCCCCTATTTGAACAGCGTCCGTATCAACAATACCGAAGTTCCGTATCAGTTAAAAGACGCCGGGGACCGTTATCTGATTACGCCTAAAAATCAGTTTGAACTGCAGCCGGGCATTTATACTTACGAATTTGACTATATGCTGGACCGTAAATTATGGTATTATCAGGATCGTAACGAATTTTACTGGGACGTCACGGGAAGTTTCTGGAATCTGGTGGTTACTCAGGCGGTGGCAACGGTCCGGCTGCCGGTTAACGTCAATCCACTGAACGTCGCCATGTTTGTCGGCTATCCGCCCAACCACCTCACCGACCGATATTCGACCATCACGCAAAACCGCGGCACCAACGCGCTCGGCTTTACGGCCACCACGCCTCTGTTTGCCGGCGAAGGCATGCATATTCTGATTTCTATTCCCAAAGCCGGATTTATCGAACCTGACTTCAACAAAAAATTTGAATGGTTTATTGAGGATTATGGCGACATTATCTTTTCGCTGGCGGGACTGCTGGCTATTCTGGCCGCTTATCTGATCTCATGGCGTTCGATCAATTCGGATACCGATCCCGCCAAGGCAGACTTGCAGAAAACACCGGCAATGTTGCGCATGCTTGCTCGCGGCTGTTTTGACAAAGTATCGTTCGGTTCGTTTCTGCTGGACTTATTCCGCCGCAACATCATTGATCTTAAAAGCGATCACGAATCGCTGGTTATCATCAAGAAAACCGACAATTTAAGCCGTCTGAACACTGACGAGAAAAAGGCATTTCGGCAGCTGATCGGCCCTAAAGAATTTTCGGTCAGCTTTAACCGCAGCAACGCCCTTAAGCTTAAACGCGCTTACAAACTGATTGAAAAAGACACCATGAAAAGAATCAGATTATTGTCCTTGAAGCTCAACGCCGGCTATATTTTGTTCAGTGGCGCCATGTTGTTGCTGTCCGAAGCGGCAATGGCCTGGCTTAACATCAATACCGGCGCGACTTTAGGCTTTTTACTTTCGGCAACCCTGACCGCCGCCTTTTACATTTGGATTCTGCGTTCCAAATTTAAACGCCGCTGGGTCAATATCACCGCCAAAATTTTTGCCGTTATGATGATCGTTTTGTCGGCATTGATGATGAGCTTGCATATTCATGCCGTTTCCACCTTGTTCATTCTCGGCATGATTTGGGCCATTTTCATCTACAGTAACCTGTTTGCCAAGCGCAACGGCCTGATCAAAAACAATATCAGAGACGCCGTTCAATTCGGACAATATCTCGCCAACAATGCTCAGGCAATCATTTTGGGACGCGAGTTCAAAATTCAACAGGCCAACATTTATGCTCTCGACGCCGGGGAATGCTATCCCAAATCTCCGCAAATTGCCGATGACTACCGGCTTGATGTGATGCCGATGCTAAAGCAGTTGTTATAAAAAAAATCCCCGGTTAAAAACCGGGGATTTTCGGCTCAAAACGATTAGTCGTCTTCTTCCGCATACCAACAAAACAATGCTTCCCGTTGAACAATGCTGTCACTGGCAAACGACGCCGCCATCAGCAAAAACAGCATATTATACAACACGTCGCCGACAATCATTCCCACCGCCAAATTATGTCTGATCATAAACGCCGCAAAGATATCATAATTAAGAAACAAAATCGCGTTTAAAATCATCATCAACGACAAAGCGACCAGAATCTTTAAGGTATTTCCGGCAGTACGGTTCCAGAAAAGTTTGAGGGGCGGACGTTGCCGGCCGTCCAAAACAAAAGCAAAAATCGAAGAAAAGCGCAAGGCAACCAACGGCAGCCAAAAACCGGCCGATGCTACCGCAAAGAACAGGCTTTCGATGCGCCAATCGGGGTCGGGAACCCGGTCGGCCAAAATATAATAAGACAAGACCGGCAAACAAAGCATGGCGATCGCAATCAAAATGCTGCCGAATATTTTCCAGTCGCGCATTGTAATTACAAACATTTCCCCTTTGTCAAGCGGTGCGCCGCAAACCGCGCTTTTGTACCATACCCGCAAAAAGACCGATACGATCAGCAAACGCAGCATAAAAAAGGTAATATAAACCGAAAATGACGACGAACAACCAAAAAACGAATCCATAACCGCCTCAGCGCTGCAGTTGTGAGTGGTCCGGGTTGCAAAAGCCAGAACGCTGATCATCAGGGCATAAACAAAGCTCAGGTATAAAAAGCGTTTGAAGCGGAACAATAAAATTCCGATCGGCAAAAAGCTCAGTTCCCAAAACGGCGCACTGACCGGGTTGGCGGAACGGTCGTCAAGAAACTCAGCGTTGCCGATGCTTTTTAATTTTGCCAGGACTTCATTTCCAAATTTTTTTATCATGTTACATTTCCTTTACTGCTGAAACACCAGGAATCGATTTAAGCTGTGAGATGATATTGCCGCTGGTAAAAGCATACCCCCCGGGCAGTTCAATGGTAATATCCCATTCGTCGTTATCGGGTTTAATATATATTTTATTAGCCCCTTTTTTATCCCGGTTCAAAACTTCGTGTACCGGACGAATGGCTGCCGGGTTGTTAATGCTGATAACAATGGCACTGGCAACATCGGCTATGGCTTTGTCCAAGGTTTCCAAATTGCTGATCATCACCCGCGGGTTGCTGTCTTCGGTTTGTTTTTCAATTGTAACGCTGGCCAAAAGCGGCAGCCCCGAATTGATGATTTCTTCGCTGCGCTGCAGGGTTTCTGAAAACAAGATCCCTTCAAAAGCGCCGGAAGCGTCAGAAAGCTCCAAGAAAGCAAAACGGTTGCCTTTTTGGGAGATTTTCTTCTTAAAACTGTTGACACAGCCGGCTAATTTGGCACGGATCACATCCCCGAGCTGGATGTTGCGAAAAACCTCACTGCAGTTTTTAACGCCCAGTTTTTCCATGCCGTCACGATAGCTGTCAAGCGGGTGAGCCGAAAGATAAAAACCGACTGCTTCCGCTTCCAACTTCAGTTTTTCGAGTTCGACCCAATCCGGTTCGTCTTTCAGTTTTATTTTCGCCTGCATTTCTTCGGTCCCGAACAGCGACGTCTGACTGCTGGTTTTCAGTTCGCAGGAAGAACTGATGTGCTGGATGATGTTGTCAATGTTGGCAAACAGACGACCGCGGTTTTTATCCAGACAGTCAAAAGCGCCCGACTTGATCAACTGTTCCAACTGTTTGCGGTTGGTCTGGCGAATATCGATCCGGTGAACAAAGTCGGAAATGTCCTTAAACGGCCCGCGCGCTTCGCGTTCGGCCACCAACGCTTTCATGTTGGCTTCGCCCACGCCTTTAACCGCGGTCAGCGCATAACGGATTTTACCGTCTTCCACCATAAAATCATAGCCCGACTTGTTAACATCCGGCGGCAGAACCGTAATCCCCATCCGACGGCACTCGTCTTTGAAAAACTGCAGTTTATCGGTATTGGTAATATCCAAACTCATGGTTGCGCTCATGAATTCGACCGGATAATGAGCCTTGAGGTATGCGGTCTGATAAGAAATCAGCGAATAAGCCGCCGCATGCGACTTGTTAAAGCCGTAAGAAGCAAATTTTTCCATCTGATCAAAAATGCTGGTTGCGGTATCGCGTTCAATACCCCGTTCCACCGCACCGTCAACAAAAATGCTACGGTGTTTGACCATTTCTTCCTTAATTTTTTTACCCATTGCCTTACGCAATTTATCAGCGCCGCCAAGCGTATAACCGGCCAACTCCTGAGCAATTTTCATGACCTGTTCCTGATAGATCATGATTCCGTAAGTGCTTTTTAAGATCGGTTCCAGTTTGGGATGCAGGTATGTAATTTCTTCGTCACCGTGTTTACGTTTGATATAACTCGGAATATTATCCATCGGTCCGGGACGGTACAATGAAACAATCGCGATCAAATCTTCAAAACGGTCGGGCTTGATTTGCTTATGAACATCCTTCATCCCCGCCGATTCAAATTGGAAAATGCCGGCAGTATCTCCCCGTTGCAAAAGAGCATAGGTTTCTTTGTCATCCAGCGGTACCACGCTCATGTCCAGATCAACGCCATGGACGGTTTTAACCAGATCAACCGCTTTTTTAATGGTGGTCAGTGTTTTCAGCCCCAGGAAGTCGAACTTGATCAAGCCGGTCGACTCGATATATTTCATATCATACTGGGTTACCGGCATATCGGCTTTAGGATCTTTATACAGCGGAACCAGCAAATCCAGCGGACGATCGCCGATAACCACACCGGCCGCGTGTACACCGGTATGACGATACAGTCCTTCCAGCTTCATGGCAATGTCAAACAATTTATTGACCTGCGGGTCGTTTTGACGCATTTCTTCCAACTCGGGAACCTGCTCCAACGAATCTTTCAAACTGGGCTGCACGCCCTGCACCGGCGGCGGAATCATCTTACTGATGCGGTCGGCCTGAGAATAAGGCATTTGCAATACCCGGGCGACATCGCGAATTACTGCTTTGGATTGCAGTTTTCCGTAAGTAATGATCTGTGCCACATGGTCAAAGCCGTATTTGTTCTGAACATATTCGATCGTCTTATAACGGTTTTCCTGACAGAAGTCGACGTCAAAGTCAGGCATATTGATACGTTCCGGATTGAGAAAACGTTCAAACAGCAAATCCAGTTTCAGCGGATCAAGTTCGGTCACCTGAATCGACCAGGCCACCATGGAACCGGCACCGGAACCGCGCCCCGGCCCTACAGGAACACCGTGCGTCTTCGACCAACGGATAAAGTCCGACACGATCAGGAAGTAACCGGCAAACCCCATTTTTTCGATCACGCTCAGTTCATATTCCAAACGGCTGTAATAGCGTTCGTCAATTTCCTTTTTCTGCTCTTCGGTCATTCCTTCGAAATAGACCTGAGTTTCCAGTTTATGGGCCAGACCTTTGCCGGCTTCTTCGCGCAGATACTCGTTCTGAGTTTTGCCTTCCGGACATTCAAAAACCGGCAGCAACGGATCAATATACTGCAAAACATAATTACAGCGCTTGGCAATATTGACGGTGTTGGCCACTGCCTCGGGCAGATCGGCAAACAAAGCCACCATTTCGGCAGCCGTTTTCAGACGCTGATTAGGCGAGTATTTTTCACGGTTTTCGTTGGCCACATACTCGCCTTTGGCAATGCAGACCAACGCATCATGCGCTTCATACATGTCCGTGTCAAAGAAAAAAGCCTCGTTGGTCGCAACCAGCGGAATATCATGTTTGTAAGCAAGATCAATAAAATCATTTTCGGTTTTGGCTTCTTTTTCCAAACCGATCCGCGAAATTTCCATATATAGACGGTCGCCGAAGATTTTTTTCAAATCAAGCAAAAAGGCCTCGGCTTCGGCCACACGGTTTTCCAACAGCAATCTTCCGACCGTACCGTCAGTTCCCGCTGTCAAAGCGATCAGTCCTTCGCCGTGGCTTTCGAGGTCGGAAAGGCGGATTTGCGGCTTTTCGGCAAAGTTTTTCTCACCCAGATAGGCAATCTTCATCAATTTGGCGATATTGGCATAGCCGTCGGCATTTTTAACCAGTAGAACGATCTTGTCCGGTTCCACGGTCCGACCTTTGGACTTTAGCACATCATCGGCATCGCTGTTGCGGATATACAACTGCGTTCCCAAAATCGGCTTAATGCCGTTTTTCGGTGCATAGTCGGAAAAAGCCTTGGCACCGAACATATTGGCGGTATCGACAACTGCCATTGCCGGAAAGCCCATCGCCGCTGCTTTACTCATCAACGCCGGAATTTTCATCGCCCCTTCCAACAAAGAATAGGCGGAATGCACCCGGAGATGAATAAACTGCGGTTCCATTATATTTTCCTTATCCGGCGTTTACCAAGCGACCCCGCTGATACAGCGGTCGGGATTTTTTTCGCAAATTTCCTTGTCGCTGTTCATTTCATGCAGACGATTGCGTTTTTCCGGAAAATCTCCTGCCACACAGCCCCATAGCCCCAACAGACAGATCAGCATTATCACTTTTTTCATTTTTGTTCCTTTACAGGTTTAAGTCTATTTTCAACACGACGACAATCATCAATGTCATAAATATCCGGGCCAGATGGCGTAACCACAAACTACGGTTATACTCCGCCGAACTCCGCCAGGTGCCGATCAGGATTGATCCGCAATAAAACAGCATAAAACACAGCGAGCTGAAATATAAAATAGTTAAAATGACCGTCGAAGTCTCCAGTCCGTATTTGCGAGTAGCATAATATCCGAGGATTGTCAGCCCGCGCAGTTTATGATAAAGCATGGTGCCGAATATTTTGACGATCAGATGAACGGCAATCATCCCCAGCACGCCAAATTTCCAGAACGTGTCCTTCAAACTTAGTTCACCGTCGATAAGCTTTTTAAACATAGTCCCATCCTTTTATTGTCCGATGCCGTTTATAATGCGGCAAAGCTCCCGATTGTGCAAGTGATTTTTAACAGTTTTACAGTTTCTAAAAATAACGCACGATCCTTTTGTATGGCTTAACCCCGAGTTCCTGCCGCACCGCGGCGATTTTTTGCGAAAGCGGCGACCACTCGGTATATTTTTCAACAAAAGCGGCGGCGGTTTGCGGCGATTTTGACAGCTGTACGCGAATCGTTTCTTCCAGCAAACGGTTCAGGACTTCGCCGATCCGTTCCAGTTCAACGGTAATTTTTCCTTCCGAAGTTTCAGAGATCACGCCGTTTTCACGCAGATAATTAAACTGAATCAGTTCCGCCACCCGGTGCGGCAGCATATTATGCGGACGGGCAATTAAAAACATCCGCCCGCAGATATAGCTGACATAAACCTTATTCAGCGTTTCACCGTCAATGACACCCGCCTTGACATATTCGGGCATAAAAGCAAGAGAGATGGTGTCGGCCTTGTGTTCTTCAATAATATGCTTATAGGCACCCAACGCGTTCTGATACGAACTGTCCGGACCAAGCGAATGCCCGTTTTCGTGTCCGATCACAAACAAATGATCGGCCTCGCTGTCAAAAAAACGATGCAACGCCGGATCAACCAGGCGTTCAAGCAGTTTGCGCTCTTTTTCCTTGTCTACACTCATTCGCACCTGACGGTGATACACATTTCGCCGACCGCCGCCGGTTTTAACCGCCTGCTTGTCATTGTTGGGCAGGTTCTGGGCCGTCGTAATGCCACCGCGACACTGGGCATAATCGCCTTCCAAATCGGCCAGATCGGCGTCAACCATGGTTTGTTTCAGTTCCTTGCCGTCCAAAATGCTTTGGTGATAACTGTCGGCATAAGGCATTTTGACTGCCAGTTCCGGAATATGCTTCTTGAATTGTAAAATCAGTTCGGTACCGGCCTGATTGACAACCCCGGCCCGCGCACCCAACATATCTTTGGAAACCGCTTCAATTCCGTTCGCTTCCAAAAGCTGTTTTAATTCGGCATTGTCATAAACGGAGGGTGTGATCTCGTCATCATAGTTTTCGCGGCTGAGAGTGAATTCGAGCGGTGTCTTCTGCAAAACCGCCCAGTGTTTGTCGGCCAGCATATCCATGTCCGGATTGTTTTGCAACAGGGCCTGTGCCTGCCAGCCCAGATAATCTTTCAGCGCTTCGTCATCACTGTAGTGAGCCGCCACTTCGAGTTCGTTGGCTATTTGCGAGAACTGTTCGGCAAAATAATCCGTATAATCAATGGCCCGGAGTTCATCACCGTTACGCCGCACCATCGTACGCGCACTCAAAATGCGACGGACTTCCGCTGTCTTGCCGGCTTTCAGCATTTGCAGCAAAATCTGCTGAAACTCTTCCGGTCCCAAATCTGACGGATAAAAATTGTGTCCCGGCAACAGGTGAATTCCGTCAAATATTTCCACCGGTTCTTTGTCAACGCCGTTGTACCCGGCAACGCCGTTCAGGCTGTTAAACAGTTCCAACGCCAGTGTCGCATGAGTGTTTCCGGCCGCTACCGCTTCTTCGAGAGCCTTTTTCTGGACCAGATTTAACGGATGGTCCTGTTCCAGCGTTACATCATTGATCATCCGGGCAGCGGCAATCAGATGCCGCAAAGCTTTTTGGTTCCCCTCACTCAGATTGAGATATCCTTCAAACTGCGGCGAAATCAGTTTGATTTCCAAAGTTTCTTCCGTCATTTTACGTCTTAATTCTTCTTCGCTGTAATTAATTTGATATCCGTTAATTTGCATTTTCTTTTACCTCCACGGTTCTGAAGCGATAAACCTTTATTGAGTTGGACCAGTAGCTGGGACTCATCCCGGCTTTTAACTTTAAATTATTTAAAAATTCCGCCCGCTCGGGCAGCGTTTTCCATACCGAGGGCAAAAACAGCCCCTGACGGTCGCCGTCGCGGATCACGACGCCGTCAATGTTCGGTTGCAGAAGATTCAGCAAGTCTGCTTCATCATTGTAGCGGATCGGTTCGTATCCGGTTAAAAGCGAAACCGAAATATTAATTTTTTCCAGTTCGTCAGCCGCAACCGCCTTAAAACGACTATCGCTTAAGGCGGCATTATAAGCATTTTCGGCAACGTCGGCAGCCACGGCCCGGCGCGGTAACAACGAACCGATACAACCGCGTAATTCGCCTTTTTCTTCCAAAGTCACAAAAGAGGCGCCCTTGTCAAACAACATGTCATCATAATCTTGGCGCGAAGGCGTATACAAACGACGATGCAGCACCGCCTCTTCCAACGAAGTCCGGGCAATTTGCAGCAGGCTTTTACCGTTGATCGCAGCAAAATCCTTTAAGGCCGCCGTTTCCCGCTCCAACGCCGAAGCTGCCGAAAACGACCAGGCACCGTAACCGACAACCCGGGTACGTTCTCCCGAAGTGTCACCGGAATTGATCAGCGCCAGAATCCGCGGTTGCAAATACATGGTCTGAGAAAGAATCAGCGCGGTATTAATGCCGGCAGCGCCGCAGGAACGGTGTTCGTCAATTGGCGGCGTTCCGGCGGCAATCTGTTCGGCGGTTTGACGGTCAATAATCTGTGCCTGCTCATAAGAAAGGTAATGCGACAAATCGGCCGAAACCACCAGCAGCGTATCTTTGCGCTGCAAATACGGTTCCAAAACCTCAGCCAGTTCCTGCGGATTGACTTCGCCGTAGACAATCGGCACAATCTTAAAATCGGACAGTATTTTTTGTAAAAACGGCAACTGAACTTCTAACGAATGTTCATCTTTATGCGCCGAATCATCAATAACGAAAAGCGGTGCCGAAGCCAGTTGTTTGACCGCATCGCGGTCAACTGCGACACGTCCGAGCGGCGTCATGAAATAATCGGCCGAGGACAAAGCGGCACCGTTGACAGCTACCCGGTGCGAAGGCCCGACAAGGATCACCCTTTTGATCTGCCCGGCATAATCGCGCAGTGGTTTATAAGCTTCGGCAGCCGCCGGCGCCGAATATTGATAACCGGCATGCGGCACAACCAGAATTTTCGGCATTTTGTCATGGCGGTGATAACCCGACTGCAAATAATGCTCGACTTCCTGTTCAAGCATTTGCGGTGCGGCGGCATAAAACAGCCCGGCTACGGCCGGATTGCGGTATTTTTCCATCGGATCGGCTTTCCTGGTATAGCGAGTAATCATCTCAGCGTTTGAAGATATTTTTTCACGAAAATAAAAATAATTGAGAGCCGCCAACGCCGCTAAGGCAATCCCTGCAACAATCAGGTACAGGTGGCGCGGTTTTTCGCTATCGTTTTGTTGTTTCATTTTCAGCAGTCTCCGTTAGAAAAGTCAGTCGGCCAAATGCTGGTAAAAGTCGCTGAAGTCTTCAAAATAGACAACACTCGGATCGTCAATTTTTTCAATTTCGGAACCGTTGCCGATAATCCGAACCGGCAAGGCATTCACCGCCGCCGCGCAAATATTGTCTAACACGCTGTCGCCGATAATCCATACCGTTTGCGGCGTAATATCGGCTTTGCCGATCAGACCTTCAAGCGTATATGCGGCATGATCGGCATACGGCTTATCTCGTGCAGCTTCGTGTCCGCAAACGACTTTGTCAAAACAGCCGGGCTCAAACAGCCAGGCCAGTTCCAACTCCAACAGCCGGCGGTCCTTGTTGGTCATGATCGCGATTTTAACTTCTTTGTTTTTCAACATCGCCAGCGTTTCGCGAACCCCCGGAAACACCTTTATCATATCGGCAAAATTTTGCCGGTAGAGTTCAAAATATTTTTGATAAGCCTCTTGAGCCTTGTCGCCGAACACCAACGGAAAATTATCCATGAACGAATAATATTTATTCTGGCGGTCACGGGTGCTTTCCCAATCGGGCAAACCGTATTGATCCATAATCCGATTAACTGCCCACAAACGCGGGGTGCGGCTTTCAACCAATGTTCCATCCCAGTCAAACACCGCCACTCTTAACCGGTCGGCATTCAATTTCTTCATCCTGATTCTCCTTGCAATTTATTTGAAAATAAAGCAATTTGTTAAAATTACAAGGGAAACCCGCACAAAAACGACAGTTTTTAAACTTTCTTCTGCAGAGAAAAACGACGGACAAATCTTGCATATTCCAAAAATCAGGTCTATAACAAAATCTGTTTTGATATGCGAGAACGACTATGACCAAATATTACACGCCTTCCTGTCCGCAGACTCGATCTTTTAACGCCGGACAAATATTCAATTATCTGTTAAACTTGTTTTTCGTTGTTGGCTGGTGGATTTTTTTCAGTGAAATCGGCCACACCCTGACAATCGTCCTGACCAAAGGATGCTATTGTGACTTTTCGCTGCCGGAAGCGCCTTGTTACGGCATATACGTGGTGATAACCGAAATAATTTTGCTTCTTTTGCTGACGGTTCCGCTGTTTCTCCGCTTCGGACGCGGCTTTTTTATCGAACAGGTCGACATCGGCAAAAAGCTGGTCATTCTGCTGGCATCAATTTTGCTCGCCGCCGCCGTTCCGTACCTTTTGCTGGCCATTGAAGAAGGATTCGCCTGGATAGCACCGCAAACTTCCCTGATCGAATTTACTCCCTGGGCCGATGCCGATATTATGCGAATCGTCCGCAACCGGTATTGATCGCGGTCGTGTGTTATCAAATTCCATCGGAAACAAACAAAGCTCTTGCATTTTGGTACCACAATTATAATGAAAAAGTATCAACTTCATCCACTTGGAAAACGGCTGGAAAATATCAAAAACTTTACCGCAATCAAATCTGCAAACAGTAACAAAGTACTTTTTCCGGCCTTTAACCATTGCCCCTTTGCAAAGTTATCCACAACCTTTGCGAGATTCTGTTGATTTTTTCGTCTGTTTGTGATATGTATTATTTCCATAATGCGGAATTTTATTCGTATTTATAATAAAGGCGGTTATTCCCGCCTTTTTTTGTGCCTCATAGGCACTTTTTCACCCCGCACATAAGTTGCGGTTAAACAAAAAATGATGATTAACACCGCAAATGCCGATGTTTTTTTGTATCCGTCTGTTGTTGAAGGCAGCAGACGGATTTTTCGTATCCGACCGTAATGACAATCTCTGCCGGAAAACGAAAACACTTAACCGGCATCGGATTATTCCGGTGCTTTTTGATTCAACTTTATAATAAGGAAAATAAAATGAGTATATATGATGACGATGACGAAGGATTCGGCACTCCTTATCCCGCTGGCCGGGCTAAAAGACGCCAGGCTCCGCCGCTGCCGCGTAAAAATATGACAACACGCGAAATTCTTGAATATTATCTTAACGGATATGACGAAGATATGGAACCGTTATATCCCAAATTTCGCCAGACACAAATGCCCGATCCCGAATTGGAATTTGACGGACAAGATCTTTATGTAAAACGAAACAATATTGTACAAAATTCATGGCCGGCAATGTCGGGACAACCAGGCTATCAGAATCGAGCCAGTACATCTGTTTCTAATCTGGGACCGACTCCGGAAGGCATCTATTATGTAGATCCCCAAAACTTGCAGGAAAGAATCCCTTGGAATGATCGTGTTTTAAAAGCAATATCAGACGATAATATTCCGATCAAAGATATACCAGCCTATTTATTCAAAAAAGGTACATATAAATGGATGAGAGATGAAAAACTCCCGGCATGGGGAAATTACCGTGTTCCGTTAGAAGCTGATGATGGCACCGACACCCGTGGACGGCACAGTATGTATATTCACGGTGGCAACGAGCTTGGCTCCGCCGGCTGCATTGACGTTGGTCCGAATATGGATCGTCTTGCCCCGTATATCAAAAACAACCGTTCTCCGGTAAAAGTACGGGTAAGATACAAAGACGAAGATTTCGAAAGATAAAATCAACGAAAATTACTATTCAAATTATTCTGCTTATTAAATCTCCTTTTTTTATTCATTCCCCTCAATTTTGTTTTTTAAAAAATCAACACTTTTT
>UQCS01000010.1 GCA_900539605.1 uncultured Azospirillum sp. | reverse complement strand
TATACTATAAAGTTTATTTAGTAAACAACAGATTATCATTTATAGGACATTTTTATGGAGAAACAATCGGGCTGCAGCTGGCAGATTATTTTCATCCCCCAACCGGAAGAAAATCCGTTGTTGGACAGTTTTACCGAAAACTTTTTTCAGGTTTGCGCCTGCAATTATACCGAGGACGGAAACGTCGAATACGTCGGCTATTCGCCGTCACCGGTCGATGAAGCGGCAATGCAGGCCGCGGCCCTCGCCCAGGGACTGAAACTTCCCGCCTGGCGCAGCGAATTTATCCCGGCCGCCAACTGGCTGACCAAAAACGTTATCCGTTTTCCGCCTCTTGAAACCGAAGACTTTTACATCTACGGCACCCACGAGGACACCCCTCCAGCAACTTCAAAAAACGTCTTGCGGATCTACGCGGCGACGGCGTTCGGTTCCGGCCAACACCAAACCACCCGTTCCTGTCTGGAACTCTTAAGCCGCTTATATCATCAGGGCTTTGTTGCCGCCAACCTTCTTGATATGGGATGCGGTTCGGGCATTTTGGCTCTTTCGGCGCTCAGATTATGGCAAAATACCGCGGCCACCGCCGCCGATATTGATGAAGAAGCGGTTATCGTTACCTTACAAAACGCTGCCGACAACGGCCTGAGCCACCGCATTACGGCGGCGGCCGGTGACGGATACGCCAACGATAAAGTTTTGCAAAATGCACCTTACGACCTCATTTTTTCAAACATCCTTGCCCGTCCACTTACCGAAATGGCACCCCGGCTTTCCGCAGCGCTCCAAAACGGCGGCTATGCCGTTTTGTCAGGTTTTACCGCCGATCAAACCGACTGGGTTGTCAGCGCCCATCAGGCATGTGGTTTAACTCTGGTCACCGAGGTCTGTCGTGAAAACTGGCACGCCGTCTTAATGAAAAAAGAAAATAACATTTCGGGAGAAAGCAAATGACACTTGCAGACGTCCGTGAACAACTTCGGCAAAAACAAGCCGAAGCGGCAATCATCACCCGCAACAATCAGTTTATCGGACAAGACGTCCGAAACGACGAAAACGTCATCCGTGCCTTAACTGGCTTCAACGGTTCCGACGGTGTCTTAATCGTCACCTCCGACCGTGCTTTTTTGTTTGTCGACGGCCGATACGAGCTTCAGGCTGCACAACAAACCGATCCGGACGAAGTTGAAGTCATATGCCAAAAAAACATTTCCATTTTCGTAACCGCTTCCAACTGGTTGAAATATCACCAACATTCAAAGACGACCATACTCTACAACTCATGGTGTCTTTCGGCCGAAAACCGGCAACGATTTCAAAAGATGCTGCCGGAGGCCCGTTTCATTGCCGATGCCCGTCCCATGCCGACATCGAAGGCTCATGTTTTTAACCTCCCTCTCAAATACAGCGGCAGTTCCTTCTCCGAAAAACTGACCGCGGTTGGCAATTTTCTCAAACAACGCGGAAAAAGCGCTTGTTTCTGCGCTGCCGCTGACAGCGTTTCATGGCTGCTCAACCTGCGTTCCGACGCTCTCCCCGAAAGTCCGGTATTACGGGCCATGGCCTTGATTACCGCCGACGGACAATACCGGCTTTTCGGCGAAAATCTGCAACTCCCCGCCGATTGCCCGTTCTGTTTTTTGCCGTTTTCCGCCATCGAGTCGGAAATTGCCGCCTTCGCTTCCGAAGCCTGGTTGATGGAATTTAACAAAACACCGGCACAAATCCTTAACATCATGGCCAAACACCACATCGTCCCGGCCGACTTGAACGATCCCTGCCAACAATTAAAGTCGGTCAAAAACAAAACCGAGCTCAAGGGTTTTAAGCAAGCTCACCTGCATGACGGCATTGCCGTGTGCCGTTTTCTGTGCTGGCTTGATCATAATCGCAAACCGATAAGCGAATGGCAAATCGTCGAGAAACTTCGAAGTTTCCGCCAACAACAACCGTTGTTCTACGCCGACAGTTTTGCCACCATTGCCGGCAGCGGCGCCAACGCCGCCGTCATCCACTACCAGCCGACACCGGAACATAACAGCCTCCTGACCAAAAACTCTGTCCTTCTACTTGACAGCGGTGCTCAATATTTTAACGGCACTACCGACATCACCCGGACAATTGCAATCGGACGCCCGGGCAAAGAAATCATCCGCAATTACACAGTTGTCCTCAAAGCACATATTGCGCTGGCTTCGCTCACTTTTCCCGCTGATATCGCCGGCTCAAAAATGGATACCGTCTGCCGCAGCGTTATGTGGCGTTGTCACATGGATTACTCCCACGGCACCGGACACGGGGTTGGCCATTTCTTAAACGTTCACGAAAGTCCGAACAATTTTTCCTGGCGCGGTTCACCACAACCTTTGCAGGCGGGCAATGTCACTTCAATCGAACCGGGATATTACAAAGCGGGCTGTTACGGTATCCGGATTGAAAATTTAATGTACGTCACCCCGATAAAAAATTCGGATATGATGAAATTCGAATTTTTAACTTTAGTTCCTCTTGATAAGCGCCTGATTGATAAATATCTTCTAACCGGAGAAGAACGTACCTGGATTAACAAGTACCATCAAATGGTATACCGGAAGATATCCCCCTACCTGGACAACCGGGAAAAACAATGGCTGCAGAAGGTATGTTCTCCGCTTTAACAAGGAGGAAACGTCATGAAATTTTTTTTGTTGACTCTGCTCTTGCTTGCTTCGGTTTCGGCAGAGGCCCAGCAGTTGCAATATGAAGGCCCAGCCGCCCCTGATCAGCCGCTGGAACAATACTTTGCCGCCGAAGACCAAAATTATAACAAATCGATCATCTATGTCTTTTACGACAACGACACTTGCTACGATTGTCCGCAGGCAATTGATCTGATTGAACAGATATATAACCGTTATTACAAAGACCAATACAGCTTATTCGTCATTGATTACCAAAACGATGACGAATACAACTTTATCGAAACTTATAATTTGCATCTTCCGCTGAGTGTGGTCCTGGTGCGCATCAGTGACGGCGCAACGTTTGGTTTTGAGAAACTGGACGACCTGCCCAACCGAATTTCCGACCCGGAATCATTTACAACCTACTTTCGTTTCCGCGTCAATTCCTTTCTCGGCAACAACGGATAATCCCCTTCCTGCCTGTAAAAAAGCCCCTGTGCTCAGAGCGGGGCTTTTTCTTTTTTCATGGTCAATACGGATCCGAGAACAAAGGCTTGCCGTTCAGCATCTTAATATTCTGTGCTTCCATCACGGTCGCAAAATTCAGCTTACCGCTTTTGATAATATTTCGCACCTGATCGGCCTGAGAAACGTTTGGGTTGGTAAACAAAGAACTCACCCGTAGCTTTTTCGGCACCCCCACCAGCACTTGATGAATACATCCGAGCAAACTGCCGGCAACCAGTTCATACGCCATCTCTTCGCTGATACCTCCCGAACCGGCATACTTGACCAACGCATTCACGGCATCGGGCACGCTGTTGGCATGAATGGTTGAGAAAATCAGGTGCCCCGACATCGCCGCCTGCAACGCCAGACAGGCAACTTCCGGCGTCCGGATTTCTCCCAGCAAAATGTAACGCGGTGCCGAGCGCAGAGCCGACTTCAATCCTTCTTCCCACATGCCGCCGGGTGCGGAGGTCTGCTTGCACAACCCGAAATCTCCGCTCGGACATTGATAAATACCGTCCAGTGGCATTTCAATCGGGTTTTCGATCGTAAAGGCATAACCGCCCTCGCGAGTCAAAAATTCCTTTAACAAAGAAGCCATGGTTGTGCTTTTGCCCGAGCCGGTAGCCCCCGACACCAACAGCAACCCTGTCGCCTTTCCCAGCGAACACAGATGGTTGGCCAAAATCGGCGGAAATCCCAAATCCTTAAAATCCGGCACTGTCCGCGGCATTTTCCGCACACAATACTGAACACCGTATAAAGAAATCGTCCGTTCCACTCGGTAATTATAATTTTTATAAATGATCAGATAACTCGGTTCGCCGTCATAACCTTTTTCCACTGCCGCCAGAAACTCTTTATAATCGTCAAAAGTTACCGGTTTCAAACCGTAAGAAGTCTTTTTGCTCCAAACAAAAGCTTCCTTCTGCGGTGTAATATAAATATCCGAAAACTCTTCGTCATTAATTGCTGCCATTTTATTTATCCTGACCCAAAAAACACATATTCACCCCAAAAACAGACACTTTCCCCATTTGAACGATTATAATCAATTTTTTTGTTGGTGGCTATTTAAATTTATGTTACAAATACATATTGACAAAGCTGTCAGATCAATTATACCCCCTATCGTTATAACAATCAGCACATATGGTGAAAAATATGCAGGATATGACCTCCGGCAACCCGCTAAAATTAATTGTGAAATTTTCCGTTCCGCTTCTGATCGGCAATATTTTTCAGCAAATGTACAACATCTCCGACATCATCATTGTCGGACGCCTGATCGGTATTCAGGCACTGGCGGCCGTCGGCGTTTCGTCACCGTTGTTTTTTATGCTGGTTTTGGTCAGCATCGGTTTCACCAACGGTTTGACCGTCATTGCCGCTCAACGGTTCGGTGCCCGCGATTACCGGGGTTTGCGCCGTTCCGTCACCACCGCCACCGTTCTAAGTTCCGTTTTTACACTGAGCGCCAGTGCAATTATGCTGTTTTCACTCGATTACTTATTCCGAATTATGAACGTACCGCAAGAGATTATCCGCGACGCCAAAGACTTCATCAGCATCATTTCCTACGGTGTTATCATGATCGTGTTTTTTAACCTGCTTTCAGGTTTTATGCGGGCTTTGGGCGACAGCAAAACACCTTTGTACTTTCTGATTTTCACCACTTTGCTCAATATCAGTTTCAACATCTTGTTCATCTACTGGTTCCACCTCGGTGTCAAAGGATCTGCCCTCGGTACTGTCTGCGCCATGACGGTTTCGGTCATCTGCTGTTTATTTTACATTGGCAAAAAATTTCCGCTTCTTCACCCCAAAGCCGAAGATTGGAAACTCAACTGGCAGTTCAGCAAACAGCACCTCAAAATCGCCGTGCCGATGGCCATCCAGTTTTCCATCATTGCTATCAGCGCCGCCATTACGCAAAGCGTTTGCAACTCTTTCGGCCCCGATACCATTGCCGCTTTCACTTCGGCGATGCGGGTCGAACAGCTGGCAACTCAACCGATGGTCTCTTTCGGCGTCGCAATGGCAACCTATGTGGCACAAAACTTCGGCGCCGGCATGATCGGCCGCATCCGCCGCGGCGTTTTCGAATGTTCGATGATCTCTCTTGTCCTCAGCCTTTCTCTGGCTGTCGTCATGTACCTTTTCGGAACCCACATCATCGGCATTTTCGTTTCCAACGAACACCACAACGTCATCGAAATCGCACAAACCTACCTCAACATCAGCATCCTCTTCTATTTCTTTCTCGGCCAGATATTTATTTTCCGCAACTCTTTGCAGGGAATGGGCAATGCTGTCATACCGATGCTCTCAAGCATTGTCGAACTCGGTATGCGGGCTTTTGCCGCCATTTATCTGGCCGCCCGGCTCGGATATGTCGGCATTTGTTATGCCAGCCCGATTGCTTGGATCGGCGGATCTGCCGTCGTCAGTCTCGGCTACTTCTGGGTTATCCGCCGTACCGGACAGCGTTATCTCTACCAACGGTTAACGCCTGCGGCCGCATACAAACGCACCCACGGCCAAAATCAACCCGATCCCCAACATCAGCAGACAAATCAGCAATGAGCGTTCGTCAACCAGAATATTGCTTAACAAAAGCTCTATATACTCATTATCATCTTCATAATTGTCTTCCAGATAATGCGGTATGATCTTGTCTACGCCGTCTTTAGAAATCTGCACGGTCACATAACCGAACTTCTCAATTTCCCCGCGCGTTTTCTGCCCCGAAGACATCAGCGTCACCACCGGAATTCCTTGTGTTTCTCCTTTCCAGTACTGGTGAATATGTCCGGCTAAAATCAAATCCACCCGATGCTGCCGCAAAAGCGCCGCCATGCGTTCAGTCGACCCGTCAACATAAATTTTTTTCTTCCATTGGGGTTCCGACAACGGCGGCACATGGGTATAAACAATACAATACTTGTAATGGGGACGGATTTTT
Source organism: uncultured Azospirillum sp. (assembly GCA_900539605.1). Taxonomy (GTDB): domain Bacteria; phylum Pseudomonadota; class Alphaproteobacteria; order RF32; family CAG-239; genus JAFUYI01. Next base: position 47,220 of record UQCS01000010.1, on the reverse strand, counting down.
TCCAACACATCTTCCAACCAAGACAACTGAGCTTCATTGTATTTCTCTTCCGAAGAATCCAAACCGATAAACATCACATCTCCGTAAGAAAACCAGTAATAAAGCGGGCCGAACAGCATTTTGTACAAAGACTTGTCCTGCCGTCCGAAATGATTGGCAATTTCGTGATTTCCCGGAATCATATAAAAAGGAAACTCCAGCTTTTCATCAAGTTCGGAAATAATCCAGCGAAAATGGCTGATATTGCGATAACGCACCAAATCGCCCAAATACAAAATAAATTGGTTTCCTTCATCCTGAGCCAAACGTACAATTCTCTCAATCGGTGCATTTTTCGCACCGCTGTCACTGGCAACCGCAAACGAAAAAGCTTCGCTTTCAGGAGCCATCACTTTTCCGCCCGGCGCAATATAATTATTTTCGGGCGGAATGGCAAAAATTTCAATCGCCAAACTCCGCACCGTCAGAAAAAATAACGCCGCAATTATAAAAGTTTTCGCTGCAGCCATACCGATATGACATCTGCTGCATTTAGTCATAATTTCAGTTCCTCCGCTTTCACATCGGTTCAATTTTGTCACATCCTGCGCGATGATGCAAGCCGAAAAAATTGTCTAATCTGCATATCGTCATATTAGAGTTAGCTCTAAAACAAACATTTTATTGACATCCGGCATCATTTATGATTAGCCTTAATTCAAGGAGAGAACAAATGGGATATTCTATCGGACAAGTAGCAAAAATGACCGGCCTCACCGCCCATACGCTGCGCTATTATGAAAAGGAAGGTCTGTTGCCGTTCCTGAAAAAAAACAGCTCCGGGTTGCGTGTATTTTCCGACAACGACCTCGGTTGGCTGGCAATGATCGAATGCCTCAAAGACACGGGCATGCCACTGAAAGGAATCAAACAATACATCGATTGGTTTATCGAGGGCAATTCTACCCTGCTGCAACGCTTGGAAATGTTTAAGAGCCAAAAAATCAAAATCGAAGAACAAATCGCTCTTTTCAATAAACACCTGCAAAAAATAGACTATAAAATCAAACTTTATGAAGAAGCGGTCAAAAAGGGCAGCCTTGAGCTTGCGGCCGCCGAAAAACATCTGAGCGAAGAAAAGAAACATCTCTACGGCCACAAGTAATAAAACAAAAAGCACCGTAACGGTGCTTTTTTGTTTTATGGTGCCGACAGAGAGACTCGAACTCCCGACCCACTGATTACAAATCAGTAGCTCTACCAACTGAGCTATGTCGGCATTATTTTTTCTGCCTTATATAACGCTGACAAACATTTGTCAATAAAAATATGACAGCGGCAGCATTTTCTACCAGCTTTTAATCCACGCGATCCCCTGCAAAATTCCGTAAGCCAGCACCACATAACGAAACAACTTGCCGCAAAACATCGCAACATTGACCGTCAGCAAATTCGCCCGCATCATCCCCAACACAAAGGCCAGCAAATCTCCCACCGCCGGCAAAAAGCAAAAAAAAGCCGACATCGCTCCCTTACCGGCCACAAAATGCTGTACTTTAACAATTCTTCCCCGTTTAATTTTCAAATACTTTTCCAACCATTCGGTCTTTCCCAGATACCCGAGATAATAGTTGGTCATGCCTCCCAGCCAGTTGCCGACCGATGCCGCCGCGACGCAAATCCACGGATTAAAACCGCTGCCGATCATTGCGGCAAAAACTGCCTCAGAACTCATCGGCAGAATCGTAGCTGCACCAAAACTAATTACGAACAAACCGACATAACCATACGCCATCATATTTTCCAACATTCGCCTTTCCCGGATATCATTATGCATATTTTCGACCGAAAGTAAAATTCTTTATAAATCCTGCTAACGGCAGCAGTCTGCCGACAACACATACCTAAGAATATAAACTTTTGTTATTTAGGTCTTCATATCCGTAAATATAATTTGCATAGATATAACAATAAAATACACCTTATTTTGCTGCACTTTGACATTATTTAACAAATAAAGGTGCAACAACAACAAATTTAACTGCTCTATTTATAAGGATTTATAATGATATATGGATATATTCGGGTCAGCACCGATAAACAAACCACCGAAAACCAACGATTTGAAATCGAGAACTTTGCCCAGAAAAATGGCATTGCCATCAACCGTTGGTTTGAAGAAACAATTTCCGGCGCTACCGATTTCCGACAGCGCAAACTCGGAAAATTGCTTAAAAAGCTGACAAAAAACGATATTTTAATTGCCTCGGAAATTTCGCGTCTGGGGCGTAACATGCTGCAGGTGATGACGATTCTGCACTATTGTCTGAGTGCCGAAGCTCAGGTCTGGACCATAAAAGACAATTACCGTCTCGGTAGTGACATTCAGTCAAAGGTGCTCGCTTTTGCCTTCGGCCTTTCGGCTGAAATCGAACGCAATCTCATTTCCCAACGTACCAAAGAAGCGCTCAGCCGAATAAAATCCGAGGGCAAGAAACTCGGCCGCCCGTCGGGCCGCGGCAACAAAAAACTAAAACTCACCGATGTTGAAGAACGCATCAACCGTATGTTAGAAAAGAAGGTCCCCAAGGCCCAAATTGCCCGACAGCTCAAAGTCGACCGTATGACACTTTTACGTTTTCTGAAACGGCGACAAAAACGCATTTTCTCCGAGGTGGCAGCTGCCTGATATACAAATAAAAGCAACGAATCGTCTTTTATTTGTTGAAATCTGCAAATTATCTGATACAGTACTTTTTGTGATATATTTATTCACAAAAGTTTTAATAACCAAGGAGACTTTACATGAACTACAGAACTATTCTTTTGGCAACTGCAACTGTTATGTTTGCTGGTGCTGCCAACGCCGAAGATTTTACCGGCTCGCTGTATCTTCCGGGTGCTGGAAAGGTATTATCCAACACTTCAATACAGTATGACCGCACTAAATTAAAACATAACGGTGGTGCAGCTGAAGATTTTCGTGTTGCCGAAGAAATCACCTATGGCGTTACCGACAATTTTGCCGTTGTGGCAGAACTCGGCAATCAGTTTGATACCAAAGGACTGACAAATCAGGAATACAATAACGACCACAACTTTGATTACACCATCGGTGCGAAATACAATATGCGAAACGGCAATTGGCTGGCTCAAATTGGCGGTTCTTACTATACCTTCAACCCTAAAAGCTGGTACGGCCATCGCAATACAAATTCCAGATGGTACAAACAAGTCGAAGCCAACGCCCAGTTAGGTTATGCTATGCAGGACGGTTGGACTCCGTACACTTCGTTCACAGCCACCAGCCCGATTGATCAGGCTGACCGTACCATGGAATACTCCTGGTTCAACGGCGTTCACAAAAGCGGTAACAAATATGCCGTTGACGCCGGTATCCGTTACGACTTTGTTCTTGACGGAACCAACACCAACACCTGGTGGGCACAGGCCGAAGCCAACTATTTTGTAAAAGATAATGTTGCCGTCGGCGTTTTCGGCGATTATTATCTGGGCGGAAATTACAGCGACGTAGTTGATTACAGCTACACAGTAGGTATCAACGCCAAAGTATTGTTCTAATTCAATACTTTCTGAAAAAGCACTGCCCCGGCAGTGCTTTTTTTTCACCGGTACCACGTTTTTTCCGTTTGTCATAAAAGTACCCTAAAGGACGTCAACCAAAGTTCATGTTTCAACCTCCCGAAAACGCCCTATCTAAATTTATTATTCTTTAATCTTTCCGTACGATAATGTTTCCGTTCCGCATAAGGAGAATTGCCATGAAATCCAACAGTCTCAAAATTATCCTGATCGCCGTTGTGGCGATTGCCCTGTACATCACCTGGCCTTCGATTCTGCCGGTCGGAAATGAAAATGCCGCCGTTGCGGATATTGCCATCCCCCAAAACGATCTTTCAGATACCGAAACAGAAATACCTTTTGCCGCCGAAACGGTTGCCCTCCCCGAAGAAACAATCCGTTATCTGCAAAATTCGTTATTATACGGCAACTATTATAACGAAAACCAAAAATTTGTCGTTTATTTCACCGATATCTCCTACCCGTCATCTTTCTTACCGGCTTTGAATAATCTTTCGCAAAACAAACCCTACAGCGAAGAATATGCTTTTATTCCCCGCGGCAAAAACACAACCGGACTTGCTGCGACGGAAACCTCTGCCGACCAGACCTTTATCAACTTATGCCGCCAATTTTGCGTTATTAACCCGCAACGTAACGAAATCTTCTATATCGACGGCATCGGCACCGAAGACGCACGCGAAATCGGCAACATCTTTGACGGCTTGGAAGACTGGTAAAGACAGGGAAAACGTCCTGTCCACAAACAAAAAAGAGAACAGCCTCAAGCTATTCTCTTTTTTCCAGCATAAACCGCGATTAAAATCCGAGAAACTGTTTAAACGCGTCATTAAACCACTCGACCGGAACAATCCGGTTGTCTTCGCCTTTTACAAATTCAAAATAAGGCGTCACATCCCATCTTTCCCAGGCCTTTCCTTCAAACAAATACTTCTTCATACATTCAATAAAGGTCTCCGAGCCTTCAATCATAAACATATGAACATGGCGACCGTCGGGATTACCGGCAAAGAGTTTGTCACTAACCGGCTCGGCAATCATCTTGTAACTGTTGCCGTGAGCGTACATCCTGTAATTATGCGCATATTCGCAAGAAAAAAAGCCCCTCAGCATATTCATGATCGGATAGTACAAATCGGTGTCGGTTACAGTAATACCTGCTACATAATAAATTCTTTTTTTCATAATATAATGTTTTTATAATAATCTTTGTCTGTTTTTACCATATAACAAACCCCCCGTAATGTAAAGACCGATTTTCCCCGACCTCGCTGCTCCCGCAACATGCCCCCGCTTTAACCTGTTGACGAACCGCCGTTTACGCATTATATTAAGGCTGTCAGTAAATTTAACAGGAGAAACCAAATGGGAAAATGTAACAACCCGAATTGCCAATGTGAAGATTGCCAGTGCGGTGATAACTGCCAGTGCGGTAAAGACTGCAGCGAAGGAACCGGCAACTGCGGCAACAACGGCAAATAAACGCGCCCAAACAAAACTTCAGCCGGCATTGCCCGGCTTTTTTATATCCTGAAAACCACGCGCTCAGCGCATAGTTTTCAGGATATAAAAAAGAAGCAGCGGTCCTAAACCGCTGCTTCTCACTTTTGCAGAGTAAGTCAAACTTTTTTGACCAACTCAAAAATTTCTTCGGCAGAGCGAATTTCAACAATCCCTTCCCGGTCGATTTTTTCCCAGATCGACCGTTGATGCAGATTGGCAAACCACAACGGATAAGTGACAATCCCGCGTCCGGCGGCCGCATTTCTCGGATGATCATCGCAGAAAAAACTGATATGATAACCTTTCGCCGCTTCTTCCAGCGCGGCGGCCTTGGAACTTCCGCGACCGGTATAGATAATCCGGTCGAAAACGTCGCCGAAAATACGGCTGAGATTGCTTTCGCGCTTACGGGTAATGTCTTCCCGATCGGTCACGCTGGTAATGATCATCAGATCAAAATCCAGCAACTTCAGCTTTCTAACCAGTTCCGGCATGCCGTCAACTGCTGAAAGCGATGCCATAGCATCCGAATTGTCAAAATATTCGCCAAACTGCTGATAAGGAACCGGATCGCGGAGATAATCAGCAATAACGGCATCCCATTGACTTTGGCTCAGCTTTTGCGAGGTAAACTTTTCGTATACACCTTTCATGGTTGCCCACAAATCCAACAATACGCCGTCCACATCGAAAATAAACAGTTTTGCTGCCATAAATAATACGATTTAAAAAGTTAAACAAAAAAATCACAATACAACATGTTTTTACCTCAACCCGGATTTTTTGTCAAGAACCACTGCTGCCCGCCCATCTCCCTTTTCCTCCATTCCGATCGATTTTCCTCTCACCGCTTTAACCGTCTTCTTCCTTCTGCTCAAACCTTCCTTCTCCACTCTCGTATTCTCTCTCCTGTCAGTATCACCCAACATCTTCTTTCTCCAACCTGCCTTCTCTTTACTTCTTCCGTACTGATTTCTCCTTTTCCTCTATACCGCACATTTTTTCCTCACTCCCCCTCTTTTCCACCGCCTGATCTCTCTTTTCACTTCTTAACTCATCTGCCCCTCTCACCTATACGACTTCTCTTCCCCTCGCCGTCACTTCTCACACGTCGTTCGGTTTTCCGGCGTTCTGCAGTCACCTTTCGCTTATAGGCAAACCACTTCCCGGTGGTTTAAAATCCGAGATGCATTAATCAAACAATAAAAAAACCACCCGTTGGGTGGTTTTTTTATTGTTTGGCTGCCCCACATGGATTCGAACCACGATTAACGCAGTCAGAGTGCGCTGTCCTGCCGTTAGACGATGGGGCAATTATCTAAAACAAAAAATGTTCTATGTCATTTGAAAACAAATGTCAATAATAATTTTAAACTTTGAAAAAAATTTATTCGCTTTCTCCAACAAGTTGCCTTTTTTTGCGTGGCTTGTCTCTTACTCATGGCTTTGGTCTTCTTAAAAATATCGGCCCTGCTTCCCGCCTATCACAACAAATCCAAACAGTCCGATCTTTTAACCGGAGTCAAATAATAAAAAGTATACAATAAAACGTTGATTATTTATCTACAACTTAGGAAAAAAGAACTATCCTGTCAACATCTTATTATAACAAAACAAATTAAAATCAACTCTGCATTTTGCGGTGTCGTAAAAAAAGGAACGTTTAAATGCAGCACCTTCATGAAACCTCTGTTTTCCGCATACTACACCCCCAAAAGCCTGAAACTTGTTTTCCTAGGTATAAAAATATCATTTTCTTTCCGGCATATTCCTTGGATCAAACGCCTTATTAAACCGGATGTGTCGATCATCGTCCCGGTTTACAACGTTGAAAACTATCTGAGACAATGCATGGACAGCATCGTCGACCAAACACATACCAACATCGAAATCATTTGCATCAACGACGGCTCTACCGATCAATGCAGTGCTATTTTAGATCAATATGCCTCTCAAGACCGTCGCATCACAATCATTACCCAACCCAACCGCGGTCTGTCGGCAGCACGCAACGCCGGTCTCAAGCGGGCAAACGGCAAATACATTTTGTTCGTTGACAGTGACGACAGGCTTCAGCTCCAAACTGTTGCCGAACTGTACCGGCGAATCAGCAGATCAGCGGCGGATATTTGCGTTTACGGCTTCCGTTACGGCCATGAAAACAAATCCAACCTTCCGCTTAATTATTACGGATTGTCGGCAGACAGCATCTTTACCTATGAACAAATTTCCGAAAAAATTTTCGGCCGGGTCAGCGTATGGTCAAAGATGTATCGCCGCCGCTTTATCTGCCGCCATAACTTAACGTTTCCCGAAGGACTTATCTTCGAAGACGTTATTTTTCATGTCCGCTCTTTTGTTTATGCCTCAAAAATTTGCCAGCTTAACCAGCCTTTTTATTACTACCGCACCGACAACCAAACATCAATAATGAACAGTTCTGCTGCAGACAACCGACTTCTTGATATCCTCCGAGCAGTTGACATGGTTTATTCTTTCCTGAAAGAAGAGAACAAAATTACGGCAATGAAAACACAATTCTGTTTATTCATGATGTGGCACCTCAGTTCGCATTTACAGCGAGCTGCAGAGCCGATAAAAAATCGACTTGCTGCAGAAACACTTGCATGGCTGAACCGCCACGATGATATACGCCGCACAATGACCGCCAATCCGATTTTACAAAATTTTTACAGCCGCCTGCAATCTAAAAACTGATGAAAACTTTGCTCCCCTTTCTCAAATAATCAGAATATCCCTTCTCTCTCCTCTGTCATCCGGCTTTGCTTCTTCCGTCGCCTTAATATTCCCCGTCCAAGCCAACATCATACGTACAGCTGTTGCCCGAACGCTCTTCACCTTTTTTCCTTCCCGATAAACGATTTCTGTCTCAAAACAAAAGGCGGCTGATGCCGCCCCTTGTCCTCAACTACTTTTTATCTTCGATATCGGTCTTAATGTGCAGTTCCTTCATTTGCTGCTCGGTCACAAAGTTCGGTGCCTGCATCATCAGGTCCTGTGCCTTGCCGTTAAGCGGAAACAAAATCACGTCGCGAATGATCGGCTCATCCAACAGCAGCATTACCAAACGGTCCATTCCGTAAGCCGAACCGGCGTGCGGCGGCGCGCCAAACTTAAAGGCACTGATCATGCCGCCGAACTTATTGTCCACCACGCTGTTGTCATAACCGGCAATCTCAAACGCCTTGTACATGATCTCCGGTTCATGGTTTCGTACCGCACCCGACAACAATTCAACGCCATTGCAGACAAAGTCATATTGATAAGCGAGAATATCCAGTGGGTTTTTGTTAAGCAGTGCATCCATCCCGCCTTGCGGCATCGAAAACGGATTGTGCGAAAATTCAACCGCACCGGTTTCTTCGTTTTCTTCATAAAACGGAAAGTCAACAATCCAACACATCTTAAACGCATTTTCATCCACCAGTCCCAGTTCTTCCGCCACTTTATTGCGCAGCCGGCCGCTGAACTTGTCAAACCTGACGCCGGCGCCCGCCATAAACAGAACCGCGTCGCCGTCTTTGAGGCCGAACTTGTCTTTCAGTTCATTCATCTTTTCTTCATCAAAGAAACGGGCAATTCCCTTGGCGCCGGCCGAGGCCAGAGCAACATAGGCAATTCCGCCGAAACCTTCTTCTTTGGCATAAGCATCCAGCTTGTCAAAGAAAGAACGCGGCTTATCGGCAATCCCGGCAACCGTCATCGCTTTAACAGTTTTGCCTTCCTTAACCAAATTATCATAAACGCCAAACCCGCTGTCACCGAAGAAAGCCGTTGCATTTTGCAACACCAGCGGATTGCGCAAATCGGGTTTGTCGGAACCGTATTTCATCATCGCCTCACGGAACGGTATCCGAACATAAGGTGCCTGATCCACTGTCTTGCCGTTGGCAAATTCGTTAAAAATCGTTCCCAACGTATGCTCAATCACCGCAAAAACATCGTCCTGAGTAGCAAAGCTCATCTCCATATCCATTTGGTAAAACTCGCCGGGAGAACGGTCGGCACGGGGATCTTCATCACGAAAACATGGTGCAATCTGAAAATATTTGTCAAAGCCCGAAACCATCAGCAGCTGCTTAAACTGCTGCGGCGCCTGCGGCAAGGCATAAAACTTGCCCGGATTAAGCCGCGACGGCACCAAAAAGTCGCGAGCGCCTTCCGGTGACGATGCGGTCAAAATAGGTGTCTGATATTCGGTAAACCCCTGTTCGCGCATCAGCTCGCGGGAACGTTGAATCACTGCCGAACGTAGCAAAATATTTTTGTGAATACGCTCTTTACGCAAATCCAAAAAGCGATACTTCAGGCGAATTTCTTCCGGCGCATCGTCCTCAACCGCCACCTGAAACGGCAGCACTTCAGCCTGCGAATATACCTTAAGTCCGTCAACCTTAATTTCAATTTCGCCGGTCGGAATATTTTTATTAATGTTTTCACGGATCACCGCTTCGCCGTCAATACCGATCACCGATTCCGCCCGGATGTTTTGAACCTGCTCAAACAGCGGCGACCCGCTGTCAAACACGCATTGGGTAATGCCGTAATGATCGCGCAGATCGACAAAGCACAAATTGCCGAGATTGCGTTTGCGGTGTATCCACCCTGCCAGTTTAACCCGTTTGCCGGCATCCGATGCTCTCAGCTGCCCGCAGGTAAAATTACGATATTCGTTCATTTGAAAACCCCAAATTTGATTAACATGCGGCTTATATTAGGGCAAAAAGAAACAAAAGCAATAAAAAACTCACATATCCGCCATTAAAACAATCTTAAACATATGCTGCTAAATTAGCCGCAAAATCAATAATGGAATTAGATATGCAAATAATTGACAATACCGCAAATCTTGAGCAGTTATGCAACCGCCTGTCCGCTCATTCTTTTATCACCGTCGACCTGGAATTTATCCGCGAAAAAACATACTTCCCGCTTTTATGCCTGATTCAGGTTGCAAGCGAAACCGAGGCCGCCATCATCGACCCGCTGGCCGAAGGAATCGATCTCGGCAGTTTTTTCTGCCTGATGAAAAATCCAAACGTTATCAAGGTGTTCCACTCCTGCCGTCAGGACGTGGAAATTATTTTCGAACTGTCAGGCATTATTCCGCAACCTTTGTTTGACACTCAGGTGGCCGCGATGGTATGCGGCTTCGGCGAAAGCATCAGTTACGAACGCCTGGTCAAAGCGATTCTCGACATCGAACTTGATAAAACCGACCGTCTGTCCAACTGGCAGCTGCGTCCGCTCGACGCCCACCAGCTCGAATACGCTGCCGGCGATGTTACTCATCTGATCAAAATCTATCAGCACCTCATCCAGCAAATGACACGTCTGGAGCGTACCGGTTGGATTGACGAAGAAATGCAAATTCTCAGTCAGGGAACTACCTATATCATTCCGCCCGAAGAAGCCTGGCTGAAAATCCGCCACCGCTCTCACAATGCTAAAGTATTGTCGGCTCTGAGGGATCTCGCTGCTTGGCGCGAGATGCGGGCCCGCGACAAAAACGTTCCCCGTCAAAGCATCGTCAAAGACGATTTTCTGATTATGATCGCCACCGCCTGTCCCAAAAACAAAGAAGAACTGATGAACATCCGCGGCATGCGCAAAGACGTTGCAACCGGTCGCCTGGCCGACGAAATTCTTGATGTGCTCGAACATATGAAGATTGATCCCAAACTGGCCAAACAAACCCGCCATGACAATATCAACGGTATTCCCGCATTAGCAGAACTCTTGAAAATGCTCTTAAAAATCGTTGCTCAGCGTGAAGGTGTAGTTCCCCGTCTCATTGCCGGAGAGACCGAGCTGCAAAAACTGGCAGCTTTCAAGGACAAAGACAATCCTGCGCTCAGAGGCTGGCGGCACAAAATATTCGGCGCCCGCGCTCTCAAACTGCGCAACGGAGAATTAAACATCCGTTACGACCCCGAAAAAAAAGATATCGAATTTATTGAGATTAGTCGTGAGAAGCCCGGCGAATTCGATCATTAATCGCCAACCCGATTCCGTATTCGGGGATCGGTGCTATTGCCAACGTCCGTTCCCCCGCCGTTGCATCCGCCTGCCGCAAAAAAGCAAACAGATTGGCGGCTGCCTCACGCAAATCACCGCTCGGACTGAGATTCAAATCGCCGTCTCTGGTGCCAAAACCGATATAAAATTCATTTTTCTGCGGCTTTTCGGCATTGATCCGCAACCGATGTCCCGGTGCATAATGGCGTAAAAGCTGTCCCGGCGCGCTGGGGCGATCAGGTTCACCGTGAGAAAGCAATACCTTTTCTCCCAAAAAGTCTTCAATATCCTCCCGCGTGGTGCCGCCTGCACGCAAGATCACAACCGTCGCTCCGGTCACATCCAAAATTGTCGATTCAACGCCAACCGGACATGAACCGCCGTCTAGAATCATATCCACCTGATCGCCCAACCCGTCATACACATGCTGTGCCGTGGTCGGACTGACCGACTTGAACAAATTCGCCGACGGTGCCACAATCGGCACTCCGCTTTGACGGATCAGGGCCGCTGCTACCGGATGATCGGGCATACGGACAGTTGCCGTCGGCAGCCCCGAACAAGCCAGATCGACCCCGGCATGCGAACCGCGCCGTTTCAATACCATCGTCAAAGGCCCCGGCCAAAAACGACGCGCCAACGCCCACACCCGCTGATCGGCTTCCACATATTCGGGCAACGCGTCAAAATCGGCAATATGAGAAATCAACGGATCAAAAGTCGGACGTCGCTTCACTTCAAAAATCCGTGCCACTGCCTGCGCATCATAAACATTTGCACCCAAACCATACACGGTTTCGGTCGGCATAGCAACCAAACCGCCGTCTTTAATCACTTGCGCTGCTTTGGCAATATTATATTCATTTGCCTCATATATGCTTTTCATCTTCGTTCTTCTTTACTGGATTTTAGTTACGGCCGCCTTTGCCGCCCTTAATATACTTACCGGTTGCTTTTTTGTTTTTGCCCGACATTTTCTTAGGCTGCTTTGCCAGCTGATCATTGAGTCTGATCGACATCTCGGTAACTTTATTTATATAAATCAAGTTACTGCTCGACGGAGACATTGGGGGAATGTTTCGCTCCGGATGATCAAAATCATGAAGGATACAGGTTTCAAAGTCAAAAACACAGGCCGCATGTTCGGGCACCATGATTTTTTCAAAATACAAAGCGTCGTCAATGATTTTTGCCCGTTCCAACCGATGCAGCCAACGATGGAATTTTTTCTCAATCAGACACAGTTTATTAAAATCATTAACTTCGCTCAGACTTGAAACATCATTTGGAGAATAAACCGGAATGGTATGATGACGGTCAAATTCCGGCCCCTCGATTCGGTCGCCGTTTTCGTCCAAAACCACCACGTCCCAGGCTTCCCCCTTTTCATACATTTTTTTAACCAAGGCGTCGGTATATCTCTTGTCCACTCCCCCCCTGTCCAACATATGCCGAAACTCGCTTTCCCGGGCACTTATAAAAGTTTTAATGAACGAATTTTTCTCGCGAAAATCCACGAATTCTTCCGCGCAGTTATTACGAACAAAATCGCGAAAATCATTAATCCGCATCGCCTGCACCAAATTCGGCGGCAATTGCATCTCTTCCATCCGGATGCGGATAATCTCTTCAACCGAATGGTAGGTCGGAAAGCTGTTCATATCAGCCCATGCCTTGTTTCTTTTTAAAGCTTTGATATAGTCCTCGGGCGTATAGCTTTGCACTCCGGCATTTTTAAGGGCATAACGGTAATGAAAGGAAAGGTAACTTTTGTCTACGGCATAGATATCACCGTTACAATCATCCCGGATCAAAAGTTTGTATTCCGGCTCAATCGGCCGTTCCGGCGTAATGGTGCAGGAATAGTTGTTGTTGTAAAGATAATGGCGCAGCCCTTCGCGTAACTTATGTTTAGCCTCGCCTTCCGGCAAACGCTTCAAAATTCCCATCGCCGTATTCAGCGTTTCGAAAACAAAAAACCGATACCTGAGATGTTCCACAAATTCCCGGCGTCTCTTATTGGCCACGTCAGTCGCTCCTTATCAATTTTGTTACATTATATCCTGATTTTTTTTAAAAGTCTAATCATTATTAGGAGTTTTTTATCTTTTTGCCACTATATTAATTTCAATTCAACCTTTAGACGGCGGCACATAATACCGTTCTGCCGTCACATTTTGTTTCAAGGAGAAACCTTATGACCGAATTCGCATTTCCCGCCGGTTCAAAATCTTCTGCCGGCACCAAAGTCATCCTTACTTCCGGCAGCAATTTCAATTCGGCAAAGTTCTTGAGCGCCGAAGAACTGTCTTCCCTCAAATCGGCTACCCGCAGTCAACAATTTGAAGGCAAAGCCGGTTCCTTTGTCGAAGTTTACAATGGCAAAACCCGGATTATTGCTGCCGGCACCGGCAGCAAGCCGACTGCACTTGAGCTGCAAATCCTCGGTGGCAAGCTGTACAGGAAAATAAACGCCGAAGCAAATGTTGCCGTTTATGTCCCCACTGATAAAAAAGCATCTCTTTCCATAGCCGAAACCGCTTACAACTTGGCGCTCGGCATTGAACTCGGCGGTTATCGTTTTGACAAATACTTCACCAAAAAACCTCAGGACAGCTATCCGAAATTGGAAAAAATCGAGTTCTTCGGCGAAACGCCGATTGATGCTCAGGGTTTCTCGGCTTATCAGGCTGTTGCCGCTTCGGTACGTTATGCCCGCGATCTCTGCAACGAGCCCGCCAACCACCTGACGCCCGAAATTTACGCCGCCGACATCAAACGTCTCGAATACCTTGGCATTGACATCACGATCCTAGACGAGGGCAAATTGCACGATCTCGGCATGGATATGTTGCTCTCGGTTTCCAAAGGCTCCGTCAATTCTCCCCGGGTTGCGGTTCTGCAGTGGAAAGGCGCAAAAGACCGCAAAAAATTCGACCTCGGGCTGGTCGGCAAAGGCGTTACTTTCGATTCCGGCGGCATATCCCTCAAGCCTGCGGCCAACATGGGCGATATGAAGGGAGACATGACCGGTTCCGCGGTGGTGGTTGCCGCCATAAAAGCAGCCGCTTTGCAAAAACTGCCGGTTAACATTGCCGGTGTGGTCGGCCTGGTCGAGAACATGCCCTCCGGCTCGGCCAGCCGTCCCGGTGACGTAGTCGCTTCCATGTCCGGACAAACGGTCGAAATTGTTAACACCGACGCCGAAGGACGTCTGGTATTGGGGGACTGCTTATGGTATATTCAGGAAAAATTCGGCGTTACCAAAATCATCGATGTTGCTACTCTCACCGGTTCAACCATGATGACATTCGGTTTTGAATATGCCGGTTTATTTTCCAACGACGATAAACTGTCGGCACAATTGGAAAAATGCGGTGAACTCTCCGGCGAAAAATTATGGCGCCTGCCGGTAACCGCCGATTATGACAAACTGATCGACTCGGACATCGCCGATATGAAAAACACCGGCCCGCGGCTGGCCGGCGGTATTACCGCCGCCTGCTTCCTGCAGCGTTTTATCAAACCGGGCGTCAAATGGGCACATTTGGACATCGCCGGGGTCGACAAGGACGAAAAAGGTCATCCGCTTACCCCTAAAGGTGCTACCGGTTTCGGCGTCCGCGTCCTCAACCGGCTGTTGCAGGAAACCAAATAATACGGTTGCCGGTCACTTCTCTCACCCGCCGTCAAATGTTTGTGCGGCGGGTTTTTTATTCTTTTGCCCCAACTCATCGGCACCCAAAAACGCAAAAAGTGCGAAAGAACAAATCTTCCGCACTTTTCATAACACACAAACCCCGATTATCGGCAGCGTCTCTGATATTTCGCCACCGCGTCCCTAAACTGTTGCTCCTCCGTCCGACGTCCTTTGACAAGGATCTGAGACGACACCGTCCCATTTTATCAACGACGAATTAACAAGAATCTACTGATCACAAATTTTAACTGTAAACAACGTTCCTTTGCCGGGCACGCTTTCCACGTCAATACCGCCGCCATGCCGCCGTGCAATATCCAGGGCAATCGGCAACCCCAACCCTGTACCGGGAATTTTGCGGCTGCGTGCTTTGTCGGCCCGGTAAAAACGTTCAAAAATGTTTTTCAGATCTTTTTTGTCAATTCCGATTCCCTGATCCTGTACCTTGATCACCACCTGCCGTTCCTCGCGAACCGCCGTTACCGTTATTTCGGTATTCTCAGGACTGTACTTGATTGCATTATCAAGCAAAATAAAAAGCAAGCGCCGGATCATTTCTTTATCCGCCCTAAGTTCTGCCGGTCCCGAAGTCAGATTAAACAGCCGGATGTTTTTGCGCCCTGTCAGCCCGTCAAGAATATTGTCTATCAGCGACCTGAGTTCAAAAAATTCCGGATAGATATCCAACTGGCGGTTATCGGCACGCGCCAGTTCAAGCAGATCCCGAATCAAATCCGACATCCCCAACACTTCTTCTTTCATCCCCGACACCAACGCAGGTTCGAAATGTTTCATTTCCAGAAGTTCCAGCGAAGACAACATCACGGCCAATGGCGTCCGCAATTCGTGAGAGGCATCGGCAACAAACCTTTTTTGTTCTTCCAG
The DNA here is from genome assembly GCA_900539605.1 of uncultured Azospirillum sp. Lineage (GTDB taxonomy): Bacteria > Pseudomonadota > Alphaproteobacteria > RF32 > CAG-239 > JAFUYI01. The sequence continues at coordinate 31,511 of UQCS01000010.1, read as the reverse complement.
CACCGCAATAAACGGCGCCAAAATCCGGTCTGCCAAAATGTTGCCGCCGATCCATGCAATCAGCAGCATAAAGAGCAATGTTGCGATCAAAACATAAATATACTGCAACGACAACAACTTAAACGGTGTCGTATTGATCAAGATAATTACTCTTCCGTTGGCTGTTTTTCCCGACAGGACATAAAACTGCCAGCGGCGTCCCTGCTCATCATGAAGAGAAAAATGTTTCAATTTCCCGTCCACGGCATATTTTAACATTTTGTGCCGTGAAGTCATATCCACCTTTTTATCGGTCGGATGCTCAGCAAACACCAACCGGTCACCGACAAACCAATAAGCATAATTGTACATTGAACCGATATCGGATTTAACGGCCGTCTCCCGCAACGGCGACGCCGCTGTCAACCCGGACTTTTCGGCCTCGCGAATTTCCGTATTCAGGGAATCGTACATAGCATCGGTAATCACTTTCTGCACTGCATAACGACACATCAGAAAACCGCCGATGGCAAAACATAGCAGCATCACCGCAATAATAGCAGTATATTTATAGACCAGGCGCAGCCGGATTTTTTGTGTCACTTTTCAATCTCCAGCACATAGCCGACCCCTTTAACCAGCTTGATTTTAATTTTATCCGAAATTTCCCTGATCTTCCGTCGCAAAATATAAATGTAAGCATCCAAACTTGCCGGACTGATCTCCGGATTGTCCGCCCACACCTTATCCATGATCGTCTCGCGCAAGATTGTGCGGCCGCTGTTAACAAACAAAAGCCGAAACAGTTCAAATTCGCGTCGGCTCAGTTTCAGTTCGCGTCCGGCTGCGGTAATTGTTCCGCTTTTGTTATTCATCTCAACGCCTGCTTTGGTAAACACATCGTCCATAAACGGACGTCCTTTGCGACGTCCCAACGCATTGACCCGGGCAATCAGTTCTTTATTTTGAAAAGGTTTTACCAGATAATCGTCGGCACCGCTTTCCAGACCGGTGACGCAATCGTCAATCCCCCCGCGGGCCGTCAGAAAAATAATGCCGCCCTGATAATTATACTTGCGAGGATTGCGCAATAACCGGCAAATTTCAATTCCACTGATTTCCGGCAGCATCCAGTCTAAAATAATCACGTCATAACTGCTGGCCGCCGCTTCTTCAATCAAGTCCATGGCTTCTTTGCCGTCTTGAGCCCATCCGACTTCAAAACCCGAAAGCTCAAGCAGGCTTTTGACCAACCCGCCCAGCTTAATGTCATCTTCTGCCAACAACAATTTCATTCGCGTCTCCCACTACCTCAAGAGTGTAAAAAGCACAGAGCGATTTTGCAAGCAAAATCTGAACATTATATGTAGATAAATAATTTTTTATATTTTCTTTCAGATTATTTTCAGATTGAAGTACTATGGTAACTTTCAGAAATAAGAGAATATCCTGAAACATTAACTTTTAAAACCTTTTTTTCCGGCAAAATTTTATTTTACAAGGCAACAAACGGTTTTAATAGCGGATCAGGATGTTATTGTTTCGTTTCATAATCTTTCCGGTTTACGCCGATTGGTTATAGTGGTTTACGAAAAGATGCCCGGGCAGAACAAAATTCTGCAGCGGTTGTGCGGACAAAAATGACCCGAATCAATTTTTATGTGATGTCTCTTTTGGTTATGCACTTTCTAAGTGCGCCTGTTCGAACGGTTTCTCAACCGCAACCGTTCGAACAGTTTTTTAATGCCGACCGTTTTCTTTTTATTGCCGCCATCTTTTCAATAATCAAACGCCTGCAAATATTGCTTGTCTTTTCGGTTGCAAACTTCTAATATGGACTGAACTTCACTTCCGGCATCGGCAGGAAGCATTTAACAGACTGCTTTTTTCCACTTTTACCTTTCAAGGACGCCCGGACAGATGAAAAAAAATTTCTTACATGTTTCATTTCTCCTCTTCAATCTGCTGTTCACCCTCCTTTCTTTCTTCTGCTTCAACAACATCTTCTTGCTAGAGCTTTTAACTGTTACCGGTTTCGGACTTCCTTTCATTATTGTGATTCTTGTTATTCTCCTGCTGCTGTTTACCGTCGCCGATCTTTTGTTATGGCCGTACACGGCCAAACCGTTAACAATTCTGGTTCTGTTCTTCAATGCTATCTGTTTCTGTTTCATGAACACTTATCATGTTTCCATCGATAAAATCATGCTGCTGAACGCATTTCAGACCGACTTGGCCGAAGTGTCGGATCTTCTCAGCTTCAGACTTTTTCTCTGTCTGCTGGCCGGCGCTCTTCTTCCCGCCCTGCTGATCAGTCGTATTGATATCCGCTTTCTGCCCTGGCGGCAGGAACTGCACCATCGTCTGATCAGGGTATTTTTTTCAATAATCATCATTAGCGCGATTATTTTCCCCAACTACAAATATACAGCTCAGTTTTTACGCAACCACCGCCATCTAAAATACGATCTGCTGCCGGTTAACTATTTCGGCGCCGTCATTTCCGCCATCCAAATCATTTATAAAAAACATCATCCGTTGGTCCGCATCGGTACCGATGCTGTTTTTTTTCCTTACTGGAACAATCACAAACCGTTATTGTTGGTAATTGTTATCGGCGAGACCGCCCGAGCCCAGAACTTTTCACTGGGCGGTTACCCGCGTGACACCAACCGGGATCTCGCCCCCTGGCGCAACCAACTGCTGTATTTCGGCAACACTTCGGCTTGTGCCACTTCGACGGCCGTTTCCCTTCCTTGTATTTTTTCCGCCAAAGGACGTCGCACTTTTAAGCCCGGCAGCGAAGCCTATACCGAAAATCTGCTTGATATTTTTCAACGAGTGGGTTACCGGGTTTTATGGCGTGAAAACAATTCCGGTTGCAAAAACAATTGCGATCGTATCAAGACCGAAACTTTTTGCAGCAATTACGCCTGCAAAGACGAAATTCTGTTGAAAGACTTTATCCCCACTGTCAAAAACCTGGCTGGAAACACCGTTATTGTCCTTCACCAACAAGGAAGCCACGGCCCGGCTTACTACCAGCGCTATCCGGATCATTTTAAACGTTATACGCCGGTTTGCACCACTGCTGATCTTAGCCACTGTTTGCAAGACGAGATCATAAACGCCTACGACAATTCGATTGCCTACACATCATATGTACTGGCACAAACCATCAACCTTCTCAACCAACTTTCCGCCGATTACAACACGTTGATGCTGTTTGTTTCCGACCACGGCGAGTCTTTGGGCGAAAAAGGGCTCTATCTGCACGCCGCCCCATACATCATTGCGCCTCGCGAACAAACACAGGTACCGATGTTGATTTGGCTTTCGCCCGCCAACGCCGACGCCCTTAAAATCGATCTTTCCTGCGCCCGCCAAAAAACGGCCGGCCGCCGTTCCCACGATGATATTTTTCATACTTTGCTCGGCCTGGGCGGAATCAACACCGCCGAATATCAGAAAAATCTTGATATTTTTGCCTCTTGCCGCAAAAAATAAAACCGGGCTCTTTTCTTTGTCCGAAGAGAACTTATATCTAAAAGACAAAAAAGGAGAAAGATAATGAGCCTGAATCATGTTTATACCCGGCAATCCAAAATGGTACGGGCTTTGTGGAATTTTCTGACCAGTCCCACCGGCGCTTTTCTGATCGCCGTTTCGGCCATCCTGATCGGTTATTATCAATTTTATATCAGCCGTCCGATCCTAAAATACACCACCCAAACCACCGAAATATCCACTTCGGACGAAAACGACGACTTTAAAATTCACATCAACGACAAAGATTACGCCCAAATTTACAAAACCACCGTTACCTTAAAAAACAGCGGCGAAGACGCATTATCCGGCAGTGACGTATCAACAATCGGCCACGACCCGATCCGGATTCCGTTGCCGCCGCGGTTAAAAATCCTCTACTACGGCATTAACAACAGCGAAACATCTTCCGATGTTTCTGCCAAATTAATCAGAAAAAACAATGCCATCATTATCGAATTTAACTACCTCAATCCCGACAACCAAATCGCCGTCAATCTGTTCAGCACCGACAAATATCAAAACTTTGAAATTGTCGGTTCGGCCGTTAACGTCAACAAAATCACTCAGGCTTGGAGCCCGGAGCAAACCCGAAAGTTCATTATCAGACTGATTGCCGGCCTGATTCTGTTTTATGCATTGTTTATTTACCTCTATGTTCGCCGGCACAAACCGCTGCCCCGGATCTGAGCCGCGTCCGCATTCTTCGCTTTTTGACAAAACAACGCCCGATGCTTATTCAAAAGCACCGGGCGCAAATTTCACATCACCGTTTTGTGTTGTTCTACAAATCTGCAATAACAGCCATTGAGACGATTTCATCCGGCATCGCGACCGCACCGTTTGCACCGGCACCCCGTTTGATCATATCAACATATTCCATGCCCGAAGTCACTTCGCCCCACACTGTATATTGTCCGTTGAGCCACGGCGCTTCGGCAAAACAGATAAAAAACTGACTGTCTGCCGAATCCGGATCCATCGCCCGTGCCATAGACACTGTACCGCGAAGATGAGGACGACGGTTAAACTCCGCTTTCAGCTTTTTGCCGCTGCCGCCGGTACCGGTCCCGAAAGGACAACCGGTTTGGGCCATAAAGCCGTCAATAACCCGATGAAACTTTAAACCGTTGTAAAAGCCTTCGCGAACCAACGCCTTGATTCTCTCTACATGATTCGGTGCCTCGTCGGGAAACATCTCAATAACGACATCACCGTTTTTCAAACGCAGCAACAATGCGTTTTCCGCATCTTTAACCTGATATTTGGCTTTTTCCTTTTTGGCCCGGGTCGGACTCTTGGTCAGTTGCGGCGTCTGTGCCGACTTCAACCCTTTGGTATCGGCTTTTTTCAACTGCACCGTTTCGGCATTTTTCAACAATTTTGCCATAATATACCTCTCATCAAATTATCATCTGTCATTTATATAGGGATCGAACAATCAAATAGCAAGCAACTATTTTAAAACATAATCCAAACGCTGTTCAAAATCGAGACCGTGCGGATAGTGATTGCGGATATTCTTCAAGATATCGCGCAACCCGCGACCGTTGGCAATTTGAATCGCCAGCCCCGGACGGGCATTCAGCTCCAGCATCATCGGCCCCCGATATTTATCCAGCACAATATCCGCGCCCAGATAGCCCAGACCGGTCATCTCATAACCTTTGGCGGCAATCTCAAGATGCTGACGCCAAAACGGCACCTGCAATTCCATCAGATCGGCGCCGGTATCGGGATGATAGCGGATCGGCCGGTCATGCGAAACCGCGGCCACCGCGCGACCGGTTCTGATGTCAATACCAACCCCGACGGCCCCCTGATGCAGATTGGCCCGCCCACCCGATTCCCGGGTCGCCAGCCGCATCATCGATAAAGCGGGAAAACCGTTATATACAATCACCCTCACGTCCGGAATTCCCTGATAACTGAATTTCTCAAACTGAGTCGAAAAATGCACCATCTCTTCCAACACCGCCACATCATATTTGCCGCCGAGCGAATACAACCCGCTCAAAATATTAGAAATGTGCTGATACACTTCGTTATAAGTCAAAACCTTTTCCGAGGCAGTCACAAAGTGATTCTCATCATAACTCTTTATCACCAGCACCCCTTTGCCACCGCTTCCGTGCGCCGGCTTGACCACAAATTCTTTATAATCACGAACCAGTGACAAAAACTGATCAACTTCATTTTGCACTTCAATCACACCGATCAGATGCGGCGTGTTAATCCCAACCGTCGCCGCCAGTTTTTTTGTCTGTACTTTATCGTCCACCAACGGATACAGGCGGCGGCGATTGCTTTTGGCAATAATCTCATAGTTACGCCGGTTCATTCCCAACACCCCGGCAGCACGCAGCTGGGCGGGTGTTGCAAAATTCCTGAGCCAGTTAAGCATGGCGAGTGTCCTTTTTGGCAAGCGGCGCAAACCGGGTCAGTTCGGTCAGGCGATAGCCGGTATAAGTTCCCAGCAGCATCACAATAAACAAAATCACCAGATTATACTCATTAAAAGCAAACATGATATGACGGATATATTCGTTAACAATTACAAAATAAGTAATCACCGCCACCAACACGCTGTAAACAATTTCTTTGGTCGCGTTAACGGCCCCGTCTTCTTCCCAGGTAATAGACGCGCGTTCAATAATCCATGCCATAATGATAATCGGGAAAAACAGCGCCGAAGAAGCAATTTCCCACTTCCATTGATAACCGACGATTGCCAGGGCCTGCATAATCAAAATCACAAAAATGACCACTGCCGAAATACGCGGTACCAACAGCAAATTAAGACGTGACAGCGCCGCCCGGATCAACAGCCCGATACCGATAATCACCGAAAAACAAATCAATCCCGGCCAAAATCCGGTTTTAACCAGCGACATTGAAATCAGCATCGGCGTAAAAGTGCCCATCGTCTGAATTCCCACCACATTGCGCATCAAAACCACCGTCAAAATTGCCAGCGGAAAGATCATCAGCCATTTGAGGGCATTTTGTTCATTAAGCGGCAGATTATAAATCGAATAGTCAAACCAGCTGCGGCTGTGAGATAATTCGGCACGATGCCCAGCCATCCGGAACGATGAACGGATCGACTTCATAACCGAGAATTTGGCAACCGAATCCGTTCCCCCTTCCAGATCAACCAACGACTGATTACCGCGCTGAAAGATAATAAAATCACCCGGCAACCCTTTTTTTCCGGTTTCCAGATTATAAACCTTCCACATCCCCTTGTTATAAACTTCCAGCATAATATCCGGCACCAGCGTCTTCTTGGCTTCGGCAAGTTTAATCCCGCGCACCATCCGCCCCGACACGCCTTTCAAAGCCAGCAGATCCAAAACGGCCTGTGCGGTTGCTTTCGGCGTCCGCGGCGCCGCAACAAACGATTGTACCGTTTCGTCAGGCGGTGTTTGATTAAACAAAGCGATAATTTGCTGAACTTCGTCCCCTTCCCGGGCCGCCGCCGTCTCCAACAGCTGGGCAGCCAGCGCCGACGTCTGTTCGTCCATTACCGGTTTTTGAGGTCTCGCCGGTGCTGCCGCTTCTGTTTTGCCGCGGCTGTCAACATTATCATAAAGCAAAATGCGATAATAAATATCCTGCGGTCTTTTCCGAGGCGCTGACGAAACAATTACCCGATCGCTTTTTTTCTCAATTGTATATTTAGGTGCGACGATATCTTCATCAAGAATCTTAAAGCCGTCAATTTTTCCCGGCCGCGCCAACGACACCGTGATTTTCCGGCCGTCCGGCACAAAACTGACATGTTCCTCAATTGTCCATACATCGGTGGTCTTGCTGGGCGTAAAGTTAAACCCCCAATACGTCACTTTATAATAGGTGCTGAAACCGGCATAAAGCAGCGACAACAACAACCCTATCGTTAAAAACGTCCTTACTGATTTCAATTTTTTTAACATACGCAGTCCTCAACCACAGATAATGCCGGCTTAGCGAAGGGTGTTGGCAAGCGAAGTGTCAACAATTGCCCGGCCGGTCAGAATGTTGCGTCCGATCAGCCCCTGATAACTAAAGCGGTCACGTTCCGCCAGCGAAAATTGCTCTTTAATGATTTCATCGCCCATTTTGATGTCCATCACCACCACAATCCGCTCTTCGTGGCCATTGATGCGCTTAACTTTGGGCTGACGCTTGATTTTCTTCTCAAAATGGTGTCTCTCCCCGCTTTCCCGGTTTACCAAATCAAAAGCCACCCATTTTTCACCGTCGCGTTCAAACAAACGATGATTGTCGGTATCGATCGAAGAAGTCTCGGCACCGGTATCAATACGCGACAAAAACGGAGACTTCATCGGCAAAAAATAAACCGGTTCCACCGCACCGATAACTTTCAACTGACGCTTTACCGGCTGCGGTTTCGGTTTGCTGACTTTGCTTTCCGGCATTCTCACCTCCACGCCCGGCACAATTGCGGGCCTGATTTCTTGCCGGTTTTGGCAGCCGCTCACAATCAACAGCGCCGCGGCAAAGGTTATCTTAAACAAAATATTAGCCATATCATCTCTTTGATGTATTGTTTTTAATGTATCTTTATTTATCTTCAAATATATCCAAATGTAAAGCAAAAAAAATTTTACTGTGATCACTTTTTTGGTGACTTTTTTCTAAAAACCGCTATATTTGTACAAAATTGAGAATCATGATCAGAATGAAGAAAAAAATGCCGTCCGACAAAACAAAATCCGCTAAAATTTTAAAAATAAAAGTTCGCAAAAATCTCTATCGCCTGCGTAAGTTTCTCGCCGGACTGACGATGGCGGGAACGGTGGCATCCTCCCCGCTTAATGCCGAAGCACAAAACGACGAAAGCCGCAACACGCCGACACCGGATAACATCGGCATGCTCACCCACACTCCGGCAAGAACCTCCGTCGGATCGGAAGAAATGCTCGCTTACGGCAGACTGATCGAAGTCGATATCCAAAATGAAATCAACCAGCGGGCCGACTGGCTGGTCGACGAGTATCTGAAAGCCACCTCCAAGCATCTCAAAGCCATCAAAAAGGCGACGGCAAACGGACAAAAAACAACTTACGTCAAAAACAACTTTTTCAATATCGTTTATCCCAACGGTGGCCTGTCCGGCAAAAACAACTACTGTATCACCGCTATTAACCGCGCTTTGATCGACGCCAACCGTTGCGGCGATTTCAACAAAGTATTGCCGCAGTATGACACCGAAGGCGCGCATGCCGTCGAATGCAATCGTTTCATTGCTTATCTGACCCGGAAAGGTTTTGGAGACTGTATCCGACAGGGTACAATCAATACCGCTGATCTTGAACCGGGAGATATCGTCATGACGCCCCGCGGCGGCGGCTATTTTCATGCCACCACCTACATCGGCAATGGCAAAGTCCGCAGTTTCAACCGCGATGGAGAATGGGCATTGAAAAAACGCAGCGGCATCGTGATCAAACTTCGCCATATCGCGCAAAAAGCAATTTTACTCGAATTGCAAAACAACCGCCTGATTGATGTTGAAAAAGGCAATCTGCAGGTCGTCCCGATCCAGGAAGCCCAGAAAATGATGCAGTTTTTCTACAAAGGACGCAAAACAGACAGCAACAGCCGGCAAGCGATGGCCGTCTTTCGGATACAAACCCCGCATTACCTTGCAGCATCGGCAACCCGCCGCCCCTGCACTGCCCTCAGGGACGGACGGGAAATATAAACCGACTGCAGACATTCAAATTCAAAGCCCCGGCATTGCCGGGGCTTTCTTTTTACACATTGCTCTTTTCCGTCTCAGAAAAAGAAACTGGCACGCAAGCTGACCACGGTATCATAATCCGATTTTCGGTTAAGAGCCGGATCAATATAAAACTGAATATCCGGCGTCAATGTCATCCATTTCGATATTCCCCAGGCCCAATAGGCTTCCACAACTTTTTCGCTGCTATGATAAATTTTATCGCCCACGGCTGCCTCGTCAATTTTGTTGTAGGCAAAAGCCAATCCGATTTGATCCAACGGATTGCGGTCGATCGGATTATTGTAAACCATACCCAGTACCCAGGACTGGTTAATTGTGGCCACCGACCCCGAAACACCGTTAATGCGCCCGAATACCGCCAACTTTTGGCCGATATTCTGATTAACGTTGAGCGACCAGCCGTTCGTGGTCTGTTGCTGTTCCTTTACCCACGGCTGATTATACAGCAAAACCGAAATCTGAGTTTCGCCGACACCTTTAATTGTCGGGGTATAGGAAACATAACCAAAGGTGGTATAATGTTTTTCGTCAAGATGATTGACTCTGACACTGATGGCATCGACGTTCGTTGCATCCTGAGCCCCGGCGGCAAACGTCCATTCCGAATTCGGAGTCGCCTGCATATAGGCACCGACACCGGCGGTCGAATACGTTGAGCTGGCATTCTGTGACAGAGCAAAATTGATAAAGTTCACCTGCTGGTTGGAATCATATTGAGTACCGTCAAAGTTATACAGCGGAAACTGCCCTGCTGCGATGGTAAGCCATTTCCACGAACCGCCCAGCTGATAACTGTAATAAAGCTCGTCAAACTCGTTTGACTTGGTGCTGTAGTCGTTAATGTCACTCACCACACCGATGTTACTGCCGATCCGGGCTGCCGAAGAACCGCCGTAACGAACAATATTGTACGCAAAATTCAGAGTTCCGGTTCCATACTCGTTGTCAAAAGTCGTCCACGTAAAACTCGGATAAATCATCGTCTGATAAGCGGTTTTGCGACCGTTCGGCGCACCGCGTTGCGGCATATAAGAAACATCGACCGAGTAGTCAAAGCCATATTCCTTGTTCAAATAATCCTTAAAATCCGCATAATCTTTGCCGAAATCGCTGAACGAAGAATGCCGGCGCGGCTGCGACACGTTGTCCGGCTGACGTGCACCACGCGGCAGGCTGGCTGCGGGGATCGCCGAAGCGGCAGCGGCATGGGCAAAAAACGTCCCGATCAGACTACCAATTAACAAATGCTGTTTTTTTGTCATTATCTTTCCCTCTTGTCCGAAATTAAAATCTTTTTCAATTTAAATACAAAAATCAAAATATAAAGGACACTCCTGTGCTTTTACATCTTTAGTATAACTGCTGCTTGAAAAAAACAGGGCACTAATTACCTCATAGCCTGTAAAAGCACAAAACAATTTTTTATAAAGGAGAAACACTATGACAGAAGGCGTTCGTTACCCGACCCTGGCATTTCAAACTGGCGGCGTCGGACAGGCTGATGAAGGAATTCCGCCACAACCTTTCGAAACTTTCTGCTATGACTCAGCCCTGTTGCAGGCCAAAATCGAAAACTTTAATGTTATTCCCTATACCTCTGTATTGCCGAAAGAATTATTTGGTAATATTGTCCCGGTCGACAAAGTCGTCAACCAGTTCAAACATGGTGCCGTTCTGGAAGTCATTATGGCCGGAAACGGTGCCAGCCGCGACGACCACAAGGCCATTGCAACCGGTATCGGCGTTTGCTGGGGTAAAGACGACAAAGGTGAATTGATCGGCGGCTGGGCTGCCGAATACGTCGAATATTTTGATACATACATTGATGATGACATCGCCAAAACCCATTGTGAAATGTGGCTGAACCGTTCGCTGAATCACGAACTCGAAATCCGCGGCGTTCAGAAACACAGCGAATTTCAACTGTACCACAACTACCTGAACATCACCCAGCAGTTTGGTTACAGTCTGACTTGCCTTGGCTTCCTGAATTTTGAACATGCAGATCCGGCCAAGGTTTAATCGGCTTTGATGAAGACAATTGAGTTTGTCAGATCTCAGTTGTTTTGAGAAGCTGATCCCGAACGTGAGGCGGAACAATCTTTAACCGGTTGCTTCGCCTCCTTTCGTTAGAATCAATTTTACAAAAAAGGATGTAAAAATGACTGATAAAAATAATATTTCCTACCCGGATGCAGCGTGCGGCAGCTCAGGAATCCGTGCCAGCGCCGCCGGAAAAAACGACTTCTCCCGAAGCGAAACACTGAATAACGGCTCTCATGCCGATAATGTTGCCGCGAGCAACCATGTTTCCCATCCGGACACGCCGCAAAACTCATCCGGCGGTCTCGGCGTTTTTGCCTTAGCAGCCATTGTTGTCAGCTCTATGATCGGCGGCGGCATCTACTCGTTGCCGCAAAATATGGCAGCCGGCGCCTCGGCCGGTGCAGTACTGCTGTCATGGATCATCACCGGATTCGGCGTTTACTTCATCGCCAACACCTTTCGCACTTTGTCAGTAGCCAAACCGAATCTCACTGCCGGTATTTATATGTACAGTCGCGCCGGATTCGGCCCTTATGTCGGGTTTACCATCGGCTGGTCATACTGGTTGTGTCAGATCTGCGGCAACGTCGGCTATGCCGTCATCACTATGGATGCCCTCAATTACTTTTTTCCGCCCTATTTTGCCGGCGGCAACAATTTGGCATCCATCATCGGCGGCTCTATCCTGATTTGGGGGTTCAATTTCCTGGTTTTGCGCGGTATCAAACAGGCCACGCTGATCAATGCGATCGGCACGGTAGCCAAAATCGTCCCGTTGCTGCTGTTCATTCTGATTACGCTGCTGGTTTTCCATCACGACCGCTTTGATTTTAACTTCTGGGGAGAAAACACCCGTACTCTCGGCGGCCTCAGCACTCAGATCAAAAGCACCATGCTGGTTACTTTATGGGCTTTCATTGGTATCGAAGGTGCCGTCGTGATGTCAAAACACGCCAAAAGTCCGCAAACCGTCGGCAGAGCGACCGTCCTCGGATTTGTCGGCTGTCTCGTCATTTATGTCCTGCTTTCGCTGCTGCCGTTCGGCTATATGAGCCAGGCAGAATTAGCCGCTATTCCCAACCCGTCAACCGCCGGTGTTTTGGAAAAAATCGTCGGTCCTTGGGGTGCCTGGCTGATGAACATCGGCCTGCTGATTTCTGTATTGACCAGCTGGCTGGCGTGGACAATGATTACGGCGCAAATTCCGCAGGCTGCAGGCGCAAACGGAACCTTCCCCCGCGAATTCGCCCGGGAAAACAAATATCAGTCACCTTCTGTTTCGCTGTGGGTCACCAGTATTTTAATGCAAGCCATCATTTTGTTGGTCTACTTTTCCAACAATGCATGGAACACCATGCTCAGCATTACCAGCGTTATGGTGCTGCCGGCCTATTTCTCCAGCTGCGCCTATTTGTGGAAGATATGCGAAGACGGCGAATATCCGGCCAACGCCTACATCCGGCGTTCCACTGCCCTGATCTCGTCGGTGATCGGCTCGATTTACGCTCTGTGGTTGATTTATGCCGCCGGCCTGAACTACTTGTTAATGGCCGTTGTCTTTATGGCGATCGGTATTCCGGTCTTTATCTGGGCGCGCAAACAATCGGCTCCGGATCAAAAGGCCTTTACCATCGGCGAAGCAGCTCTGGCCTGCCTGTTGGTTGTAATTGCGCTTTGGGCCCTCTATGCCTTTTCGCGCGGAATCGTCAATCTCAACTGACACCGGTTCCAATCCATACTAAATTTAAAAACGCAACAAGGAGAATGGTCAACCCATTCTCCTTGTTCGCCGTACTTGAGAATTACAATTCCTCTACAATCTGCTTAAACTCCCAGGCTTTGCCCCAGCCTTTTTTCATGAAATGCGCGATCGCAACCGAAAAAAGGTCTTGAAAGGTTACCGACATGTCGGCATTGTTAAAATACCGCCGGATAATCCGGTAATACCGATGATGGCATAGCAGGTTCCAGAATCCACGTTGCGAGAGTTTGTCTGCCCGATGCTGACAGCGCTGAAGAAAAGCCATATTCTTCTGGACCAGATTCCGCATCCCGTAATCAGGATTGAAAATGATCATCGACTTCAGCAGTGCCCAATCCTTATGAAAATCATTCGGAAACACAACCGAAGCAAAAGAACAGCTCGGTCCGCTCGGATCAATGTTCTGCCAGAAACCGGTATTAACTGTGTAATCCATAGCAGCCTTCATCCGCAAAAGTCCCTTAACATACTGAACAAAGTGATGTACAAAGACATGCTTGTTCTCTTCCTTCAAGATCAAGCCCAACTCATCGAGTTCGCTCAATTGAAATACGCATGGTAACATAATATATAAAATTAAAAATTGTTCATAGTGAATATGATACGCCCATTAGACAAAAAGTCAACCATTATATTTTCTGTCAAACTTATTTTTCTTCCCACAGCTCGGCGGCAAACAAATTGATCCCGTAAAAATCATTATGCCCGCTGTTGTTATCCGGCACTCTCATATCTTTGGGCACCATCAGCACAATACTTTTTCCGCCGGCCAGACCTGCCGGCAGCTTTTCAAATTCCCGCAGTAAAACGTACATTCTGAAAGCACCATATTCAAACGGATTCTGATATTCTTTCGGCGATGTTCCGTTCAAAAAGGAATACCCCGCCGCCTTAATCCTGGCAATATCATTCCGGCTGGCTTTTCTGATTTTTCCTTCTTTGATCAATTGTTCCAGCCCGGCATCCTCGGGCAAAATATCCAAAACCAAAAATTCGCCGTCAACAATCTGCGGATCATATTCGTAGACAGACCAATCTTTTTCTTCGCCCACAACCGGCCGATCCAAAACCCGCACGTTTTTCAGCCCAATGTTCAGCTCTTCGACCGCCTCGACAATTTCGTCCTTGTCAAAATGATAATTCAAACAACGATCATCACTGTCATTCATATAGTTACCGTTGCGGTTTTTGGTCTGCACGCCGGCTTTCGGGCCGCGGATCATCTGTTCATAATGCCCGCCGGCCAAAACCGCCCGCAAATCTGTCTGCGGTGTGGTATAAATATTCCAAATAACAGGACGGTACGAAGACAATAACATAACCACACATTTGCCCGGCCGGTTGATTTTAACATCCGCCGAATAAGTAAGGTTCTGCTCGCTGATGAACAGATTTTTTTCCTCGCGCATCCCCCTGTCAGAACTATAAGCATAGACTTCGCAATCATCGTCAATATTTTTTAACTGGCAGCGAAGCGGTTCTTTTTCTTTATATTTTTCGGAATATTGCCGGCCTTTGAACCATTTATCCGCATAGTCAAAAGCTTTCAGCAGACAATCGCGGCTTTGACAGCCCCGCAGCCGATAAACGGTATAAGCGGTAAAAATGTCGGCAATATTCTTTTCGTCCGCATCACTCACGGCCGCGGCCGCCTCTTTAACCGCCTGATTTCTAGTTCTCAGTTCATCATCGGCACAAATAACCTTTTCGGTCAGATTTTGCGGTCGGTTGCAATCGGCCAATTGCGGTTTTTCTTTCAACGGCAGCATCATATAAGCTTTGGAAAACATATCCGGCTTTCTCGCCATGCCGACAAAAGTCTGGCTCAGCTTCAGATCTGCCGGCGGCACCACCCCGGGCGCAAGAAAAACATTTTCATGCTCGGTACCGGCCGGAAGGCTGTCAACCGCAGCTGTCAACACATATCCTCTTGTTCCCGAAACGCCGTATTGATAAATAAATTTATAATCAGAAGTTTTAAGATAAAAATTCTCATTATCCAGATTAACCACACCATCTGCCTTCATTTGCTCCAAATCGGCATCTGTGAGCCGCCGTGCCTTGCCGGCGGCAATCAGCTGGTTCCAGCCTTCCTCGCGCGGACGCAGTCCCTCAACCTGCCCGATACCGGCAAAACGATCCGACACCGCATATTCGGACAACGGCGCGTTATCGCCGATTTTGCCGTCATAAACCATATTGATCCGATCGGCCCCAATATTATGGCGGGCAAAAAATTCTGCCGCTTTATCCGATGCAACATAACGGTTAAAACAAAGCTCTGCGTTTTTAGCCGCATCTGTATTCAAACCGATAACCACTTCCGTTTTTTCAGGATAACCGCGCACCGCCTGATTATCATCGGCGCCGACAAAAATTTTCCGAAGATCTGTGTCTTTGGTCACCTGAATATTCCATACCCTCGCATATTGAGAAGCCAGAAACAAATAAACACATTTATGCGGACGGTTGATTTTCAAACTACTTTCAAAGGTATAATATTTTTGGGAAATGGAAAAGTTCCGGCTTCTGTTGGTGGTGTCTTTATCACTATACACATAAATCTCACATCCGTTCGGAATCTGCAAAACCTGACATTGTCTTGCCCGTCTGTATTCCGAAAGCGCTTGCTTATACGCCCGGTAGCCCTCTGTCAAACATTTTTCGTCCCGGCATTTCTCCAATCGCTGATTTTCGGCTCTCATCCGCGACAAAACACTGTCATAAAATTTAACCTCGGCCGCAGCTTCCTCTTTTGCTGCCGAAAACATCCCCGCTTCACCGCCCGCAGGTTCCTGCTGTTTCAGCTCCGACAGTTTTTTCCTGATATGCGCCGCCTGTTCGGAAAGCATATCTTCCGCCCGCCGCACTTCATTATTCAACTTCTTCAGCGCGGGAGACAGACAAACATATTGTTCTGTTGTCGAAGTAAGCACATTTTTGTTGCAATCTACCGATGCCAAAGCATTTCCCGCCACCGACAGCATCAAAGCCAGAGCTAAAAACATCGTCCGAGTTTTCATAAGCCCTTCCTTTCCCAATTATTTTTAATATTCAGCAGTCTATAACCTTTCAAATAATAAAGCAAAAAAATTATTTTTTCCGACCGTGACGATAAAGCTTGCGGTAATTTCCGCAATCGATTAAACTTGTTGGCTGTCAAAGGAAAACAATATGCAGGAAATGATACCGGAATTTACCGTCAGCGAAATCTCGTTTGCCATCAAACGCACCATGGAAAATACTTTTGCCCATGTGCGCGTCAAAGGCGAAATCTTTGGCTGCAAACGTGCAGATTCCGGACATTATTACCTATCGCTCAAAGACGAAAACGCCAACCTTTCCGCCGTCTGTTGGAAAGGCGTGGCCTCAGGGCTTGCCATCAAACCCGAAGACGGGCTTGAAGTAACGGCAACAGGAAGAATCACCACTTTTGCCGGCAAAAGCAGTTACCAATTGGTGATCGAACAGATGGAAGTTGCCGGCACCGGCGCGCTGCTCAAACTGTTGGAAGAACGCAAACAAAAATTTGCCGCCGAAGGGTTGTTTGACCCGGCGCATAAAAAAACAATCCCTTTTCTGCCGCGGGTCATCGGTGTGGTCACCAGCCCGACCGGCGCCGTCATTCGCGATATTATTCACCGGGTTACCGACCGCTTTCCCTCCCGCATCATCATTTGGCCGACACTTGTTCAAGGCGAAGGTGCAGCCGAACAGATTACCGCGGCAATAAACGGTTTTAACCGATTGCCGGCCAACGGCTCGATTCCCCGTCCCGATCTGCTGATTGTTGCCCGTGGCGGCGGCTCGCTGGAAGACCTTTGGTGTTTTAACGAAGAAAATGTCATCCGCGCAGTCTACAATTCCGAAATTCCGCTGATTTCTGCCGTCGGACACGAAACCGATACCATGTTGATCGATTTTGTTTCCGACCTGCGCGCGCCCACACCGACCGGCGCCGCTGAATTCGCCGTTCCGGTCAAAAGCGAACTGGAAGCAAGGATTCTCACATTGCAAAGCCGTATGGTCAGCGCTTGCAGCCGCTATTTTCAGGAACGCCGCAGCCTGCTTGACGGTCTTAAACGAGGCATCCCCAACCTGGAACAGATTTTAACCGAAAACATCCAAAAACTCGACGACCGGATTGAGCGTTTGCATCTGAGCTTCAAAAATTATCTGGAAAATCGCAAAAGCCAGCTCAGTTTAAATGAAATTAAACCTTTTTACATTACTACTATACTCGACAAGAAAAAAGAAAACCTGCAAAACTTAAGTCTGCGACTGGAGTCGGTATCGGTAGAGTCGGTTTTGAAACGAGGTTTTGCCTGGATTAAAAACCAACGACAAAAAACCGTTTATAATGCAGCCGAAGCCCGCAAAAGCAGCAGTCTGGAAATTGTGTTTGCCGACGGCACGGTCAAGACCCGGCCGATAGTGAGGAAAAATGAATTACAAGGCGATCTGTTTGACAATTAGCCTGCTGGCAACAACGGCCCCGGCAACCGCATTGGAATTATGCGGAGATTTCAACCAGGGTGAGATCATCATCGGCAAAACCGAAGACGAAGCTTCGACAGTAACGTTCAACCAAAAACAATATCCGATCACCGAAGACGGTTATTTCATTCTCGCGTTCGGCCGCGACCAAAACGCCGAAGCTGAATTGCAGCTTTCATACCCTGGTGATGCTTCCGTATTCTACAAACTCCCGGTTAAAACCTATCAATGGGACATTCAGCGCATTAACGGTGTTTCTCAGCAAAAAGTAACGCCCGATTCATCTCATGACGCCGAAATCGCCCGCGAACAAAAAGACGTGCGCCGTTCGCTCACCAACCTCCAACCCAGCGATGACTGGCGCCAGGGTTTCATCTTGCCAGTTGACGGACGCATCAGCGGAGAGTTCGGCAATCAGCGCATTTTCAACGGCATCCCCAAAAGTCCGCATAGCGGTACCGATATTGCCGCCCCTGAGGGGACGCCGGTCAAAGCTTCGGGCAGCGGAAAAGTCATTTTGAGCGGCAAAAACTATTTTTACACCGGCAATATGGTGATTATTGATCACGGTCAGGGGCTGCAAACCATCTACGCCCATTTGAAAGAAGCAAAAGTTAAAACAGGACAAACCGTCAAACAAGGGCAAATCATCGGCCTGGTCGGCCATACCGGACGCGCCACCGGACCGCACTTGCATTGGGGCGCATCACTCAACAACGTACGGTTTCGCCCTCATTCTCTTTTAAACCTCAATCAAAAAGTATGCCGGAAAGTCTCCGGTCGGGATATGGCTGAATAAACATGACAAACTTACAAATCATCATCCTTTCTGCATTGCAGGGCTTCACCGAATTTTTGCCCGTCAGCTCATCGGGGCATCTCATTTTGCTTTCTAAATTCACCTCCTTTCCCGATCAGGGGCTGGAAATAGACATTGCTGTCCACGTCGGCTCCATTCTGGCGGTCATGATTTATTTTTACCGCGATATCCTGAATATGTGCTACGGCCTGTTCAATGCTCTGTTCAGTCGCTTTCCGGCAATTAAAAATTTTTATCTGCAAAAATCTTCTGCCCAAATTAAAGAATTTATATTAAACAAACTGCCTGCCGCCAACACCAAACTGCTGCTGATGCTGATCGTCGGCACCGTTCCGGCAGTTGTTTTCGGACTTGCCTTGCATCATTACGGCATGGAATGGCTGCGCAACACCAAAATCATCGGCTGGAATATTTTGTTGTTTGGCATTTTATTGTGGGCTGCCGACCACTATTCGCTGGCAGTACGCAAAATTGACAATATGACTTTCAAAGACGCTTTCTTAATCGGTCTGGCTCAATGCTTGGCTATGATACCCGGCACCAGCCGTTCCGGCATCACCATCACCGCCAGCCGTTTCCTAAAATTGGAACGCCGCGAAGCCGCCAAATTCTGTATGCTGCTTTCGGTTCCCGCCATTGCCGGCGCAGGCCTTCTGGTTGCAGTCGAAATCTGGCAAAGCGGCAATTACGAAAACCTGCACTATGCCCTAAGCGGAATTGGCTATTCTTTTATAGCCTCAATCGCCGCCATTTTTATCATGATGAAATGGCTGAAAAATTATACTTTCCTGCCGTTTGTCATTTACCGCGTCGGCTTAGGGATCTTTTTGTTGCTCCACTCATACGGATATATATAATCAGACACCTTTTCCCCCTACGGCAAAGATAACACCGATGGTAACAAATGCCAACAAAGACGTAATCAGGAAAATAGAATCTTTTTGCGAAAGTGGTTCTTGTTTTATAGTTTTGCGGACGAAACGGTATAAATATTTGCATAAAACAATAAAATTTGCCCAAATAAACAAAAACATTCCAATATATTCGAAAAATACACCAATATCATGTTGTAAAAATGCTTCCGCAATGAAGTATAGCGCAAAAATTAACATCGCGATATATATCAGTACCAAAAATAGAGGTTCTGTAAAAAATTTGCTTATTGAAAAATCATGACTTGACCAGACTTCAGCAACTTCGTTTACATCATACATGGGTGTCAGCACAACACCGACGGTTACAAAAATAACGATTGAGGTAACCAGATAATAAATATCCATTTCGCTCAATTTCTCTTTTTTTATATTTTTTTCAACGAATATGACAGAGTATTTGCACAAAATAATCAAATTAGTGTAAAGAAGGGCAAATATGCTTCCAAAGATTATAAAATATCCATAAAGTGGCCCCATCGTTGATACAAAAAAACACGACAGCATTATAATTGTTGTGTAAACATAACTAAGTATAAACATTTTTGCCCCTGTCTGGCTATTCTTAATCCATAAATTGATTGATCTTTTTCATCCCTGCATTGAAAAGCCCACTTACGATACTTCCCAACCTTTCTCCCGCGCTTGTCTTATCATCCTCGTTGTTGCCCCACACAATCCACGGCATAACATCTTTTGCGAAATGGCTTGCGATACTGTCATCAGGCGGAACAAAGTCATACGTTCCCATATTTTCAGGGGTATTTACAATCATACCATTTGGCGCCACAATCATTTGCTGATGTTCTCTTTTCGTGCCGCTTCTTCCTCTGCAATCCATATTTCCGCTGGCTCCGTTTAAATTATGCGCAATCGCATTTTCTGTGCAATTCCATTGATCCGCTTCGTTATTAAGGATTTGCCGACCGTTTCCTTGTCGCAGATCGGGATGAACAAATCTCTGGCGATTATAATGCTTTTGTTTTTTTCTTTCAATCGAATCATGCAGCAACATTGCTCCTATCTTTGCCGGTGTATAAAAATTTACAAATTTAATGGCTTCACTATAGGAGTTTTTTGGGGGAGTCGAAACATTTTCACCGGCAAAATTTTGCATTGGTGCTGCCTGATCCGCCAAAGTTGGATAGAGTTCTTGTGTTTCGGGAATATATTCACTAAATATATTTTGATACTGATCAATTTGGAGTGGATAAATACTTTGGTTTTCTTCATCCAAACCATAAAAAGAGGAAGACGGGCGATCAATTTCGATCAAATCTTCCAGATCATCGTCATATTTATAGTAAATATTTTCCATTGCACCGGTTTGTTTGTTTTTTCTTTTCACTGGAATTTTGCCATTAAAAATTCCTTCTAAATAAATTCGCGTATCATTCATATTATTTTTCTCTATGTCAAAGTTTAATACTATTATTGTATAACATAAAATGTATAAAATATCAATCTAATATAAGAATTGCTGTGTGTAACCGGCAACGCATACAAAATCTCATTATCTATAGTATGAAACATCGTCCTGCCTACAGAGGATTGAATAGGCAGCAAACAACGGCAAGAACAACAATAGAATATCCGTTTTCCACTCTCGCATCACCAAAGAACGTGCAACACATTTCCGCCCTTTTTCCCGCCAAACTTATCAAACAAATTCAAATCATTATTTCGCATAAAAAATTTTTACGCGCTATCTCTTAAAAAAAATCATAAAAACTATTGACTAATAAAAAAAATCCGGCTATTAAAATATCCGTTGCCCTGATGGCGGAATTGGTAGACGCGCAAGTTTCAGGTACTTGTGACCGGTTTGGTCGTGGAAGTTCGAGTCTTCTTCAGGGCACCATAATAAAAACAGACCCCCAACGGGTCTTTTTTGCATTTGGAATAAATGCTCATATTGACATTTACAAATTTATATATTATATTAACATATAGAAGGGATGGATATAGACCACATTAAGCATTGTGATGCAGGATTTCATCTGGTTGTGGGTGATGCCATCTTTCTTTATTTTAAAATCTTCAATTTCTTTATCTTTTGATAAACAAAATCAAATGAATCTACTTCCTTAATTGCTTTTACTATTTTTTTAGCACCCAAACTTCTCATCAAATTATAAGTTATATTATACATATGTGCTGGATTCTCATAATCATCTTTCACCACAAGTAGAGAACCATAATGAAATACCTTATTTCTGTATAATCGGATTCTATTGATATCATAAATCATCTTTGATAATTTACCACTATCTTTATTACCATCAAAAATTTCTCCTAACATTGTAGGGTATTTATTCCATAAAACATCCTTATATGTAGATGAGAAGAGGAAAGACCAATACCCAAAGGTTAGCTCAGAGATTAGGCAATCTCTGTTTTTAAGGTAATCAACACCTTTTTCTCTTTCAATTCTTTTTATGGCATCATCATAGTGATTTCTGTTTTTTCCAATGTGATATTGAGTGTCAAAAATCCAATCTTTTCCAAGGTATTTAGAGAATACCAAATCAATCTTGTTTCTTAAAATAATCTCAAAATAGCATAAAGACTGATAAAAACTCTCTGCCAGTTCAGAATTGTATAAATGGCATTTAAAAGCATCTTCCTTGCTGATACCTTGATATTTGGCTAATCTCTTTGGAGATAATAAATCTGTTAGTTCATCCATCTTTTAGTCTCTCAATTTGAGAGCAGTATAATAGAGTCCATTTAAAAATAAATGAATCTTTCAAAATTTATTACAATTTCAATCTTCATACATCCTATTGATATCATCAGCATTCTCAATAATTGCTTCTAATAATTCATCAACTATGGGGCACC
Organism: uncultured Azospirillum sp.; assembly: GCA_900539605.1. Lineage (GTDB taxonomy): Bacteria > Pseudomonadota > Alphaproteobacteria > RF32 > CAG-239 > JAFUYI01. Next base: position 9,330 of record UQCS01000010.1, on the reverse strand, counting down.
ATAACCCAAAACCCTCCTTTATGGAGGGTTTTGGGTTATAAGAAACTCACAAATTTTTTCGCAACAATAAATTTTCCGCCGCAAAAAGCCTCCCTTGGTCGGGGAGGCTTTTTTTAAAGAAGACATAGCTGTCTTATGATCATGTTCACGAAGCGGCGGAAGCAGCTTTCCGGTACAGACATTTTCCGTTAAGGTCCATACCGATCACTTTGGTTCCGATCCCGCGCAGGAAATGGAAGGTAATCTCGTCTCCGGCTTCGGGTTTTCCATACTTCTTCTCCAGTCCGAAATGCATGATTCCGCCGGTAGGGTCTTCAGCGGTGATGCTCCACTTTTCATCGGACATACTCTTCACTTTTTGAACAGTTACTTCCATAATGTTGGTAATTAAAATAATAAAACTCTACCTAAAATGTACAAAAAAAGTTTTTTTGTGTCAAGCAATTATATTCACAGATTGACGTTTTTTAACCATACCTCCGCCTTTTAATATTAAACCCGCTTCTGTTTCGGCGAACGGTATTTATATGGACATCGTCAGTTTTTTTACTTATACTATAGCCATGATAAAAGATAATTTAGCAGCATCACTCCTCAATTGGTACCAACATCACGGACGAAACCTGCCTTGGCGGATCAAAGGCGGCGCCCATCCAGATCCTTATGTTGTTCTGGTTTCCGAATTTATGCTGCAGCAAACAACGGTCAAAACCGTACTCGATTATTTTACTCCCTTCATGCGGCGTTTTCCAACCGTCGAAAGTTTAGCCACAGCCGATTTGGAAGATGTTTACCGCTATTGGCAGGGGCTTGGTTACTATACGCGGGCACGCTCCTTACACGCCACGGCGCGGACGATTGTCAAAGACTTCGGCGGCAGCTTTCCACAAAACCGCGAAAATGTGCTCAGGCTTAAAGGGATCGGCGCCTATACTGCATCCAGCTTTCTTGCTCTCGCTTTCAACCTGCCCGAAACCGTTATTGACGGCAATGTTACCCGCATTATCTGCCGTCTGTATCATCTTACTGAACCGGTAGAGCAGATTCTGCCGCTCATCCATGAAAAAGCGCAAGCCCTTACCGATCCGCAACATCCGGCCGACTATGCTTCGGCAATTATGGATCTGGGCGCCGTTATCTGTACCCCCAAAAAACCACAATGTCTGCTTTGTCCTTGGCAAAACGCCTGTTTATCTCGCGGACTGCCGGAACTTGAACAAATTCCAGATCGTGCCAAACCGGCCAAAAAAGAAAAAAACGGCAGCGTTTACCTGATTTTTAACGCCGCAGGCCAAATATTAATTCGGAAACGTTCGGAAAAAGGGCTTCTTTCCGGTTTGTACGAATTCCCTTGGACTGATGAAGGCACACTTGCCTTTGACGGCGCCCAAGACAGCGGAAAGTCGGTTTCTCATATTTTCACCCATATACGCCTCAACCTCAAGATATATATTGTACAGACCAACACTTCACCCGTTGCCGACGGACGGTTCGTAGATATCGAAGAACTGTCCGACTACCCATTTTCTACCCTAATGAAAAAGGTTTCTGCCCGGGGACTGTCATTTTCCCCCAAAAAGTATAGTATCTTTATCCGCACACCCCGGTATAAACTTCCGCCTGCTGACGCAAGCGGTATTAACCAATGTTCGCCCGACCCGAAGGCCACGCCAGCCTAACGGCCAGGCTGGAATGTCTGTATCTGCCTGCTTACACAAGTCATGTTATGTTCAAACCATAAAAAAAGCGCCTTCCTCCGTCACCGGAGGAAAACGCTTTTTTTTATTTGTCGAGAATGTTATTTCTCAGCAACATGCAAAGCCAGACTAACCAGCTTCGGGTTGGCTGCCATTATCGTAAGCGCCTTGTCATTCAGAGCCTCTTTCGGCTCATACCTGAAAATACGCTCGCACATGTTCGTCTCCCCTTTGGAGAAGAAATGAACAATTGCTTCGGCAGAAAGATGGAACCCAGCATTATGATACACATCATACTGCCATGCCGTCATCATTTTCTGCGCTGCCAGACAGATCTCGCCACTATCGCTCAGAAACATTCCCCATTCTCTGCTGTTGCCGTCAACCGCAATGTTGCGTACCATCTGCCGCTGCGAAAACCTGATCAGAGCATCTTTTGTTAATGAAGCAATCGTTTTGTGGAACATCTTCTGATATTCGTTGTTCTTGACCGGTGTGATCTTCTCCATCTCAAACACTTCGTTGATCAAACGGGTTGACAAGCCATAGCGTTCGACACAGAAAAGAAACAGATCGCCCAAGTATGTTGACAACAACTTTCTCATCATAGATTCTGATGGCGTTTTCTGTTCCAGATACTCTTTCACCTGCACAGTTTCCGCATTGTTCACCAACAAGGCAAATTGCTGATCACTAAGTGTCACGCCGGCTTTGATAATCTCTTCTCTGACACACCAGTTTTTAAGGTTTTGTGCCCACAGAAGATCAACAGCACTCGATGACATCTGTTTCTTTATCAGCTCTACCCGTTCTGCCGCACTGGCCAGCACCATCGTATTATAGTAACGGCACTGCAGCTTGTCCGAGTAGTTATATACACCATGCACGGCCATAAAATGCTTTTTCCACCGGAACGGCAGAACAGCCACAAACGGTGCATAAAGACACTGCATAAGGTCCATATACACCGGGAGATCCCAGTCATACAGACTCTCTGCTGCCTTGCGCGGTGCCAGCAGACTGTACGGGACGAAGAAGAGCGGGTTGAAGAAGATGAAGGTTATTGCCAACAAGGCAATAATGATCACGATCCCCTTTCCGATTTTTTCCAGTGCGCGACCGGTCCACTTAAGCACGTTCCATGCTTTGTTTGCTACGTTGTTTACACTCTCTGCGTTGTTTGAAGTTGCCATAAGATATAGAATTTAATGGCGCCCAAGTCTCCGATTGGGTTAAAATTATTAAGCTGTCCGAGAGACAACGGTAAAAAAACCGTCCGCACAACTGCCTATTTGCAGGGTTACTTCAAATTCGGCCATAATTTCATCAATCGTCAGTTTGAGCAAAACCCAAAAACAACAATTAAAAATCAACCTAATAATGAACATACTCTTAAATAAACAATTTCATGATATCACTTTACGAAATTTTTGTCAAATATTTAAATCCAAGAAAAACGCCTGCCGGGTTAACCTGACAGGCGTCTTCAAAACACTCAGCTGCCTTAATCCAACCCGACTAAACGGCAAGCGTAATCGGCAGCACAAAAACGATCCAAGTCGTCAATTCCCTCGCCCACCCCGATATAATAAATCGGCGTCGGATTCTCTCCGGCAACCGCGGCCACCACACCGCCTTTGGCTGTTCCGTCCAACTTGGTCACAACCAACCCCGATACCGGAACACATTGTTTAAATGTCTCCACCTGAGACAAAGCATTTTGCCCGGTTGTTGCATCTAATGTCAACAAAGTTTCGTGCGGTGCATCGGGAATAACCTTTTGCATCACCTTCACCACTTTTTTCAATTCGTCCATCAGCCCGTTTTTATTCTGTAACCGACCGGCTGTATCAACAAAAACAACATCATCCCCGGCTTTCACCGCCTCTTTCAACCCGTCAAAACACAACCCGGCACTGTCACAGCCGTCCGCTCCGGCAAAAACGCGGACACCGGAACGTTCGCCCCACACCCGAAGCTGTTCAACTGCCGCTGCCCGAAACGTATCGCCGGCAATCAGCGATACCTTTAACCCCTCTGCCTTAAACTTGGTTGCCAGCTTACCAATGGTGGTCGTTTTTCCGGCACCGTTAACGCCAACCATCAAAATCACAAACGGTTTTTTTTGACGGTCAATTATCAGTTTCTGTTCGCACGGCTGCAAAATTTTCTGTAATTCAGCGGCAAGGTTTTCCCGGATCTCCTGATCGGAGATTTCTTTGTCCTGACGGATTCTGGCAAAACCTTTGACCACCTCGGCAGCCGTTTTTACGCCCATATCGGCGCTGATTAACAGTTCTTCCAACTCATCCAGGGTTTCCGTATCCAAACGCTTTTTTGTAAAAATTCCGCTGATGCCGTCACCGATCTTCTGTGAAGACTTTTTCAGTCCCAATCCCAGCTTTTCCAACCACTTAACCATTAACCGTTTCTCCTTTTTCGCGCAATTTTTTCGCCCGCTCGCGGCGTGTTTCTACCGGCACTTGCGGCATCAGCGCTGCCGGCGTGCCCGGCCGTTCCGAATACGGAAAGACATGGAGCCGCTCAATCCCCGCCTCATCCACCAACTTAAGCGTGTTAACAAAGGCCTCCTCGCTTTCGGTCGGAAAACCGCAGATAAAATCGGCGCCGAATGTTGCCTCCGGCCGCACGGCACGGATCTTCGAACACAAATTTATCACATCTTCGCGGCAATGGCGACGGCGCATCCTTTTCAACACCAAATTGTCACCCGACTGCACCGACAAATGAAAATGCGGATAAATGTTTTTATATCTGCCGACCAACGCAATAAACGCTTCATCCACCGCCGCCGGATCCAGCGACCCGAACTGCAGCGACGGCAAAGCCGGAAAAGTTTCAACAATCTTATTGACCAGCCCGCTGAACGACGGCCGATAAGAACACGCATCAACGCCGGTCAGACAGATTTCTTCAAACCCCTGTTCCAGCAAAACGCCGATCTGTCGCAAAACGTCGGCTTCCGGAACCGAACGATTGTTACCGCGTGCAAACGGCACAATACAATAGGTGCAGCGATGGTCGCATCCCTGCTGAATTTGAACAAATGCCCGCTGCCGTCCTTCAAAACCGGTAATCAGAAAATCGTCATATTTATCATAATCAAAAATATCGCCGACCACCGTCTTTTCGGAAATTTCGCCGACAATATATTTCTCAAGTGCGGCTTTTTCACGGTTTCCCAACACCAAATCCACTTCCTGCATTCTGGCAAAAGACTTCGGGTTAATCTGAGCGGCACAACCGGTTACCACGATTTTCGCCTGAGGGTTCTGTTTGCGCAGTTTTCGCACCATTTGCCGGCATTGTCTTTCCGCTTCACGGGTAACCGCACAGGTGTTGACAATCACCAGATGTTCCATCCCGGCAAATTTTTCCTTTAAAATTTCAGATTCGTAGCTGTTAATCCGACAGCCTAAAGTTACCACTTCAACCATTGTCTTTTTCCTCATAACTTGCCTGAATATAGGTAATAATTCCCAACTTGGCAAGCATAAACGGCTTTCGGGTTAAAAAGCGTCCCGGCAAACTTTCCGGCCGCACCGGTTCATATTGCTTTCACGGCATAACCCGGCTTTCAATATCCTTGAAATACTGCACGTTTTCCGACTTCAGTTCACTGGTGGCGGCTTCATCACAAACCACAATTCCGTAACGATGCATCTGCAAAATGCTGACCGGCCACATATGATTAATTCCGCATTCCACCGCATGGTGAAGCGCCCGTGCTTTTTTGGGACCGGTAGCCAATATCATAACTTCTTCGGCATCCATAATGGTGCCGACGCCGACTGTCAGCGCCATTGTCGGCACTTGACTTTCATCACCGTCAAAAAAGCGTGAGTTTGCTTTGATTGTATCCTTGGTCAGAGTTTTCACCCGGGTGCGCGAAGATAACGAAGAAGCCGGTTCGTTAAATGCAATATGCCCATCCTCACCGACACCGCCGATAAACAGATTAATTTTTCCATAGCGGCGGATTTTTTCTTCATATTCGGCACACTCTTTGCCGAAATCGCGGGTCATCCCGTTCAAAATATTAATATTTTCGGGACGGATATCAATATGTTTGAAAAAGTTTTCTTCCATAAAATAGTGATAACTCTGCGGATGTGCCGGCGGCAGTCCGATATATTCGTCCATATTAAAAGTCACCACATTTTCAAAAGAAAGCTTTCCTTCTTTCACCATTTCGATCAGGCATCGATACATCCCGAGCGGCGTCGAACCGGTCGGCAGTCCCAAAACAAAAGGCCGTGTTTTGGTCGGACGAAAGGCCTTAATTTTAAAGGCCACATAATTGGCTGCCCACAAAGAACATTCGTCATAGTCGTTTTTGATAATCACTCTCATAATTTTTTCTCCCGTATAAATTTGCCGCCGGCCATTGTATCAACCAGGTTAAAGCTCTTGTCCATAATAATCAGATCGGCGTCATATCCGGGAACAATCATCCCTTTGCCCGCCTGTTTCATAATCTGCGCCGGATTGACCGCTGCCATCCGGATCGCATCTTCCGGACTGACGCCATATTCGATCAAATTACGAAAACCGTCGTACATTGTAATTCCCGAACCGATAATCACCTCATCGGCCTTGCGTTTGAAACATTTGTCAAAATAAAAATCGGCATCCGTCGGCGGTTCGGCATGGGCATATTTCAAAGCATCGCTGATCAAAACCAACTTGCCGATCGGCTTGCTTTGCATCAGCAGTTTAATCAAATTCGGGTTGGTATGAACACCGTCCCCGATAAACTCGCACGAAATCTCCGCATGAATCAGACCGGCACCCACCACACCCGGTTCACGGTGATGTAGCGGCCGCATCGCATTGAACATATGGGTCAAATGCATAATATTAACCTGCATCCCTTCAATCATCTGTTCATACGTGGCATCGGTATGCCCGGCCTGCAGGATAATGCCGCGTTCAATGCAATAAAGCGCCAGTTCCCGCATATTTTTCAATTCCGGTGCCACCGTCATATTGATAATTTTCCCCCGCGCCGCTTTATAAATACGCTCCATCAGCCCCAAATCAACCGGAGATATGCCTTCCGCCAGCTGACCGCCGATTCTCGCTGGCGACAAAAACGGTCCCTCGAGGTGAATCCCCAAAATCTGTGCGCCGCTTTCACGGCCCATCGCTTTCAAAACAGCTTTAATTTTTTTCATCATATCCGCTTCGGGAGTTGCACCGATTGTCGGAATAAACGAGGTTATGCCGTATCTTGCCAAAAAAGAAGACATTCCGAGAATTGAACGATAGTCGCCGTCATCGGTACTGAAACCGCCGCTGCCGTGAATATGCGTATCCATAAAACCCGGGATCACGTTTGCACCAAGCAAATCAATTACCCGCACTTTGGAAGAAAACTTTTTTTGCTGAAACCTTTTTTCGTTGTAAACATCGGCAATTTTACCGTCTTTAATATAAATCGCACAGTTTTTCATAACCGAAAAACCGGTATATACATTCGCATTATGCAGACATACAGCATCATCCATGCCCTGAATACTCCATAATATTTACGTTTGCATTATGCCGCGCAAAAGAATTTTTGTAAAGCGCAAAAGAAGCAGCCGGCACCTTTTCCCAATTCCAAACCGTTGTTTGCGCCAACCGCCCAAACCTATATCAGCAGACGATCTCTATTCAAAGCGACCTTTGCGATAGCCCACATATTCATCACGAGACATCAAGGGGTCACCAAAATCTTCCGCACGCCTTTCAACCATGTGTACCGCTTCAATTTCTTCCCCTTCATTATAAACCGTCAAGGTATAATAATAATACTCCTTTCCTTTATATGTCTCTATCTTACTATAAACCGTGTCATCACATTCATAAGTAATCCGGTCTTCCTCATTTTCAATCAATGCGCACTCTAATTCTTCAAAAAGTCCGCCCTCTTCATATTCGGCTATTTTATTCGGATAAAGCCGTCTATCAGCAGTGTACTTTTCATTGCCTTGCCAGTAGTATTGGCCAAATCGCGGATTCTTAAATTCCTTATCCGGAACTTTCGGCGCGTAGCGCCACCGGCGGTGCAACGGCGGCGGAACCGTCGTGTCGCCGCACTCTGTCGCTTCCGTCTGCAGATACATATCCAAAATACCGCCGCCGTGCAGAAACTCTTTTTTCTTAAATCGTTTATAATATTCCATATCTTTTGTCAGTTCTTCCCGAAGATAAGCGCGGCATTTGCCGTCCGGTCCTTTGCCCACCGAATAAACGTCTATCCGATAACTCCGCCCCCTGTGCAGATTTTTGCATTCATAAATAACGTGAGCCCCTTCGTCTTTGCTTAAAACACACGTCCATTCCGGCCGGTGATAGAGCGGATTCGTATTGCGGATACCGAATTCGTCCATCTCATAACATCCCCGGTATCGGTTCGGGCTGCACAAGCGATTACTAAAAAACTCATTCTTCAAATGCCTAGCTGCGACTTCCCCGCTCAGCATCAACAATAAAAGTGCCGGAAAATACAGATATTTTTTATTCATCTCTCAAAACTTTCTCTTGATGTTTTTTAATATCATATATTTTGCCGACACTTATTGTCAATCGTTAACCTTCATACGGCAAATATGCTCTTTGCAACTGATGTGGTATATCGGTTCCATGTTTCATTTGTCGATGCAAGTTCTGCAGGTGCTGTCTTTCTTTCAAAAAACGCTCAAATATCAACAGGTGATCCCGTGTCCAGTTGTTTCGATCTACCTGAATATTTCTCCGAGAGCTTTCTGCCGCAGCATCCGCATATCTCCCTTCTTCAATTGCCCGCCGAAAATTACTATATTGACGAAATTTGGACGCGCCGAGGTTATAAGCCATATCAACAATCGGCTTTTGTAAAAACGGATGCAGATTGTCAAATCCCGGGATCACTTTTCGCGCATCATTCACCGCAACCTGATAATCAATATTATACAAACGATCCGCTTCTTCCGGGCTGATTCGAAGATCGCTTTCTGTTTCAAATGCTCCTGCCCGCAAGTTTTGCCCGGCTAAAGGATCAATTTTTATTCTCATCTCCCGGTCAGCTTCTTCATCACTCACCCCATTATTCCAACGAACTGTTTTACGTTTTCTCGGGCTTTGAATATTCGTTCCCCAACCGATCGTCCGGTTATTAGTAGAATCCAAATACGGATGATAACTAACATTTTCCCATTCTTTACTTCCTTTTTGCAAATTTTGGTATCTGGTATTATCACCGTCAGCCATTTTTAATATTTCACGATCATATAAATCATCCTCATCCACATAATACGGCGCTTCATATTTCTGGATAACCCCTAAAGAAGGAGTCGGAAATTTTTTTGTTACGGCCCAATCGTCATTTTTCGAATACCTCGGATATATCCCGAATACCCCTTGCCTGCCAGCTTGCATCGGCTTTTTTCCTGGCTTTGATCGTTGATTCCTTCGGCATATGAGGGATCAATCTCCCCCCGTCTTGCCAAATCACTGATCCACTCTGCTGCCATCCTGCGGCTCCAACTGTTATCAGACATTTTATTCTCCTTTCATCAATTGTCTTAATTTTAACATTTACACACTATATATACTATAAATGTAATAAAAATAAATACAAAATATG
>UQCS01000009.1 GCA_900539605.1 uncultured Azospirillum sp. | reverse complement strand
AAATGAAAAATAGAAAAATTATAAGAGCCGTTCATGGAGGCCGTCGTTGAGAAATAGGACAGATTCTTAGAGAATTATGCCGGTGGAAAGGGATAGGAAGTATAGAAGACGGACCATATTTATATGTTACCGGAGATAGCGCCTAAATTTTCGGTAAGTTCGATAATGGGCCATTTCAAAGGATAAAGTGGTCTTTCGATATATGGACGGTGGGGAAATGCAAGATATAAATATAGAGGCAGGTAATTCTGGTGCCGAGGGACTATGTCGATACCATAGGAAAGAATACTCAAAAGATAGCGGAGTACATACGAAATCAACTAAAGGAAGATGCGGAGCAAAGTCTATTAACGATGGATTTTGACCCGTTTACGGGCAGCAAGTAATTTTCGCCCCGTCAGACTGCCATATGCCCGCAAGGCGTTTGCTGGCAACACTTTTAAAGAAGAGCCATCGGCTAAGTCGGTGAGGATCTTTTTCTGCAAAGCTGTAAGCTTTTGGCTGGTGCGTGGTTTTGAGGATATAAAAAGAGAGCCGGTAAAAACCGGCTCTCTCTCCCTTTAAAACAACACCTATATACAAATATCAGCTGCTGTTGAAAAGTATCCGCATAACAGCAACTTATATTCTAAAATACAGGTTCCTGTCCTTGGATACGTTTAATTTAGTCATTAAAGACCCTCTTTCAATAAAGATAAACCTTTTTGACATACAGGTTGGGTCTCTTTAAAACCCAATATCTACGTTTTTTCATTGTAAGCGAATTTTGGATAAGAAAAACAGCCGGTAAAAAGGGAGGAAAGGAGATGGGAAGATGATGCAGTTTGGAAAGAAAATGGAAAGAATGTCCCGAGAGAATAAGGAACGAGTGTTAAAAAAGCGAGAAGAATGATGGGGAAGAAAGGTTGGGCCTCGCATGGAAGAACTAAGACCCGAGAACGAGCAAATCTTGATGAATAAGGAGAGTGCGAAAGAAAGTGGAAAATATGCAGAACCTTAGTAAAGCTTATAAGGACAAGTCAAAAACGACAAGGAAAGACTGTTGCGAATCCATCCGAAGAATGCCAAAGTTTTTGGAGGGGAGCCGAAGTCAAAGAACCGGCGAAAAAAAAAGACAGGGGGAAGAAAAAAAGAACAAAAGGTGTAAAGATCGGACAAGTACCAAGAAAAACCGAGACTGAAGAAAAGCACATCGAAAGAAATTTCACATAAAAATTTATTAAAATCAATGCACTATTATCTTAAAGCGGCTGATTTAACCGTAGTTTTTTAAGTTGGATAGAAAACAGCAGAGTGTTTTCGCGCAAACAATTGAATTTTGCAGCCAAAAAGGAACAATAAAACTAATCAGCAATTATTATGAGAAGTATTATATGCCGGGTTTTAGGGATAAGTTACTTTCTCAGTTAACAAACTAAAATTTTATCGGTTGAGAACCAGAGTTATTCTTATTGTCATTTGGAGGAGTGGCACGGTGAGGAAAGAAAATCTACAGTTTCTCATCGACAGGAGATCTCGGTCAGCGGCGGTTTTACGTTTAATGCCGGGGTCAACCTGAATTTAATGAAAGATTGGGATGTTTATGTTTTATGGCCGGGATTTACCTTTGGCCGATCGAGTAAAGATTATTTTCGCACAGGGAGAGATATGTCCTATAACTTGTTTCAGAATTGTGGGACAGATCTATGATTGCAAATGGTTGAATGTTTCAGTCGGACTGTATGAGGGAATCACCAAAGTAGTGGAAGTTTACTTTGTGCTGAAGTTTTGAAAAACAGTGACAGGTGTCCGTGACAACACAGACTCAGCTGTCACTTAAGAACCGCCGTCGATCAGGGCGATTCCGCCGACAACTAAAACCAAACCCAGCCAACTGACCCAAGTTGCGGCGTCGTGAAAATAAAGCGTGCTGACTAAAAAAGCGCCCAGTGCGCCGATGCCGGTCCAAATCGGATAAGCCGTTGCCAGAGATAAATGTTTTTGTGCAGCATAAAAGAACACGACACTTAAAGTCATTGTCAGCAGCGAAAAAGCGATCCAGCCATCGCGGGAATCTGAAGTTTGCGCCATTTTAAAACCAAACGGCCAACAGGTTTCGCAAATTCCGGCTAAAAAGAGATAAACAAATGACATTGGACAATCCTTATAAAATGATAAGTTATCAAATAGATATATTTATCTTTTGTTTTTTATAAAGAGGGGAAAACCGATTGCCGCCTGCATATGCTTCACCGTGAGAGGCTGAAGGGGGCTACTGGCCAAGCTGTTTTAAAAGTGAGAATGATTTTCGCTTTTAGCTTGTTTCTCAGTTGGACATTCTTATAATAAAATAAATAATCAGAAAAAACTGTTGAAAGGACAACCAAATGAAAGAACAGGTATTAAAAGCGATCAAAGAAGCCGGCCGCCTGGTCAGTGCCGGTGATGTTGAAAAAATGCTGCAAGCGGACCGCAAAGAGATTGACAAAGCTTTTAAGGTGCTCAAAGCAGAAGGCCGCATTGTGTCTCCGGTGCGTTGCAAATGGGAAGCTGCTGAATAATCTTGAATTTTGTACCCGCGAGATTGTCAAACGGTCAAATTAATGATATGCACAGAGATTGTATAATTATAAGTTTATGATAGAAAAAATTTTTGACCGCAGCCGACGTGATGTTTGTTTCACAAATTCCGCCTGCAACTGAAGCGAAACGTCAGGCCTGGAATAAAAGCCGGAGGAAATGAGTCGTAAGACTGAATAAAAAGGATTGAGACAGAGATGTCTCCATCCTTTTTTGTTGAAAGAAAGGATGTTAAGCGATTGTTAAAATGTTTGGACTAAGCTGAAGGCCAGGAGAATAAAATGAATCGTGTCGATCTGAAATTCTTTAATCGGATGTTTCGTCCCTTGTATGATGCTGTTTATGACAGTGAGTTCTGCCGTGTATTTGCGGCCAAGAAGTATCGCCATTCTATTCAGGTGCTGACAATCGGTCGGGAAATTGCTGCCCGGGAACCGCAATTGCAACAAGAAACGGCGCAATTTCGTGATATGGGGGAAAAGGCGCTGCTGTTTCATGATATCGGACGTTTTATGGAAATTTATAATATGTACCGCGATAATGCTTTTGCCGATCATGGTTCATGGTTTTCCAAATGTTATGACCATGGTGTTTTAAGCTATGATATGATGAAAGACAAGCCCGGCTATAACGATATTCGTATTCTGGCTTCGTTAAAGCATCACGGGCACATGATGGAGAAATTTGAGCAAGATCCCGAATTTCGGGAGGCTGCCGATGCGGAAACAGAGAGGCAATTGCGGGCGATTCTCGGCTGGGTGCGTGATGCAGATAAGCTGGCCAACTTTTACATCCAGCGCTATGAAGACAATTTAAAGAAAGATCCGTTTTTGGTTACTATGAGCGAAGAGGTGCGACAGGCGCAACTTTCGCCCGACGTGGTGGCGCAGTTTGATGCCGAACGGGTGATTTTGACCGGCACAATCAAATCATATTGCGATCGTCTTTTATGCTGTCTGTCATGGATTTATGACCTTAATTATAAAGCCTCTTATCAACTTTGCGCGGAACACGGTTATTTTGACATGCTGCTTGATCTTTTGGGGCAGTATAACCGTGATAAGACGGTGCAGCAGAAAATTGCCGATAAAGTTCATCATTATTTGGCGCAGAAAACAATTTAGAAAAAAGAAAAAGCATCAACCTTTAAGGGGTTGGTGCTTTCTCAAAAAAAGAGAAGTAACAATACGTTACTTGAGGGCCTCACAGATCTTGTTGTACTCCTCTTTGTCGATTTGTTTCGCTTCGAGGAGTTCTTTTGCCATTTTTCGGAAGGCCTTTTTGGCGGCTTTCGTCATAGTGGCGGGATCTTGTCCGTACTTTTCGAGCATAAATTGCCGAAGCTTTGCTGCTCCTTCTTCACCGGCTTTTTTGCTGGTGTTGACTGCGGTACCGAACTGGGGTTTTTTGTTCTCTTTCATGTTTCGTGTATTTAGTTGATTAATAATTTTTTCTTACCTTCTAATTTAGACTAAAACAAAATTTTGTCAAGTTAATTTTGTAGCTACTGCTAAAAAATCCCGCCTTGAAAGGCGGGATCGTAAAAAAACAATATCAAATTTAAAACTCGCGTTTTAAATCACGTTCGAAAATCGAACGAATCGTCTGTTCAATATCGGCGTTTTCGTAAATGGCCTTATACAAAGCCTGACAAATCGGCATATCGATGCCCTCCTGATCTGCGATCATTTTAACCGCTTTCAAAGTCGGAACCCCTTCCGCCAGCTTGGCAAATTTTTCGCCGCGGGCAAAAGCTTCGCCGTAAGAACGGTTGTGGCTGTATCTGGAAAACAGAGTTGCTTCATAATCACCCAAATGTGCCAGGCCGTAAGCGCTCATCGGATTGCCGCCGAAATGTTTGATCAGCCGGCCGACTTCAACTGGGGCGCGTGCCATTAAGGCTCCCTTAAGCCCATACCATTCCAAACCGTCCAGAATGCCGGCGGCGAGACCGATCACATTCTTGAGCGCGGCGCCGATTTGGTCGCCGATCAGATCCGAGCCGTAATAAAAACGAATCAAATCGCTTTGCAACAGTTTGATCAGATAATCTTTGGTCGATTCTTCCAAGCTGTCAATGACGGCGGCGGAAGGAACGTTTTTCATATAATCCTGCACGTGACCCGGCCCTGCAAGGGTTGCCACATGAATATCCTGTTTGATCTCTTCCTTGAAAACATCATGCATGATTTTGGCGCCCGGTTCTTCCAGGCCTTTCATCGCTAACAAAAACGTTTTGCCGCCGAGGTTATAGCCGTTTAGCTGGCGGGCCAGCGAGCGCAAGTGCTGGCAGCCGATTGAAACGATTATAGTGTCATTAACCAAAATCCGGTCAAGATCTTCAAACAAATGCATATTATCCGAAAGACCGAGATACTCGTTCTTGCGGGTATCGCGCAACTCAATAAAGTTGGGTGAAGTTTTAAGATCATACATCAAAACGTTGCCGATTTTGCCTTTGCAGCGGTTGGCGGCGTACCAGGCCAGAAATGTTCCCCAGCGTCCGCAGCCGATAACTGAAATGTCTTTCATAGTCACACATCCGTTAAAATTGAATTATAATAAATAACTATTACTCCGAAAACGTAGCGGATGCAAATAACATCTGCCGACTATCCTCAGAATAGAGGCAAAAAAAATCCCGGCGTTTTCCGGGATTTTTGTTTAACTGGATTTCTTGATGCGCTGACGGCCGATGATGGCATTGACATAGTCAAATTCTTCAAAAGAGCGGTACGCCTCATCATAACTGCGGCGGTCATACTCATAATATACTTTATTGGCCAGCATTTTAATGGCTTCATCAATTTTTTGAAATGCCGCATTATAATCCGCGTTGAAATTGTTTTTGACTTTTTTCTTAATCAGGGAATGATACGCATTAATAACCTTCAGCGTTTCATCAGCCGAGTTTGCATATCCTTTTTGCTCAAAGTCATGCATAATTTGAGCGGTTGTTTGGTAAAAACACTTGTTTGTCAGAATGTTTCTTTGTCTAGCATTACCACTGTCTATGATCATAACATAACACCCAAAGTTACAATTCAACGACCTTTATAACATAAAATTAACGCCTTTGCAATAATTTTTGCAGCAGCGGCAGTCGCGCGCTCTCCGCGGTGCCGTTTATGTTATTTTTGATATAATCTTCCGAAGTGTTAAAACAAGCGGTGTAATAGTTTTTGACAAATTAAAAGAGGAAAGTTATATTAAAAACAAGAGAAAATTATTTGTTAACTATTAAATATCAAGATGATGAGAAAAATTAGCTTTAGCTCGCTGGTAACGGTTTTTATCCTGGCCGTTTTTCTCTTCTGCGGTTCGGTGGCGCTCAAATCTAAACATGACCGAAAAATGCGGGAGGAACTGAAAATGGAAATTCAGGCGGTCGGTTTGTTTGCTTGCAAACAGAAAACAATCGAATACGTCGATGCCTCTGCCGGAGAAGTTGCCCTGATGCATACGGAAGGAATCCGTCTGGTCGGCGACAGCACCGTTTATCCGGTGACGAACCATCTCCTGCTGCATTTTCAGCCCGGAGACAGTGTTTATGTTGTTAACCGGCTGGCATTATCGGGCATTCCGACCACCGACGAATTGCGTCAGGCACTTCCGCCTTCCGAAGCTCTGGTTAATCTGTGTTTCGGTCTTACCGCGGCGGTATGGATTTGGTTTGTGACCCGGTGTATGTTGTGGTATCTGCAACGTAAGCGCCGCGTCTGAGCAAAAGTTATCGGACAATAAAAAAAACACCTGCGTTTAACGCAGGTGTTTTTTGTTGATCCGACTTTATTCTACGTTACCAAATGGGTTGATGGCTTTTTCAACCCCCTGATTAGCCCTCAGGTTAAACAGGTTCAGCATGGTGCTGGAAACATAAATCGAAGAATAAGTTCCGACAATGACGCCCCATACGATGGTAAACGAAAAACTACGCAGTGTGTCGCCGCCGAAGGCAAACAACGCCACTGAAGCAAGCAATGTTGTCAGTCCGGTTAAGATCGTACGCGAAAAAATGTCATTGATGCTTTTGTTCAGCAGTTCATATTGCGGCATTTTTTTGTATTTGCGCAGATTTTCGCGGATTCTGTCATAGTTGACCACAGTATCGTTGACCGAATAGCCAGCCAGCGTCAGTACGGCGGCTACCGTGGTCAGGCTGATGTCAAAATCAAACAGTGACAGTAAACCGACCGTCGTGATCAGGTCATGAAGCAAACCGACCATGGCGCCGAGAGCAAACTGCCATTCGAAACGGAACCAAATGTAAAGTGTAATTGCCAATACCGCGATAAGTGAAGCAACAATGCCGGCCTTTTTCAATTCTCCGCCGACTTGCGGACCAACCAGCTCAATCCGGCGGTACTCGTATTGACTACCGAGAATCTGCTTAATCGCGTTGACTGCTTTCATTTGTTCTTTTTCGTCTTGTGATTTGGTTTGGGCACGAATCATCATTTCGGTACCGGAATCGCCGATGGATTGCAAGTTAACTTCGTCAAGCGCCACTTCGGTCAGCTGCTTCCGCACCTGTTCCATGTCAATTTTGTTTTCGCTCTTCAGTTCGATCAGAATACCGCCCGAAAAGTCAATGCCGTAGTTGAAACCTTTGATCATAATACACGCAACGGATAAAATCACCATTGCAATCGACAAAACATAGGCCGCTTTGCGGTATTTCATAAAGTCGATGTTTGTGTCTTTGGTTACCCAGCTAAAAATTCTCATTTCTTTATTATCCTTATCATTCTGGTTAAATCGGCAATTTGGTCGGCTTGTATTTTTGCAGCCATCCGGTGATGATCAATCGGGTAACGGTAACCGAAGTAAACATCGAAGTGGCAATACCGATAGCGAGTGTGACCGCAAAGCCCCTGACCGGGCCGCTGCCGAAATAGAGCAGAACAAATGCGGCGACCAGAGTTGTCAGGTTGGAGTCGACGATGGTTGCCCAAGCTTCGGTAAAACCGGCTTCGGCAGCGTCACGGGTCGAACGTCCGTTTTTAACTTCTTCGCGCATTCTTTCAAAAATCAGTACGTTGGCGTCAACGGCCATACCGATTGTCAGGATGATGCCTGCAATGCCGGGCAAAGTCAGGGTGGCACCGATAATGCTCAAAACACCGAGCATCAGGAACAGGTTTAAGAAAACGGTGATCGTGGTGAAGATACCAAACAATCCGTAGGCGGCAATCATAAAGGCAACTACGGCAATCAAACCGATAACCGAAGCGGTGATGCCTTCTTTAATCGAGTCGGATCCCAACCCGGCGCCGACCGTTCTTTCCTCCAGCACTTCCAATGGTGCTGGCAAGGCGCCGGAACGCAGCAACAGAGCCAGTTCCTGAGCCGATTCCAACGTAAAGTTGCCGCTGATTTGTCCCGATCCGCCGAGAATGGCAGTCTGAATATTAGGCGCAGAAATAACTTCGTTGTCCAACACGATCGCCAGTCTTTCGCCGACGTTGTTTTGGGTCGCTTCGCCAAACTTTTTGCCGCCGATACTGTCAAACTTAAAGCTGACAACCGGGATGCCGTCTTGGAAAGCGGCACGGGCGTCCACCAGATGTTCGCCGTTGACCACCGATTTGCGGCTGATCACCAGCGTTTCGCCTTCCGCGCTGTTGATAAGGCGGGAAGTGTTGCTCAGTTTGCCGCGGCGGGCATCGGCAGCCGACGTGCGGCTGTCAACCAGATTAAAAGACAGCTTGGCGGTCTTGCCGAGCAGGGCTTTAATCCGTTCCGGATTTTGTTCGCCCGGCAGCTGAACCGCAATTCGGTCTGCACCCTGGCTTTGAATTGACGGTTCGTTGGTTCCGGTTTCGTCAATACGACGGCGGACGATTTCGATCGACTGGTCGACGACTTTCAGTTTCAGTTCGTTCAGGGCCTGCTCGGTATAACGGATTTCGATCATGCCGTCGCTGCCTTCCTCGACTTGAAGACCGTCGTCAATTTTACGGAAAGCCGAAATTGCTTTGCTGCGGGCGTTAATATTATCAATTTTAACTTTGACGCTATCGGCACCGGCTTTCAGGTTTTGGTAACGGATCTTGTTTTCACGCAAAGCCTGACGGACGGAATCTTCAATCAACGCCATTCTTTCTTTGATGACGTCATCGATTTTAACTTCCAGCAGCAGGTTGGAACCGCCCTGAAGGTCAAGTCCGAGATTGACCGGCTGCCACCATTTAGGCAGTTTGGTTTTGTCGCCGACAAGGTTCGGCACCGCAAAAAATATTCCGGCTAAACAAATAGCGAGAATAAGATAAATTCTGGATCTTGATAGTTTGTACATAAAAGTTCCCTCTTATTTTTTTTCTTTGGATGATTTCTTGGCTTTGGGAGCTGCCGGCGCAACCGGCTGAGCCTGCGGATCGATCACGTCACGCACCGTCATGCGGCTGATGGTAACGGTCAGCCCTTCGGCGATTTTGACTTCCAGTTTTTCGGGGTCGGCTTTGGTAACGGTACCGTAAATGCCGCCGCCGGTAATGACGTGGTCACCTTTTTTGATAGCTTCGAGCATCATCTGGTGCTGTTTGATTTTCTTCTGCTGGGGGCGAATAAGCATAAAGTAGAAAATGACGAAAATCAGCGCCAGCTGAACAAAAGTGCTGGTCATCGATACCTGCGGTGTTGCAGCCGCTGCAGTCTGAGCCAAAGCATCATTTATAAACATTTTTTTCTCCTTGCATAAATTAACTAGCCACGAATATACACTAATATCTAAGGATAACAATAATAAAAAGTCAAATCGTCAACATTTTTTTGCGGATTTATGGCAGGTAAAGAACCGGATTGACCGCTTTTTTTCCGGCGCGGATTTCAAAATGCAGCTGCGGCGTGTTGACCCCGCCGGTCGTGCCGACGGTAGAGATTTTCTCGCCACGGCGCACTTTCTGCCCTTTTTTAACCAGTAGCCGATCGTTATGGGCATAAGCGGTAATCCAACCGTCGTAATGGCGGATAAGGATCAGGTTGCCGAAACCTTTCAGTTCGTTGCCGGCATAAGCGACGGTGCCGCTGTCGGCGGCTTTGACCGCAGTTCCCCGGCCGGCCTTGATATTGATGCCGTCGTTGGCGCGTCCTTTGCCGATGGTACCGTATTTGGATATGATCGTTCCGCGCACCGGCCATGCAAACTTGGTTTTGCGGTTTTTGGAAACGTTATAAGAACTTGAACGTTTGGGAGCGGTCGTCTTTTTGGGAACCGCGCTGACAGTATAGTTGCGGCGGCCGGTACTGTTTTTGGGGGCGGCGGTAGCGGTTGTCCGGGCGGCGGCATGTCCTCTCAGCATAATTTTCTGCCCGACTGCCAGGGTGTAGGGCGGGCTGATATCATTGATTTTTTTCAGGGCGGCGACGTCAACGTTGTAACGGCGCGAAATGCTGTACAGTGTATCGCCGCGCGTCACCAGATGGTAACTGCTGGCGGGCAGCCGGAGAACCTGACCGACTTTGAGCGTGTAGGGAGGGCGCAAACCGTTAGCGTCAATGAGGTCGCGCAACGGGATGTCATATCGTTTGGAGAGGCTGTAGAGGGTGTCGCCGCGGTCGACGGCAACCGTTTCCGGCGTGCCGAACCACGAGGCGCAGCCGGTCAGCCATAACATTACCGTCCATATCAGAACAACCCGCAAATTGTATAACCTTCTGTGTGTTTTTAAAAACTGAAAGCATTGTAGCGGCAAGATGCTTAATTTTTTCTTTATTCTTAAATAGAACTTGCAATTGAAGACAAAAAAAAGTACATTACCGGGCAGAAACAGGGATGAAAACAGACGGCGCGGATGTGGCGCCGGTGGGAGAAGAACAAACAATGGCAAGTCCGGAAATCATTGACGAAAGTGGCGATAAATATAAATACGGTTTTGTCACCGAAATCGAGTCCGAAACTGCTCCGAAGGGGCTGAATCCTGATATTATCCGTCTTATCTCGGCCAAAAAAGGCGAACCGGAGTGGTTGCTCGAAAGGCGTCTGAAAGCCTTTGAATTCTGGCAAACTATGACCGAGCCGACTTGGGCCAAATTGTGCTATGACAAAATCGATTATCAGGATTTGTACTACTATTCGGCCCCCAAACGGAAAACTGCCCCCAAAAGCTTGGGCGAGGTTGACAGGCAATTGCTGGAAACTTATGACAAACTGGGCATTCCGCTGAAAGAGCAGGAAGTGTTGGCCGGCGTGGTGGCAGTAGACGCCGTGTTTGACAGTGTGTCGGTGGCGACCACTTATCGTGCCAAACTGGCGGAAAAGGGAGTTATTTTCTGCTCTATCTCCGAAGCGGTCCGCGAACATCCCGACCTGGTCAAAAAGTATCTCGGTTCGGTGGTGCCTTATACCGATAATTTCTTTGCCTGTCTTAATTCGGCGGTGTTTACCGACGGTTCGTTTGTATATATTCCCAAGGGAGTGCGCTGCCCGATGGAGTTATCGACCTATTTTCGTATCAACGCCAAAAATACCGGGCAGTTTGAACGGACATTGATTATCGCCGAAGAAGGCAGTTACGTTTCGTATCTGGAAGGCTGTACGGCACCGCAGCGCGACGAAAACCAGCTTCATGCGGCGATTGTCGAAATTGTGGTGCTGGACAATGCGGAAGTCAAATACTCGACGGTACAGAACTGGTATCCGGGCGACAAGGACGGCAAGGGGGGTGTTTACAACTTTGTTACCAAACGGGCCGCCTGCCGCGGTGTCAATTCCAAGGTTTCCTGGACACAGGTGGAAACCGGCTCGGCCGTTACTTGGAAATATCCGAGCTGCATCTTGCAGGGCGATAATTCGGTGGGCGAGTTCTATTCGGTGGCGCTGACCAATAATCGTCAACAGGCCGATACCGGAACAAAGATGATCCATATCGGCAAAAATACCGTTTCCAAGATCATTTCCAAAGGGATTTCGGCCGGATTCTCCAACCAAACTTACCGGGGTTTGGTACGGGTGGCGCCGTCAGCGGCCAATGCGCGCAATTATTCGCAGTGCGACAGCCTGCTGATCGGTTCGAAATGCGGTTCGCATACTGTGCCCTATATCGAAAACCGCAACAAAACCGCTCTTCTCGAACATGAGGCTACCACTTCCAAAATCAGCGACGAGCAGTTGTTTTACTGCCGCAGCCGCGGTATTTCGGAAGAAGATGCCGTCAGCCTGATTGTCAGCGGTTTTTGCAAGGAAGTGATGCAGCAGCTGCCGATGGAGTTTGCCATTGAAGCGGCGAAATTGATCAATATCAGTTTGGAAGGGAGTGTCGGATAATGATGCTGTTAACTCCGGATCTGCCGCCGCAGCGGCACGATGATAAAAAGCTGGTTTTTCTGGCCGGCCCGATCATGGGTGCCGAAAACTGGCAGCAACGGGCAATTGCCGATTTGACCGACCTGGATGTCTATATTGCCAACCCCCGTCGCGAAAAAAGTGATAACTTTGATTATGATCGTCAGGTAGAATGGGAGACCTTTTACTTAAGCCGTGCCGATGTTGTCATGTTCTGGTTGCCGCCGGAAGCGCAACACGTCGAAGGACGCAGCTATGCCCAGACCAGTCGGTTTGAACTCGGCGAGTGGCTGGGGCGCACTGATTTTAACCGTCGCGCCGGCAAAACGGTGGTGGTTGGAATTGCTGACGGTTTTCCCGGAAAAAGCTACATTTGTAAACGTTGCGAAAATATGCCGTGCCGGGTATTTGACAGCTATGAACAAACGGTGGCGGAAGTTCGTCATCGTTTGCAAAGCCATGGCCGGGTCTTTTTTACTTCCGATACGCATTTTGGTTCTGAACGTGCTTTGAAATTATCTCGGCGGCCGTTTGAAACGGTGCGGGATATGGATTGGACGTTGGTTGCTAACTGGAACCGTATTGTTGCGCCGGAAGATATCGTATGGCATCTCGGAGATTTTGGCGAGTTGGAATTTGCAATGCATCTTAACGGCCATATTCATCTGGTGCTGGGCAATTATGAAAGTGACGAAATCAGGCGCAATCCCGCATATCTGGAAGAATTGAAACGCACTTTTGCCAGTGTTGACCTCAGTCGCGTTATCACGACGTCGGATGGTGAGCCGTTGCATTTGTCGCATAAACCTTCGGGCGCGGATCCGCAAATGTTCAATGCTTTCGGCCATATCCACGGCCGTCAGAAATGTAAGCGTTTCGGCTGTGACGTCGGTGTCGATGCTAACCATTTCAGGCCGTTGGCCGAAGAAGGCCTGCTGTTTTTCAAACAGGCGGTTTCTCGCAATTATGATGAAGAAGTTTTTTGTTAAAGGAGTTGTCGGATGAAGGAAGAAGATTTATATCGGCGTGCCATTCGGGTTTGGGGCAAAGGGCCGCAAATGTTGCAGGTGGTGGAAGAAATGGCCGAACTGACGAAGGAGATTTTGAAGAACGTCAACCGCAACAAAGACAATCTGTCCGCACTGATAGAAGAAGCGGCAGATGTTGAAATCATGCTTGGCCAGTTGAAATGCTGTTACAACATCGACCGGCAGGTAGCGGACTATAAAAGCGGCAAGCTTAAAGTGATTGAAGAGCGTTTAGACGCGTGGGAACAAAAAACAAAATAACGGTAGGATAAATAAGAAATGAACACACCTTTATTGGAAATAGAAGATTTGCATGCCAAAGTGGCCGGCAAAGAGATTATCAAAGGTTTCAACCTTGTCATCAACGAAGGCGAGGTTCATGCGATTATGGGGCCGAACGGCGCCGGAAAATCGACCTTGTCCTACCTGCTGAGCGGCAAACCGGGCTATGAAATCACTTCCGGCACCGTAAAACTTCGCGGCCGCGACTTGATGGCAATGTCGGCCGAAGACCGGGCGCGCGAAGGCGTGTTTCTGATTATGCAGTATCCGGTGGAAATTCCGGGCGTGCCGGTAACCAGCTTTCTCAAACATGCTGTCAACGCGGTGCGCAAATATCACGGCGAGCCGGAATTGGATACGATGGAATTTATCAAAATGGTGCGTGAAGAAGGGCGTAAGCTGGGTATTGACGCCGAGATGCTCAAACGTCCGGTGAACGTCGGCTTTTCCGGCGGCGAAAAAAAACGGCTGGAAACTTTGCAAATGGCGGTTTTGAAACCGCAGCTGGCAATTTTGGACGAAGCCGATTCGGGGTTGGATATCGATGCTCTGAAAGTGGTGGCCGACGGTGTCAACAGTCTACGCGACGGCAAACGTTCCCTGCTGGTGATTACGCATTATCAACGACTGCTCAATTATATTGTGCCCGACTTTGTCCATGTTTTTGCCGACGGGCATATTGTTAAATCAGGCGGCAAAAATCTGGCTCTTGAATTGGAAGAAAAGGGCTATGCCGAGTTTGTGAAAGAAAAATAAGATGGCGGGACTGATACAGGATATTGAATTGTTCGGCGCCGATTTTCCGCGGCTGGAAGGATTGCGGCAAAAGGGGCGGGTAGCTTTCCGCCTGCCGACTGCAAAAACCGAAGCATGGAAATATACCCGGTTACATAATCTGAAAGCCGAAGATTTTGTGGTGTCGGCATCTAAATTCATTGCCGAGTTTGAAGGTGAAACTTGTAGCGATTGCCGCGAAGCGGCCGAGTCTTGTCATTGCGGCAAAGACGGTTGCGAAGGATGCAATTGCAACGGGCATGACTATGGTCCCGACTGCCGGCTTGACTTGCCGTTTAATGCCTGGCAGCTGCATTTTTATAACGGTCAGTTTGTTCCGGTCTATCCGGCGCTGCCGCGCGGCGTCGAGGTCATAACGCTGATGGAAGCGTTACTCAGCGGCGAAGAAAATCATCTGCTGGGAAAATATATTGAGTTAAACGATTATCCTTTTGCGGCATTGAACACCGCTTATCTGGAAGAAGGGCTGTTTATCCGCATCGGCCGGGGAGTCCGGCTTGAGCGGCCGCTGATGCTGATTAACCATACCGATTGCGGCGAAATCAACCAAATGTCTCATATGCGCTTTCTGGTGGTGATTGAGGAAGAGGCGGCGGCAGATTTGTTGGAATATTATCATTACAGCGGCGATGCCAAGTCGCGTTATTTCAATAATATTGTCAGTGAAATTTATTTGGGAACGGGGGCAGTGCTGAATCATTGCAAGCTTCAGGACGAGGCTTTTAAGGCGGTGCATATCGCCCTGACGACGGTTCAAGTTCGCGGTGGCGGCATTTATAACGGTTTTTGCCTGCAAAAAGGCGCCGACCTCGGTCGCAACGAAACCCGGGTACGGTTGGTTGACCGGGAGGCCAAAGCGGAGGTTAACGCGGCTTATGTCATGAACGGCTGGGCAACGCTGGATACCACCACTGATATTGAGCATCTGGCGGAGCGCACTTTTTCTTCCCAACTGATCAAAGGCGTGGTCGGCGGGGAGGCCAAAGGCGTTTTTCAGGGAAAAATCCGGATCGCGCCCGATGCCCAGGAAACCGAAGGCCGGCAGCTGCATAAGGCGATTTTGCTGAGTGACAACGCCGAGGTTGATGTTAAGCCGGAGCTGGAAATTTACGCCGACAACGTCAAATGTTCGCACGGTGCCGCTTGTGGCGAACTGGATCAGGAGCAACTGTTTTATATGCGTTCGCGCGGGATCGGCGAAGACGAAGCGCGCCGGATTTTGATTGATGCCTATTTGGATGATGTGATCGGGCGAGTACAACAGCCCGAAATCCGCGAGTGGTTGCGTAGCCGGGTTTAAGGAAGGTATATGAAGACTTTTATCAGCAATCAGCAAGGCGAAAAAATTGCCGTCAGCGTCGAAGGGCTGGAGCACTCGGGTAACCGGCGTCTGGCTTTTGTGCAGCATGGCTTGAGCGGGCACAAGGGGCAGGTGATGGTGCGGCGTCCGCTTCAGGCGTTTGTTGACAACGGTTTTGTCGTCGTGTCTTTCGATTCGCGCCATTCTTTCGGCGCCAGTGACGGCAGTTTAGAATTTGCGACGCTGAGTTCGTTTGTCAAAGATCTGAATACCGTTGTTGCTTGGGCGACGACGCAGCCTTTTTATGCCGAACCGTTTGCCCTCAGCGGCCATTCGCTGGGCGGCGGCAGCGTTTTGAAATATGCCGAAGATCACCCTGAGCGGGTGAGCCTGCTGGTGCCAGTGGCGGCGATGGTCGGCGGAAAATATTTTGTGCGTTCGCGCCTGTTAAACGAACATGACAGTTACCGGCAGTGGCAGCGCGAAGGGCGGATTTATCGCGAAAACAAGAATCATCCCGAACTTAACGGCTGGCTGTCGTTTGATGTCGTGCGCGATATGCTGCGCTACGATCTGGTGCGCGATGCCTTTTTAATCAAATGCCCGACTCTGGTGATCACTGGTGATCAGGATCCTTCATCCACTCTTTATAACAACAACAAATTGTTTACCGGTTTGCAATGTCCGAAGCAAATGACTATTTTAGAACAATGCGGACACCTGTACGAAAAACGCCATAACGGCATTGATCTGTATCAAACCGTCCGTGCATGGGTAGAAAAAAATGTATGATGTGTATGAAATAAGAAAAGATTTTCCCGAACTTTTATTGCCGGTCAACGGCAAACCCAACACTTTTCTGGATACGGCGGCTTCGGCGCAAAAACCGCAAAAAGTGTTGGATCGGATGATGAATTTTTATCGTACCGGCTATTCCAACATTCATCGCGGTGCCTATTATTTGTCCGAGCAGGCGACCGTCGCTTATGAAAAAGCACGGGAAACCGTGGCTGCTTTTATCAATGCCGAAAGCCGTGAAGTGGTCTTTACGCGTTCGGCAACCGAAGGGATTAATCTGGTTGCCGCCAGCTGGGGGCTGAACAATCTTAAAGCAGGTGACGAGATTTTGCTTTCCGAAGCCGAGCATCATGCCAACCTGGTACCGTGGCAAATGGTGCGCGACCAAACCGGCTGCAGCCTGAGGTTTTTCAAACTGAATGATGACGGCAGCTATAATCCCGATCATTTTTACGATGCCCTGACGTCGCAAACGCGGTTGGTAGCTGTGGCCGGAATGTCGAATGTACTCGGCACCGTTTTTCCGGTTAAGCAAATAGCGACGGCCGCTCATCGTTGCGGGGCGTTGTGTCTGGTTGATGCCTGCCAGTCTGTCGTTCATCAGTCGGTGGATGTCAAAGATATTGATTGCGACTTTTTGGTCTTTTCGGGACACAAGACTTACGGTCCGACCGGCATCGGCGTGTTGTATGGAAAATATGAACTGCTGGCAGCGATGCCGCCTTATCAGACCGGCGGCGACATGGTTAAGAAAGTAACGCTGGAACATACCGATTTTGCCGAACCGCCGGCACGGTTTGAAGCCGGCACGCCGGCAATTGCCGAAGCGGTCGGGCTTGGCGAAGCTTTGAACTATATGAAAAATCTGGGGTTGGACAATATTGCCGCCCATGAAAAAGAACTGCTGAAATATGCGCAGATGCGGCTGGACGAAATTCCCGAGCTGAAAATTGTCGGCACGGCGCCGGAAAAAGGGGCGGTGATCGCCTTTGCCCTCGGAGACATACATCCTCAGGATGTGGCTTTTGTTTTGGACAAGGAAGGGGTTTCGATCCGAACCGGGCATCATTGCGCCGAACCGATTGTTACCCGAATGGGGTATACTTCGCTGGCACGGGCATCGTTCGGGCTGTATACCACCCATGAAGATATTGACCGCTTTGTTGCAGCCCTCAACAAAGCCAAGAGTTTTTTTTAGGAAAGGAAAGGCATTAAATGAGCGAAGACAAAGCGGAGTTGTTGGACGAAGATCAGGAAGCGCAGCTTTTGCAGGCGTTGGCAGCGCAGGCGCCGGCCGAAGAATATGTGGCAACGGCCGGAGAACCGTTGCCGGAAGGTGCCCTTGTCGCATCAGGCGACGATATTGTGAATGCCCTGAAAAATGTCAGCGATCCCGAAATTCCGATCAATATCTATGATATGGGGTTTATTTACGATATTCGCCGGTTAAATAATGGTAACGTCGAAATTGATATGACTTTGACGGCGCCGACTTGTCCGGTGGCCGGCATTTTGCCGCAACAGGCCGCAGATGCGGTGGCAGCCCTGTGCGGGGTCGGACAGGTAACGGTCAAAGTGGTATGGGAACCGGCCTGGACTCCGGAGCGAATGACCGAAGACGGCAAAGCGGTTCTGGAACTGTTTTAGCCTAAAAAATCAAAGATTTTTGATGGCTTCTTCCAAATTTTCAACAAGATTAACCGGCGAAACGGAATCGTTGACAATTTTTTGCAGTTGTGCGGACGGCAGTTTGTTCAGAACTTCCAGCGCGATAAAGTTCTCGCTTGTTATCCGGTTGGTTGCCGCATCCAGTTTCAGAGCTCCAAAATTGGACAAAGCATACTGACGAAAGGAAGCTTTTTGAAAAAATGAGGGGGTACGGCTAGCAAGATCACCCTTTTCCATTTCGACATAAAAGCCGTTGTGACTGTATTGCCATATGCCGCCGGTGGCTACATCGGTAAGCCAGCATGGCCAGAAGACAAGATTTAGAACGGAAGCACCGTTAAGACCGGATCTCAGGATAATCTGTTTGTCCTCATAGCCTTTTTTCTTGGCGACCACAACCACACTTCCGGATTTTCTTTCCAACGGATAGACGCATGGCGTTTTGCAAATCTCCATTCCGTCAACAAAAATCCTGACTCCCTTGAGGTTAGAGTCAAAACGGATATTTTGATTGCTGCCGCTCAAAACGGTTCCGCAGGCCGAAAGCATCAACACGGCAAGTAAGACAGATTTTTTCATGAGAACATCCTTTGTTAATCATTACAACAAAACCCGCCGAAAAAATCAGGCGGGCGGATGTTCGAAAACCACTATTCTTCTAAAATGGCTCGGCTTATTTGGCCAAAACCTTATTCAGCCGACATCCACCCGGAGGTAAGAAGTCGGCACGTTTTTTCAAGTCGTATGCCACGACCAGAAGAATAAAGGGTTTTCGACGCCCTCGATATGCCCGAAGACATATCTGCATCACAAGTTAGCGGTTAAAAAAGAAATTGTAAAGAGGATTTTCAATGCCGGTTCGATTTATTTGTCCGGGTTTATGAAACAGAAATTGTTTGCCAAATCTGTCTGACTTTGTTATCATAATTGCCATGGAAATTTATTATGCCTATTATCTTAATCTTAAAATAAACACATAAATGAAAAGAATATGATGACATCGATTTTTTTGATATTGGCAGGTTTTGTACTGTTAATATCCGGCGCCGACATCATTGTCAAAGGTTCGGTTGCCATGGCCAATAAGTTAAAAATTCCGCCTCTGATCGTTGGTCTGACGGTGGTTGCTTTTGGAACTTCGGCCCCCGAGTTTGTTGTCAGCATCACTTCGGCTTTGCAAGGGGCAGAAGGTTTGGTGCTGGGTAATGTCGTGGGGTCAAACATCGCCAACATTCTGCTTATTTTGGGCGGAACAGCGGTCATTTTTCCGATTGCGGTCAAACGTCGGGCTTTTTTTCGCGATTATGGCTTTTTGCTGGTGGTGACGCTCACTTTTATTGCTTTTGCCCTGACCGGTGTTTTTGTTCGCTGGATGGGAATTGTGATGTTGTTGATGTTGGCGGCATTTGTCGTTTTCAACTATCATAGTTCCAAAAGCGATTGCGAAGCGCCGGGCGCCGACAATCAGAGCCCGTGGGCAGCCAAAAGCTGGTGGTTTGTCTCCGCGGCAACGGTTTTGGGGTTGGGCGGTATCGTCTATGGGGCAGATTTGCTGGTTGACGGTGCTGTTCGCATTGCTCAGGCTTTTGGTGTTTCGGAAGAAGTCATCGGCCTGACGATCATTGCTTTCGGTACCTCGCTGCCCGAGTTGGCAACTTCCGGTATGGCGGCGTTTCGTAAGCAAAGCGATCTGGCAATCGGCAACGTTCTCGGTTCCAACATCTGGAATATCGTATTCATCATGGGTGCAGCCGCAACCATTACCGATGTTGAGGTTCCGCAGCAGTTTGTCCGCTATGATATGTGGGTGATGCTTGCGGCTACCGTGGTGTTGTTGCCGTTGGTTTACCGTCGCAACAAAATAACCCGAACCGCCGGCGTTTTTTTCGTTGCGGTATATGCCGTTTATCTGGCGTCACAGGTTATGATTTCGCGCGGAATTTGGTAAACAAGATGTGTGTGAAAAAGAGCCGGTTTTTATACCGGCTCTTTTTGTTTTGATGATTTGCGGGCAGCAAACAGATAAAAAGAACTCATATTTTGCCGGCAATAAAGGCATCGATATATTTCTTTTCAATTTCCAGCAATTGCTCAACCGAGTCGATTTCTACATATTCCCGGTCGCCGTGAGCGTTCTCACCATTAACGCTGTGCATGATAATCACCGAACGATCGGAAAACATCCGAGCATCGGTGCCGCCGCACATTTGTGAAATTTTAAGCGGGCGACCGACGGTTTGGGCGGCAATTTCCCGGTAGGCGGCAATTTCCGGGCAATCGGCGTTCATATATACGCCGCGGCTGCATAACAGAATTTCATAATTGCAGCCAAATTGCCGGGTGCTCTCCCGGAGTCTCTGTTCCAACTGCGGCAGGGATATTTCTTCGGTGAGGCGAAAGTTGACCAGCGCTTCCGCTTGTGCCGGTACCATATTGTATGTTGTTGGCGAGTTGAAGGCCGTAACTACCATTGTGTCCACCCAAATGCTCTCGGGACGGGCTTGCCCTTTTTCAAACCGGGTAAAGTCTTTTTCCAGCTCGGTCAGGCAGTCGGTCAGGCGGGTGATGGCATTAATCCCGTCCCAAGGGCGGGAACTGTGGGCATTTTCTCCGGCGGCGTTTATTTTGACAGTTACCGGATGTTTGGCTTTGTCGCACAAAGTATATAGATCGCCGGCATCGGTATCAAAGACGATTCGCGCTTCAATCGGCTGCTTTTTAACCAACGCCTTAATGCCGTTGCTGGAGGTTTCTTCATCAGTCGTAATCAGAACCCCGAAGCGGATATTTTTATCCATTGCATAAGCCAACGCGGCCAGATTGACGGCGATTGATGATTTCATGTCGAGCGCGCCGCGCGCATAAATGCGGCCGTTTTCGATTATGGGTAAAAAAAGTTTTTGATCTGCCGGAACAACATCCAGATGCCCAACGGTTAAAATATCAAACTGCTCGCCCGGGCAGTTGGCAAGCAACAGAACCGGATCGGCGCCTTCAAAGTTAAATTCGCGGATGATTGCTCCCGGCGGTGCCAGCTCGTTTTTGACCGCATCGACAACCCGGCGGATCTGGGTATTGTCTCCCGAAACGCTGGGAATTTGGACCAGCTTGAGAATATTGTCAACGAGTTGATTCATGTTTTCTTTGGTCAAATACGGTTACGAAAGTTTGTTTCATTTGTCGCCGCAACCGCAGATGCTCCAGCGCGTTGTCAATTCCGGTATGGGCGATGTGAACGTCACTGATGCAAAAAACGGTGTGACCGTCTTCTTTTTTCAGGATATGATCAAAGTCTTTGGTTTGGGCGAAAGGAGCAAAGCCGAGTTTCTGGTAAAAGTTTTTGGCGTTGGTGTTGTTGGCGTTATATTCGATAATCAGGTTTTGATAGCCCAGTTTTTTCAATTCCGGAACCGTTTGTTCAAACAGCAGGGTACCCAAACCGTGATGCTGCACTTGCGGATCAAGATAAATCTGATTGACGATCAGGGTTTTGTCGTTTAATTCGACTTCGCGGTCAAAACGGATTTTGCGGCACCAGGCAAATTCAAAACCGTCAAGATAGCCTTTTTCCACTTCCTGAGCCTGCCGGTCTTCGGGGCGGGTATAATATTCGGGGATGGCCGAATAGCGGATAAAGCCGCGCGGCACGTCATTAACCTGCAGCACGGCCACCAACGACTGTCGGTCTTCGGCCATTTTCCACAGTTTTTTAATGAAATAGCCCCGGGTATAAAGAGCCATTTCCTGCTCGGATTTGTAGTCGGCAGAAAGTTTATTGTAAGAACGTTGATAGGCTTCGGCCAGAGGTAAAATCATACTCAGGCGTTTTTCGAGGCTGCGGATTGATATTTTCATCGGAAACCTTTGGGCTGACGGGTTAAAATTTTGCAAAAATTATATATGATTCTATGGTTGAGTCAAATACTAATTAAAAAAAGATAGACCTTTAACCCGATTGATGGTACAAAACAAAAAAGAAGAGGACTGATCATGGATATTAATGAATTAAGCGAAAATTTTGAATTGTTGGATGAGTGGGAAGACAAGTACCGTTATCTGATCGATCTTGGCGAAAAACTGCTGCCGCTGGAAGAAAAATACAAGACCGATGATTGGAAAGTCAGCGGCTGCCAGTCGCAAGTGTGGTTGGTTCCCGAATTTTCGGAAGCCGACGGCGAACGGCTGCTTTCGTTTCGCGGGGACAGCGATGCCGCGATTGTGCGCGGGTTGATTGCGGTGGTGCTGACGATGTTCAACCGCCAGACCGCTGCCAAGATTCGCGACTTTGACGCTTTTGCGGCGCTTTCTCGGCTTGGTTTGCAAGAACACCTTTCGCCCAGTCGCCGCAACGGACTGACAGCAATGATTGAAAAAATCCGGTTATATGCGGCTGAGCCGTAACCGTAACGACAGGGACTGCCGCATGAATATTCACGAGTATCAGGCCAAACAAATCTTGAACCGCAACGGGATTAAAATCCCGAAGGGAAAAATTGCCTATACCGCCGAAGAAGCGCGTCGGGCCGCCAAAGCGGTAACCGCCAAAGGCCCGTGGGTACTCAAAGCGCAAATCCAGTCCGGCGCCCGCAATTCCGGTCGTTTTTTGGAACCCCGTGCCGGCTCGCGCGGCGGCATCCGCCTGGTGCACAGTCTCAAAGATCTGTCTGTCGAAGCCGAAGCTATGCTTGGTTCGACGTTGGTTACCAAACAAACCGGTACCAAAGGAAAACTGGTCAGCCGTGTCTATGTGGAAGCTTACAATAAAGTCGGATTTACTTTTTACGCCGGCATGGCGATTGACCGTACGCTCCCGGCAGTGACGCTACTGCTGGCCAACACGCGTGACGATGACATCAATACGATTGCCGAATCTGACCCCAACCGGATTTTTCGTCTGCCGCTGGATCTGGTGACCGGTCCCACCCATGCCCAAACCGGCCGCGCTGCAGAGTTCTTAAAATTGCAACCGCGCAGCTATGACAGTTTTTATCTTTTCTTGCGCGGCATGTTTAAGGCATTTATGGCCAACGATGCCCTGATGATCGAAATCAACCCGGCGGGGGTGATGAAAAACGGCGATATCATGGCGCTGGATGCCAAAATCACTCTTGATGACAAAGCCTTGTTCCGCCATCCGGAAAATCAGCGTCTGAAAGACGATTATGAAACCGATGCCCGGGAGCTGAAAGCTTCGAAATATGGTTTTACCTATCACGAATTTGACGGCAGCATCGGCTGTATCGTTAACGGCGAAGGACTGGCAATGGCAATTTCCGATTTGGTCAGAAGCCGCGGCAGCGGCGTTGCCTGCTGGCTGAATGTCAAAGGCGGCGTTGACCGCGATAAAATTGCCGCCGGTATCAAAATCATTGCCACCAACCCGCGGGTGGAAGGGATCGTTATCAATATTCTGGGCGGTTTTGTGCGTTGTGATCTGATTGCCGACGGTATTATTGATGCCGCGGCGGAAGTCGGAATGAATATTCCGTTGGTGATTCGTTTTGAAGGAACCAACCGCGACGAGGCGGAAAATATTCTTAAACGGTCGGGACTGCCGTTGGTTCTCGCCCATAATATGGAAGAAGCTGTAGATCGGATTTTGCAAGCGGTACGGGAGAACGAGTGATGTCAATATTAGCCGGACGAAATACCAAAGTGCTGGTGCAGGGGATGACGGGAACCCAGGCGTCGTTTCATACCAAACGGTCTCTGGATTACGGTACCGATATCGTTGCCGGGGTAACGCCCGGAAAAGGCGGAACCACCCATTTGGGGCTGCCGGTTTTCAATACCGTCAAAGAAGCCAAAGCGGCCACCGGTGCCACCGCTTCGCTGATGTTTGTTCCGGCGCGGGCAGTAAAGGCTGCAATTGCCGAAGCGGCGGAAGCAGAACTGGAGCTGGTGGTTTGTATTTCTGACAATATTCCGATTCGCGATATGCTGGAAGTACGCAATATTCTCAAAAACAGTTCCACCCGTTTGATCGGACCCAACACGCCGGGGCTGATTACGCCCGGTGAAGCCCGCTTGGGCATCTTTCCCGAAAATATTCATATTCCCGGGCAGGTCGGTATCGTTTCGCGTTCGTCAACCCTTACTTATGAGGCGGTGTTGGAAACCCGCCGTGCCGGGTTGGGACAGTCAACCGTCGTCGGGCTGGGAGACGATACCGTGATCGGGATTGATTTTGTTGATGTGTTGTCCCGTTTTATGGAGGATGACAACACGCGCGCGATTGTGATGATCGGACAGCTCGGCGGCACTTTTGAAGAACAGGGCGCCGAATGGTACCGTTCCTGTACACACAAAAAACCGGTGATCGGATTTGTTGCCGGCAATTCTCAGGCTTTCGGCGCTACGGTCGGCTATGCCGGCGACATTATTACCCGCGGCAAAATCACGGCCGAGGATAAAAAACAGGCGATGGTTTCTTCCGGGATGGTAGTGGTGGAGCAAATTAACCGGATTCATGAGGAACTGCAAAAGCTGCAGCTGTAGACGATGTTGGCAAAATTTTTAAAGGCTGTTCTCGAAAGTATTCTGCCGCGCCGTTGTCGTAAATGCGGACAGATTCTGACTGCCGAGGGTGAATTGTGCGAAAAATGTCTGCAGGAACTGAACTTTATTTATCCGCCGTATTGCCGCAGGTGCGGCCATCCTTTGAATGAAAGCGAAATGCGCGGGAAAATGCTTTGTGCCGCTTGTCTGAAAAAGCAGCGTTCGCCGTTTCGTCTCAGTCGTTCGGCGCTGTATTATGACGATGCTTCAAAGAATCTGATTCTGGCTTTCAAATTTATGGATAAAACCGAAAATGCCCGCTTGTTGGCCGCGCTGATGAAAGTGGCCGGCAAAGACATCTTTGCGGCCGGAGTTGATCTGATTGTTCCTGTTCCGCTTCACTATACCAGGCTGGTCAAAAGACGCTACAATCAGTCGGCGTTAATGGCTTATGAACTGGGACGTTACACTTCCTTGCCGGTGGATTGTTTTTCTTTGGTTCGTCACAAAAAGACCCGGCCTCAGGTAGAATTCTCCGGGGCCGAACGAGTGAAAAACGTTAAAAATGCCTTTTCGGTAGATGCACCGGAAAAAATCAAAGGTAAACGGATCGTGCTGATTGACGATGTACTCACAACCGGATCAACGCTTCGGGAATGTGCGTTTGCCCTGAAAAAAGCCGGTGCCCGTTCGGTTGACACCCTGACGGTGGCGCGGGTGTGCTGATGTAGTTTTTAGGGAAATACCGCGCTGTTTTTTCTTGGTTCCGTCGTCTTGTTAACGCAAAAATACGTACGTTAAAATGCGACAGTGACTAACTGGAAAAAATCATGTAAATACCAAAGATTATCCACTATTTTTATGATGACGTCCATCCATGGACCAAAGGAAAAAAACCGCAGTTCCGAATGTGCTTATATTCTTGGAAAAAAACTTGTCCCGATTATGCGCTGATGCTGTGGCATGAGAAAAGTCCCGAGTTTGGTCAGATTTTGCAACAGTCGTTATTTGTCCGCAAAGCATATGAACTTAAGTTATGGGCGTTTGTTTCCGATTATGTCCGTTTGTATGCCCTTAACAAATACGGGGGGATTTATCTGGATACGGATGTTCAGTTGCTGCAAAACTTTGACAAGTTTCTGGAGGACGGTTTTTTTGTCAGTATTGAAAGTGATATTCACCAGCAGGAAAACATCCCCGAGCCTGCCGTGATGGGAAGTACGCCCGGTCATCCGCTGATTGCCGAGACCATGAAGCTCTATCAGTCGGAACAGGTGTTCGAAATCAAAAAACCGATGATTCCGCTGGTCATGAAAAAGGTGCTTGCCGAAATGAGCGGTTTTGCCCGGGTGCCTTACGATTCTTCTCAACTCGCTGTGCGGTCGGAGGGTTATTATTTCAATGACCGACGCATCGACGACTATGAAATTTATCTCGGTCAACAACGTTATCGCGATGCCCAACGGCAAATTTCGGTTTATCCCTGCCGCTATTTTTGTCCTTCGTGGTGCGTTTTCGGCGAAAAAGCCGTGACGCCGGAAACGGTAGCTATTCACTGGAATCAAAGTTCATGATGGCATGTCGATGCTTTCGTCCGGCTTCGCAACAGTATTCTTCCGCCGCCTCCTTCTCCGGCGCCGGTTCCGCCCTCGTTGCCGCCGCGCCGGTATTTGTCATATGGTTTGTTCAAACTGCCGTTGCTGAAAATTTGTTATATGCCGCCCGAAACCAAGGTTTCTTGTCTGGGGCTGTTAATCGTTCGAAGGACACCCCGTTATTTTAAATTATCGTTGTTGGGTGGACTGACGTTGTTCAAAATCGTGAGGAGAGACTGATGCCGGAGATTTCTGTTATTGTGCCGGTTTATAACACCGCCGGTTATTTGCCGCAATGTTTGGACAGTATATTGAGGCAAACCTTTAAGGATTTGGAAGTTATCTGTATTGACGACGGTTCGACCGATGACAGCGCGCAGGTTCTCGGTCGTTATGCGGCAGCCGATTGCCGGGTCAAAGTCCTTTTACAGTCCAACGCCAAACAGGGCGCGGCCCGCAACCGGGGACTGATGCAGGCTTCGGGACGCTATATTATGTTTGTCGATTCGGACGACTGGTTGGATGATGATGCCTTGCAGCTTCTGTATGACAAAGCGGTGGCGGATGATGCCGATATTGTGCTGACCGGGACCCGTTTGTATGACCGTGACGGAAACTCAATGCAGCGGGACTATTGCAATTATGAGAGGTGGGACAGTTGGTACGACGGTATTCCGGAACGATATTTCTGTGCGGCAATGGCACCGGTCTGCTGCCGTTTGCATAAAAGCCGTTTTATAAAGGACAATCAACTGAAGTTTATTGAGAAAAGCTTTTACGAAGATAATTCATGGGGCTGTCTGGTGGGGCTGGCGGCACGACGGGTGTCGTTTGTTCGCAATGTGTATTGTTACCGGCAGCACCCGGCCAGTACCACTGGGATCAAAGACGTCAAAGTTCTTGATTGGGTAAAGGATCTGGTCTATTTCAACCATTTTGTCCGCCGGCATAAAATCAGTTCGCCGCTGACAAAAAGTGTTTATTTCTGGTATCTGCGCAATTTTCGCTATTATTTCAGCCTGCTTGACCATGCGACGCAAAAAATGTTTTATCGGCGCATTGTTGCCCGTTTGTCGGAACTTAAACTCCGGAAGGAAGATTTTGACGGCGGAGAGACGGTGACTCCGGGTGAGTAAAAGGATCTGTATCGGTTTTGGTGCTACCTGAAGCAAAAAGATTTTCATCGCCGCCGGACCATCAGTATTTATTGTTGCGGAATTTTGCTTTATCGGATTTATACGATGCCCGATAACAGCAAATCCGAACATTTTTTATTTGGTTTAATTCCTTTTTTGACTTTCAGAGCTAAAATCAAACCTGGAAAAACGTTGCCGGTTTAGTTTTCGCTTTTGCGGCGGCTCAGAATTTTCTTAGCCGGAACCTCAATGAAATGATAACCGGCGATACCGGTGCTTAAAGCGATTGCCAGCGACAAAGTGATATTTAAAAGCGGATGCGCCATGACGGTTTCGCTTTTCCATAAAGTCAGGTTGCATATATAAAAAGCTGTCACCTGCATCACATATATGGCATAGGCATATCTGCCGAGTTTTTGAGAAAAATCGTTTTCCAGCAAACGGGAAACAATGCCCAGGCGCAGACAGAAGCTCAGCGTCAACCAGGAGAAAACCGGAATAAAAACAAATTTGTCACTGTAAGAAATATGACGAAAAACGGTATTGACGAGGATAAACAGAAGACAACCGGCTTCGATCAGCGAAAACAAAACGAAAGCTTTTCGATTTGGTGCCAGGTTGCACATGCTCAAAATATGATAAAGCCGGAACAGAAAGCAGCCCAAGCCGACACCGGCCAATGCCCGCAGAATGCCAAGGTTGAAGATGCCGCCGATTACCGGACCGCCGGCACCGCTCAAGGCGCCGTGGTTGTGATTGGTCACCGCAACATAGGAGAAAAAAACAATCAGGGCTATTAACAGGTCGGTTTTTTGCCGATCAAAATTTTTCAGCAGGTAATAATAAAAAAGCAAAACCCAAAACAAGGCGGAAATGAACCACATCAATACCGATAATCTGTAATTGAGAACCAACCCAGTGCTTTGGAGAAAAAAGAGGTTTAAAAAAGCGGTGTAAGTGATCTCAAAATTTTGATAGGCCGCGATGTCAAACAACCATATGAACGCGGCCAGCGGCCACATACGAACGATCTTCGCGACGGCAAAATCCGTCCATGCGGGAGAAGTGTCGCGTTGATAATTGCGGCCGAGAAAAAAGCCCGATAAAATAAAAAACATTTCAACCACCAGATATCCGTCTCGGACAGCAGTTCCCATCGTTTGATAAAAAGGAATACCGAAGGTGTTGCCGATACTGGAATATAGGTGAAAATGAACGATGATCAGGGAAAAAACAAAACGCAGGAATTCGATATTTTTAAATTTAGCCATAGTCAGTTTCCGGTAATTATTAAAAAGGATCCTTTTTTTGATACATTTTTTCCCTCTTTTCTTCTCCTGATAACTTATTGATAATTTTATAAACTTCTTGCAACAAAGAATTTGCGGCTATAATATTTATCTGTATCAAAAAAAGGATCCTTTTTTTGCGGCGTCAAAAAAGGGAAACGCTCTGAGATTTTTCCCGATTGTTCAGTTTAAAAAAACAGCCTCTCTGTTCAGAGAAGCTGTTTGATGCAAACAAGTTTCGGAAATTATTTCAGCGCAGTTCAAAAAAGCTCTTGTCAACGCCGCAAACCGGGCAGGCCCAGTCGTCAGGCAGTTCTTCAAACGGGATATCGCCGTCATAAACATATCCGCAAACGACGCAAACCCATTGTTTTTCGTTGTCAGCCATTTTTTTCTCCTTTGCTTTTAAGATGTTGGGTAAAAATTTCAAGACTTCGTTTTTAAACGAAGAACGATAATCGGAATAAGTCAACGGCTGTCCCTCGGCAATATCCCGGCAGTCGATGACTTCGGCGGTAAAGAGGGTATTGCTCTCAAAAACTTGCTTATCAAGTACCCGACAGCTCATGACGGCGATACAATTTTGCAGATAAGGCAGCGCGTTTTCCATAAAATGCGGGACATTGTCCCATTTGTCGGTGTCAATGCTGCTCTGAAAACCGAAGTTGGCCACGACAAAAGGATCAACCTCCCGGCTGAGGACCGAAAGACTGAAAAAGCCGCTTTTTTCAATGCAGTTTTTGGTATAGCTGCCGTTATGACACGAAAGGGCAAGCACCGGAGGTTTGTTGGCCGCCTGCATCACCGCATCAACCACACTGCCGACCGGGCGCCCGTGATCGTCGGCCCCGAGAACATATACGCCGTGGGTTAATTTATATAATGCATCGGCATTCATCACTAAAGTTTCTCCTTATTCAGATAATATAAACTTGTCTTGCGCCGATACAAGAGGCGTCAGTAATGCGGCGGCGGCGTTTCTTCGCTTTGCGGACGAACAGTGTCGTTTTTGATCATTTCCGCCAAACAGCGGTTTTGTTTGATCAGCCGGTCGATCAGTTTTCCCTGCTCAATTACCGCCTGATTAAGTTCTTCGACCGTTTTTTCCTGAATGGCAATAG
Source organism: uncultured Azospirillum sp. (assembly GCA_900539605.1). Taxonomy (GTDB): domain Bacteria; phylum Pseudomonadota; class Alphaproteobacteria; order RF32; family CAG-239; genus JAFUYI01. The sequence continues at coordinate 24,228 of UQCS01000009.1, read as the reverse complement.
CGGTTTCGATGTCAATCAGCCGTTCTTCCAAAATTTTGTCTTCCATAATTTTCCGTTCTGTTCTAAATTGAAGCCATATTTTAAACATAGATTTGGAAAGTGCCGATGTCAATTTTAATTAAAAACATTTTTCATCAGGACCGCCGGGTGGACATATTGATCTGCGGAAACCGTTTTTGTAAAATCGCGCCGCGGCTTGATGATGCCGCCGATCTGGTCATTAACGGCAACGACAAAGCTGTGGTCCCTCCTTTTTACAATACCCACAATCATGCCGCAATGTCGATTCTGCGCGGTTACGGCGACGATAAAACGTTGTTTGAATGGTTGCAGGAGGACATCTGGCCGGTGGAAGACAAACTGACGGCCGAGGATATCTATACGGCCAGCCGGCTGGCCGTGTTGGAAATGATTCGTTCCGGAACCGTCTTTTTTGCCGATATGTATTTTCACGGCGAGGCAACGATGCAGGCGGTTAAGGAAATGGGCGTTCGCGCGGCCGTTTCATTGGTGGAAATGGACCTGTTCGATCCTAAGGCGACTGCTGCCAAAAAAGCGGCAACCGAACAGTTTCTGGCAGCGCCCAACCCCTGTCCGGAACGGATTATCAAAGGACTTTCCTGTCACGCTGTTTATACGGTTTCTGCCGAACTGTTGAAATTTGCCGCCGAAACCGCCGAACGCCATTGCTTGTCAATGCAGATTCATTTGAGTGAAACCGCGCGCGAAAATGCCGATTGCCGCGCTCAATACGGATGTTCGCCGACCGAGCGGCTCGATTCCTTTGGTCTGTTGACGCCGCGTACCGTACTGGCGCATGCAGTTCACTTAAGCGAAAGTGATATCGAAACCATCAAACGCCGCGGCAGTTTTCTGTCTCATAACCCGGTTTCCAACCTCAAGCTTAATTCGGGGCTGTTTTGTTTTGAAAAGCTTTACCGCGAATTGCCGGGAAAAGTAACCATCGGTACCGACGGTGCAGCTTCCAACAATAATCTCAATATGATGGAGAGTGTCAAAATAGCTTCTCTGGTTGCAAAGTGCCAGGCCGATTCCGCCGTTGCCGGTAAGGCGGCCGACGTCTTTCGGGCAGCAACCGTTTCGGGGGCGTCCGCCTTCGGACTGGATGCCGGCGAAATTCGGGTCGGAGCGCTGGCCGACTGCCTGCTGGTCGATCTCAACAATCCGTTTATGGTTCCGGCTTATAATCTGGTTTCCAACCTGGTCTATGCTGCCGACAGTTCTTGTATTTGCGATGTTATTTGCGACGGCCGGCTGATCATGCGGGATCGTCAGGTGGAAAACGAAGCGGAAATTATTTGCGAAGCCAAAAAGCTGGCCGATAAAATAAGAAGTTTAAAATAATTTTTTTCCGATACTTGAAAAAGGCATTTTGACGAATAAATACACTGGGTCTGAGACGAATTGTTGTCAGATAAGGTTTAATTTCGTAAAAGGGAACTAAAATGCTAAACGGAACAGTAAAATGGTTTAATAACAAAAAAGGTTATGGATTTATCAAAACGCCGGAGAACGAAAAAGATATTTTTGTTCATATTACCGCCATCCAAAAATCGGGGCTGGACAAAATCACCGAGGGACAGGAACTGTCTTTTGACATCGTACCGGATCGTTCCGGCCGTCCGGAAGCGCATAATCTGAGCGTTTTGAAAAATTAATTACAGTTGATTAATTTTCCTTTTTAATTTAAAAGCACTAAACATTGTTGCGGCCTTTTTTGGGATAAACAAAATGTTTAGTGTTTTTTTATTGGCGTTGGCGCTGTCCGTAGACGCTTTTGCGGTTGCTTTTTCATATGGTTTGGTTATTCGCCGCAATGCGGCCGCATCGGCTTTCAAGCTGGCAGCGGCAACTGCGGCGGGACAGTTTGTGATGCCATTGGCCGGTTGGTTGGCTACCGGATCGGTTCACCGATACGTCGAGGCCTTTGACCATTGGATTGCCTTTACGTTTTTTTTGCTGCTGGGACTGAACGTGATTATTGACGCTTGGCGCGGCAATGGAGAAGAAAAAGCCCCGTGTGCATTGTCTTTGAGGCTTTTGTTCTGTATCGGCATTGCAACCAGCATTGATGCATGCGTAGCGGGAATCAGCCTTTATTTTATGAATGTCGGTATTTTAACGGCGGCTTTGGTGATCGGCATCGTTTGTTTCTTTTGTACGTTGGCGGGGTTTTACATCAGTCGCGTTTTTCATCGGCTGTCGACCCGTGCTTTGCAGATTGTGGCAGGGGTGGTGTTGATTTTGCTCGGTGTGAAAATATTATATGAGCATCTGTCATCAATTGACGTATCGGTGGTTGCTTTTTAACCGAAAAACAAATATAATAAGAAAAATTAATTTTGTGCGGGGGTGCTATGAAACATTTGTTGAGCCTGCTTTCTGTCTTGATCGTTGCCGCCTTTCCAGCAAAGGCCGAAACCGTGGTTACAACGACTACGGTGACGACGACAACATCAACCGGTTCGTCCGGATCCCGGGAGCCGTCAGTGGTAATGGTCAATCCCGGAAGCAACGGTGCACGGCAGGTTGTGGTTGTCAATGGCGAGAGTGAACTCTATCATCGCCAGCCGCCTGTGGCGCGGATCGATAACGGTGCTCTTCTGACCATCGGTGCCGGCGCGCTTTTGTGGAACGGCGGCTATCAGTACGGACGGCACCGATACCGGTACCGGCCCCGTCGTTATCACTATCACCGTCGGTAAATCAAAAACAGCCCTGTCAAATGGCAGGGCTGTCTGATATGGTTGTGAAACCGTTTATCGATGCAGACTGATGCTGCCGTCGGCAATTTCGGCAGTTCCGCCGACCGGAATGGTTAAAAGCGGGGTTGAGTGGCCGAAGTCCAGGTTGGCAATAACCGGTTTGTCTTTCAGATATGGACGCAGACGTTCAACCATAAATTCCAGTTGTTCGCGAGTGACTTGCGAGTTTTTCTGGAAGCGGCCGATTAAAAGTACTTTGACGTTTTCAAAATCGGGCTGCTGCATCAGAGCCTGCAGATTGCGGGTAAAGTCGGCGATATCCGCGCTGCCGGTGTCCTCGATGAAGAGAACTGTGTCCGCTTCGAAAGGCGGTCGGTAGGGAGTGCCGAGCAACAGGTTGAAAGTTCCGAGGTTGCCGCCCAGCAAAGTGCCGCGGGCCTGACCCTTCTGCAAGAACCACCAACCCGGATTATCGATAAAGCAGCGGTTTTCCTGATCCAAAAACCACAGGTCATCGCTCCATTGTTCCGAAGGACGGATGGTGTGGCTGCCGTCCTCAAACAGCATTTTTTGCATATTGTCAATTGTATATTCAATTCCTTTGAGCATCCCCAGCGAACTGAAATGCGGTCCGGAAAATGTGACCAACCCGGTTTGGGCGTAAACGGCGTTTAACAGAGCAGTGATATCGGAAAATCCGCACAATATTTTCGGATTTGCCGCAATCAGTCGATAATCGAGATAATTAAGCAATTGATTTGAATTGTTGCCGCCGATCATAGTGAAAACAGCTTTAATATTAGGATCGGCAAAAGCTTGATGCAAGTCTTCGACTCGTTTCTCAACCGTCGTTGAACCGGCGGCATCCCAGTTTTCGTCAACCGTGTTGGCCCCGTAACTGACTTTCAGCCCCATTTTTTCAAAGCGCTGTCGCGCCAGTTCCCGACAGGCGGGAGAAATGACCTTGATGCCCGACGCCGGGGCTATGATGCGGATTTCGTCTCCAGGCCGCAAAAGTTGCGGGATAAGCTTTTTCATTGTTTTTTCTCCTATTATATGCAAATGCCGACTTTAAATATAGCGCAAAACCGCAGCTTGTCCAGCGGATTGTTAATTGACAAAAAAACGAATTATGTGACAAAACAGAGTTGACTAAATGAAAAGCATATAGTACGATAAAACCAATTAAGGCTTTACTTTTTTCGGAGAATAATTATGGCGGACACAAAAGATTTTAGCAGTGCCTTGGAAGAAATGAAACAACGGGCACCTGAAATTTATGACAGTTTTATCAGGTGGTATGGTCCAGGTGATTTACAGGAGTTAAGCAGTAACGAAGCCGTATTTAATGATTTTGCTGCTCAGTTTAACAACGAGTTGGAAAAACGGGAAAAAGCCGAACAAGTTTTGGATAATGCCGTCAATGACGATCTGACGGTTATGACTGCGGATGCGGCGGAAACAGAAGATAACGGTGATGATGCGGCAGAAACCGCCGGTGGGGAAGAATTGGAAGAACGCGGCGAAGAACCAGGTATGGAAGTTGGTGTTGTCCCGCTTGAAACCGAGGCAATGTTGAGCGATCCTTTCCACTGGGAAGATTTTTATGCCCCGGCTCCGGAAATTGAAGCCGCCCGTTTTGATCAGGCTTATGAACTGCTTAACAGCGAAGCCGGTCACAACCTTCAGGAACAGGAAGTTTGGAAAAATAACAATATCCGTATTGACAGCAGTGACGACAAGTCGTTGGAAGAAGCGCTTAATCTGAGCGCCTGCCGCCGCTTGGCGTCTTCGGATATTGAAATCAATCTCAATACTTTGAACGAAGCCCGCCGGGAAGAAAGAGCGCGGATTGAAGTTGAATACTATAACAATCTTTATGCGGTTGCTCTCGGCGACAAGTATAACAATATTAAAGGTGAAACTCATCTTGAACGGATTTTAAAAATCGACCAGGCGGTCCGTGCCGGCAAGACCGAAAAAGAAATTTTCAAAATGCTGGCAATCAATCCGAACGATGCTGCCAAAAAGGTGGCACTTGCCACTACAACCCAAGCCAACGTCAAACCAATTTCCGATTTTATGGAAAAACGCAGCAAATTCAGCCGTGGTATGCACGGTTTTGGCAAAGTAATGGACTGGTGCCAGAAATTTGAAGGCAAAAACCCGTTGTTTGGGCTGGGGATGAACTTTGTCGCTGCTGGTAACCCGGTTTACATGGGATATCGTTCGATTCTTTCGGCGCGTGCACTTTACAATGATTTTCAAGGATTCAAGGACTATGCCGCTTTCAAAGAAGTGTTTAAGGATCAGGTTGCGGTACAAGGGTTGGAAATTTATCTTAAACAAAACGCGGACAGCAAATTCACGTTGCACGACTATAATCAGGTTCGGGCATATCAAAACTATACCGCTTATGTCGAAAAACATCCCAAAGTTGATAATAGGCTGACTGAGGAAGAATTTTCCGATCTTAAGAAATTTCAACATAAAAGAGAATTTACCCGCGAAAGTTTTGAAACCGTCCGTCAATATGTCGGAAAACCTTATGCCGAATATGCCAAAGCTACTGGTGACAAGGCTGTCAGCGAAGATATGTTTAACAATGTCGTCAAATATGCCGATATCCGTCGTGCTTATAACTATGAAGAATATAAGAAAAAAGCGGGCGACCGTGCGGTAACAGAAGAAGAGTACCGTCAGGTTAAAGCTTTGAACCAGTCGTTGGGCAAAGTTTCAATTGCTCAGGCGTTGCGGGATAAAAAGACCTTTAATGATATGGCAAATCACTCGGTGATTTTCTTCCGCTCACTGCCGGTTGTCGGTCAAGCTTATGCTCTGGGAATGGCCGCCAAAAACATGGTCACCAAAACTTATTGGAAAGGATTGGCTGCCAAAGCCAAAGGAACCGGAAACGCCATTAAAACCCTGTGGAGCAAAAAAGGCCGTGACAAAGAAGCATGGAAACAACTGTACAGCAACGGCAGCGGACTGATTGCCGAAACCGTCGGTGCCTATATGCTTTACGGCGGGGTTAGCCACGGCATCGATAACATGATGAATGACGGTACGGGAACAACAATAGATTATCCGTTGGCTGAGACAAAAGAGACGCGGACTGCCCAAACAGTTGCGGATACCGTAACGGTGCCGGTGGTTGAAAACTCGTCATTTTTCTCCCGAATTCAGGGCTTCATGGGCTATGGCCATCAGGAAATGACGGAAAACATTGCGGCGGACAGCGTTCAGGTTGAAAAAACGGTTACGGATTTGAACGATGTCAATACGGCAAACCAGTTCAGAGAATGGGAAAATATCCGCGGTAATCCGACTTTCAGTCTGATCAATCCCGACGGAACTTTCCGCGGTTTCGGGTTTGATTATACGGCTGCATCAGTGGACACGACGTCAGTGAATACGGCATCAGTAGATACAACATCAGTGAATACAACATTGGTAGATGGTACTCAAGAGACGGTTACAGATGAAAAAAGCACTCAAACCGTGATTGAACCAGTTATACAAACAGAGTTTCAACCGACTGACGTTCAAAAGCAAAATCTGAGTGATTTGTTTATGCAATATCCGCGGGCAGCAACACTTATTCTTGAAGGTAACGAAAATCCGACTGCCGATAACTTATATACTAAAGGCACTTTTACAGTGGAAGGTGAAGGCAATCTGTACAGAAGCGGTGTCATTACATCAAATAATTTGCAGGAACTTTATGATCAGGGCAAGTTGAGTTCTGCTCAGGTAGAGGCCTTGGTAAAATTCGCCGATGGCCATTTCAAAGACGGACAAATGATCGGGGAGGATGCGGCTGCTTTGCGTGCCGAAGCTTTCACAAAAAGCGGTCCGGAAAATACAGGTACAGAAGTTAAGCAAGACGACAAAACAATCAACGGCACGGAAGAAGAAGTAATCAGCAATGACCAAAATCAAGAAAACGGCAAAATACCGGTAAAAGGCTATTCCTTTGATGAAAACGGCCAGGTTATTTATCAGATGGATCTGGGGGATCTGAACAATATGGATCCGGAACAGATGGATGCTTTGATTTATCAGGATCTGCAAGCCCGACTGGCCAACGGCGAAGAATTAGACGCCAATGCTTTAAAATTCATGGAGCAGTATAAAGAAGCTCATCCCGATCCGGATATGAAGAAAGAGGCGGAAACGGTCAAAGGAGAGCAGAAAACCGAAGGCGAAAACGATCAGGTTGTTTCAAACGCTGCCGAAAATGATACGAACTTTAAGCTGACCCGCCACGATTTTGAAAGTGGCAAAGGATACGAGATGTCAGGTACCGGTTCGATGAATGGCAAAAATGTTGAAGTTGTCAATTTATACGATTCGAACGATAAAATGGTTTCTTCTCAGATGACGGTTATCTATGATGACACCCATTCGACAGTTGTCAAAACCTCGCTTGACCGTTCCGGTCGTCTGCAGACGATGGTAACCGAAATTGACGGCGATAACTATAAAACTCACCGGGCATCAAGTGCTTCTGACGCATGGAAGGCAGCACTGAAAGCCGACTATTCAATATCGGATGAAACCGGGCAGGGAACATCCGGTTTGCAGCAATCACAGGAAATTAAGCTGCAAAACGGCGATGAAAATACCGGTAATCGGCATTGTGGCGGAGACGAACTCTATGGCACCACAACGCCGGAAGTTGTCGAACATAAGGTATGGAGCACCACTTTCAAGGGCAGATACTGGATTGAGAACGATTCCGAAGGCAATCCGCAACTGCAATATCGTATTGCCGACCGCCAGAGTCTGAACGTTGACCGCGGTTTGCTGGATACTTTCCAAAGCACTATTCGTAGCCACGGCGACACGTCGCACGATTTCAGCGCGTTGGGCGGTGCGTTGCGGGCCGATAACTTCGGTTCACAGAATCCCACTAATCCGGAAGCCTCGGGCATTATGATCAAATGCGAATATCTGGCTGAACGGATTTCGTTACATGAAGCGGTTTATCATGACATGGATGTCCGGGTGAGCAAAGGCGAGACCCTTAGTGCCGAAGATATGCAATGGCGGCAAAACTATGAACAGGATTTGGCCAAACTGGGACTGGTACGCGAAGATGGGCGTTTGAGTTATAATCCGGAAACCTTGTCACCGGCTTCGGGCAGAACGGATGCTTTGCAGCAAGAAAACCAGACTCAAGGCGAAAATCGGCGGGTTTATAGCTTGGATGAAAAAGGCCAAAATCCGCAAAGCGAAAACGGGCAATCAACCGGAGGATCCTCGGCGGAACAGGAAAACAAAGAAGAAAGTGTTGTTTCGACGGCAGCAGTTAACGAACCGGTGGAAGTTAACCGTGGCGGTTTCAACGGAACTTACAAACTGATTGAAAAGGATGATAATGGCAGTTATCAGCTTGAGATAAGAGGTAATGTAACCGTAGATCAGGATGTGCTGCAGGCATTGCGCGGGGAAAAAGGGATCCAACAAGGAGCTGACGGTCAATATTCGGCGGCGAATGGAACCATCAAATCAGGAAATTACTCGGTTGTGTCCAGTAAAACGTTGTTTGAAGCTCAGAAAATTACTCAGTCGGAAGCTATTTATGATCATTTGCAGGAACAATCGGCTAATCGCGAATTGACAGCAGCGGAGTCGCGTTTTATGCAAGATCACGATAAGCGGCTGACCGCTTTGGGCTTGACACATGATGCTAACGGCGAAATTGTGAAAGCAAATGCTCATGCCCAAACACCTATCAGGCGCAATCGCGGAGGATATGGCGATTAGACAATTGAACCGTAAAAGAAGCCCGGGAGTTTCCCGGGTTTCTTTGTAATCGATTTGATGCCGTGGCGTGTTGCAAACCGTTTTATTACGCCTATATTTGGCATAGGTGCAACGGAGAACGTGATGATGCAGATCGAAGCTCTGATGGCTGTAGCCGGTGCCTTGTTGTTGGTCAGCGTTTTTGCCAACCGGATTTCCACTTTTCTCGGAATTCCCGGTCTGCTGGTTTTTATTGCTATAGGTATGCTGGCCGGTAGTGACGGAATCGGACAAATTCAATTTTATGATGCTAAAATTACCAACAATATCGGAACCATTGCATTGGCATTTATTTTGTTTGCCGGCGGTCTTGACATGCGTTGGAAAGACGTGCGGACGGTTTTATTTCGCGGCAGTCTTTTGGCCACGTTGGGAGTGGTGTTGACAGCGTTGTTTTTGTTTGTGTCCGCTTATGGTATTTTGCGTTTTGATTTGGCTGTGGCGCTTTTGCTTAGCGTTATTGTCTCTTCGACCGATGCTCCTGCTGTTTTTATGATTATGCGGACGCAAAAGACCCGTTTGCGCGGCAGCTTGCGGCCGTTGTTGGAATTTGAATCGGGAAGCAATGACCCGATGGCGGTGTTGTTGTCGTTGGGGGCGTTGACTTTTTTGCAAAATTCGGCTTTTGACGCTGCCGCTTTACTCAAAATGTTCAGTTTGCAGCTAGTTCTCGGTTTGGTTCTCGGTTTTGTTTTGGGAAAGTTGGCCTTGGTGCTGCTGCAAAAAGTGTGTATCTGCTATTTCGGGTTATATACAGTGTTTGGGGTAGGTTTGGTGCTGTTGCTTTTTGGGGTGGTCCAGTTGTTGGGCGGCAATGGTTTTTTGGCGGTTTATGTCAGCGGCATCGTGGTTGGGAACTCTCCTTTTATTTATCGGCGCAGTCTGATCCGTTTTCACGATTCTCTCAGTTGGATTATGCAGGTAGGAATGTTTTTATTGTTAGGGCTGCTGGTTAACCCTCACGAATTGTTGTCTGTGATGCCGGCCGGTTTGGCGGCGGCGTTTTTTCTGATCTTTACCGCCCGTCCGGCGGCTGTTTTCATCTGTTTGTATCGCAGCGGTCTCGGCTTTCGCGAAAAGCTGTTTATCAGCTGGGCGGGCTTAAAGGGCGCGGTGCCGATTATTTTAGCCACTTATCCGTTGATGATCGGTTTTCCCGATTCTCAGTTTTTGTTTAATCTGATTTTCTTTTTGGTGATCAGTTCGGTGCTGTTGCAGGGAAAAACGCTGGCATGGCTGGCAGTGCGTCTGCATCTCAACCACCAACAACCGCAAAATGACGGCAGGGAATAGGGGCGGAACATATAAAAAAAGCACTCTGCCGTGAAGCAGAGTGCTAAATTTTCCGCCGGTAGTTGATTGGGGGTCAAGACTATTTGCATGGCAGAAAATTTAATACAAATTATATAGTAGTTTTATTCAGGTTGCAAGAGCGTAAACGAAAAAAATCGGAAAAAAGTGATGGACTTCCGATTTTCCTCGGTTTAAACTTCGATCGGCAGCATTGAAATTAAAGGCTTTTGATATGAAAATAGGAGTATTTGATTCCGGTCTCGGGGGGCTGGTGATAACTAAGGCGTTTATCGAAGAAATGCCGGATTATGATTATTTGTATTACGGGGATTCGCGCCATTTGCCTTACGGTGACAAAACTTCGGGTCAGATTTTGTCTTACACTCTGAAAGCAATGCGTTATATGGTCTCGCAAGACTGCAAAATTATTATTATGGCATGCAATACCGCGACTTCGATCGCGTTGCGCTATATCCAACAGCGTTTTTTGCCTTCGGAAGCACCGGATGTCAAAGTGTTGGGGGTTGTGATTCCGACCGTCGAAGTTGCCGCTGCCGGCGGTGCGCGGCGGATTGGCGTTGCCGCCACGGCAGCCACGGCGCGCTCGCATATCTATCGTGAAGAGCTCGGCAAAGTGAATCCGACCGCTGACGTTTTGGAAATTGCCGTGCCCGGGCTGGTGCCGGCGATAGAGGAAAACGATTTTGCAAAAGCGGAAACGATTGTGCACGAATGTGCAGCTTCTTTTACCGGTTGCGACAGCCTGATTCTCGGTTGTACTCATTATCCGCTGGTCAAGCATTTTTTTCGTGCGGTGTTGCCGGAGGTTAAGATCGTGTCGCAAGATGAATTGATGGCCGGCAAACTGAAAGATTATCTGCAACGGCATCCGGGGATACAAAATTGTCTCGGCACCGGTGGAAATTACCGTTTTGAAGTCAGCAGCCTTAATCGGCATGCTCAAAAGGTGGCATCGCTGTTGTTTCCCGAAATTCCGGTCTGTCGGCGCGGCGGTCTCGGAGATTAGTCAAAAAAGGCACGCTGTTTTCGTCCGCTCTTGCAATCGCCGATTTTTTTACCTACATACTAATCAGTGCAATGAAAAATTAAGGAAAATTGATGACCACCATTTTATGTATCCGCAAAGGTTCGGAAGTTGTCATTGCCGGCGACGGCCAGGCAACATTGGGCGAAACCGTGATTTTCAAATCCAAATCGGTTAAAGTTCGGCGGATCGGCAACGGTAAAATCATTGCCGGATTTGCCGGTGCCGCCGCTGATGGAATTACTTTGATTGAGCGGTTGGAAGGCAAACTGGAAAAATATGCTTATCAGCTCAAAAGGGCAGCGGTCGAACTGGCCAAAGACTGGCGGATGGACAAGTATTTGCGGCAGCTGCAAGCTTTTATGATTGTGGCTGATAAGGATATTTCGCTGGTTATTTCCGGTACCGGCGAAGTGATGGAACCCGATGACGGCATTATCGGCATCGGTTCCGGCGGCAATTATGCGATGGCCGCCGCCAAAGCCCTGTACGACTTGGAAGGGCTGTCTCCGGAAGACATTGCCCGCAAGGCGATGAATATTGCCGGTGATATAGACGTTTATACCAACTATAATCTGATTATTGAAAAGGTGACTGCCGATGAGTAGTGCAAATTTCAGTCCGCGGGAAATCGTTTCCGAACTCGATCGTTACATTATCGGCCAGAACGAGGCCAAAAAAGCGGTAGCAATCGCTTTGCGCAACCGTTGGCGGCGTATGCAGGTCAGCGAACGCCTGCGTGAGGAAATCGTACCGAAGAACATCCTGATGGTGGGACCGACCGGGGTCGGCAAAACCGAAATTTCGCGCCGGTTGGCCAAATTGGCCAAAGCGCCTTTTATCAAGGTGGAAGCAACCAAGTTTACCGAAATCGGTTATGTCGGCCGCGACGTCGAGTCGATTATCCGCGATCTGGTCGATATTTCCATTAATGCCACCCGCCTGAGAATGCGCAAAGAAGTGAGCGAGCGGGCCGCACTTGCTGCCGAAGAACGGATTCTCGAAGCGCTGGTCGGCGTTTCGGCCAGTGACGAAACCAAACAGAAGTTTCGCAAAATGTTGCGCGAGGGCAGCCTTGCCGAACGGGAAATTGAGATCAGCGTTATTGACGCCGGCGGCAATACAATGCCGACGATGGAAATTCCAGGTATGCCAGGCGCGCAGATGGGAATGATCAGTTTGGGCGATATTTTCGGCAAATCGCTGGGTGAAAAATACAAAACCCGCAAAATGACGGTGAGTGATGCCGAAAAACTGGTGTTGCAGGAAGAAAGCGACAAACTGCTGGACAACGAAAAGATTATTGCCCAGGCCGTCAGAGCAGTTGAGAACGACGGTATTGTGTTTATTGACGAGATCGACAAGATCAGCGGCCATGACGAACGCCGCGGCGGTGATGTTTCCCGTGAAGGCGTGCAGCGCGATTTGTTGCCGTTGATCGAAGGGACGATGGTGTCAACCAAGCACGGAATGGTTAAAACCGACCATATTCTGTTTATTTGTTCGGGAGCGTTTCATTTGTCAAAACCGTCAGACCTGCTGCCGGAGTTGCAGGGCCGTTTGCCGATCCGGGTTGAACTGGCGGCGCTGACTCATGACGATTTTGTGCGGATTCTGACCGAACCGGAGGCTAATTTGATTGAGCAGTATCAGGCGTTGTTGGCAACCGAAAACTTTACGTTGGAATTTGAGCCGTCGGCGATTGACAAGATAGCTGACATTGCGGTGCAGATTAATGAAAATGTGGAAAATATCGGTGCGCGGCGTTTGCATACGGTGCTGGAAATTTTGCTGGAAGACATCAGCTTTAATGCTTCCGATCAGAGCGGAGGCAAAGCGGTGATAACCGCGGCGATGGTTGAAGAACGGCTGGCCAAATATACGGTTTCAGGCGATTTGTCGAAGTTCATTCTCTGATGCAGCGGCTTGGCGTCTATATTCACTGGCCGTTTTGCCGCAGCAAGTGTCCTTATTGCGACTTTTTCAGCCGGGTTTCTCCGACTGCAGGTCAGGAGAGCATTGTTGATGATTATTTGGCCGATTTGGAATATTATCGGCATTTGAATGATGACTATACGGTCGATACGGTTTTTTTTGGCGGCGGAACTCCTTCGCTGCTTGAACCGCGTCAAATCAGTCGTATTTTGGATAAGATCGCGGCCCTATGGCCGATGAGCGCAACGCCGGAGATTTCGCTCGAAGCCAACCCGAATACCGATCGGCCGGGATTGTTTGTCGATTTGAAACAAGCGGGGATCAACCGGTTGTCGCTGGGGGTTCAGGCGTTGAACGACGGTGATCTGAAATTTCTCGGTCGTACTCATACACTCCGAGATGCTTTGCAGTCAGTCGATTCGGTTTTGAAAAACTTTGACAATCATTCGTTTGATTTAATCTATGCCCGTCCCGGCCAAACTCCGGCAGCATGGGAAAAGGAATTGCGACAGGCGGCGGCCTTCGGTATGAAACATCTTTCCCTTTATCAGCTCGCCATTGAGGAGGGCACGGTTTTTGCCCGTAAAGGGGTGGCGGCGATGGAGGAAGATGCAGCAGCCGAATTATACCGTCTTTCTTTTGATGTTACGGCCGCGGCCGGCTATCGGCAATACGAGGTTTCCAACTATGCGCAACCCGGTTTCGAATGCCGCCACAATCTCGGCTACTGGCACGGAGATGATTATGTCGGCGTCGGCGAAGGGGCGGTCGGCTATTTGCATTGTGAAGGAAAGATTGTGACGACCGTGCACCGGCGCCGGTTGGAAGAGGTTTCCCCCCGCGAGCGGGCCGAGGAACTGACGATTATGGGACTGCGTCTGGACGAGGGAATCGACAAAGAACGTTTTGCCGCTGCCTGCGGTCTGGAGTGGAACGCTTTTGTTTCTCCGCCGCAAATTGCCGCGCTGACGGAAGCAGGACTGGTTGAAGAAACACCCCGCCGCTTCAAAGTTACCGCCGAAGGTCGGTTGCTTATCAATTATGTGGTGAAAAAAATGTGTCTGTAAAATTTTAAGTTGCCGTTATCGTTTGTGATATGACATGGCTTGGGCTTTAGGACAGCCGTTTTGGATAAAAAAACGAAGACACTATATAAAAAATTAACCTGTGTGTGCTATAAAAAAACGCGGATACGGGGAGAACGACAATGTTTGCCAAATGGCTGGAAGCTTCAAAAATTTATGCCGACAAAAGAATGCTGGCCATGCTCGGATTCGGTTTTTCGAGCGGTTTTCCGTTGCTTTTGGTCGGCAGTACCTTAACGGTTTGGTTGCAGGAAAGCCATATTCCTTATGCATTGATCGGTTTATTTTCGTTGGCCCGCACGCCCTATAGTTTCAAGTGGGCATGGTCGCCGCTGATTGACCGTATTCGTTTGCCGTTGTTTGACCGTTTGGGACGGCGGCGCGGCTGGGCGTTGTTTGTTCAGCTTTGCATGTTGGCGGCCATTTTGGCAATGGCCGCGATTAATCCGCATTTTCATACCGCATGGATGGCATTGGCGGCGTTTATTGTGGCCGGTTGTTCTGCTTCGCAGGATATCATTCTGGATGCTTACCGTATTGACAGTTTTAAAACCGAAGAACAAGGCGCCGGTTCTGCCGTATTTGTTCTCGGCTATCGGATCGGAATGCTTTTTTCCGGTGCTTTTGCTTTGTGGCTGACGCAATATCTGAATTGGCATCAGGTGTATTTGGTGATGGCGTTGGGTACCGGAGTCGGTATTATAACCGTCTTGCTGGCCAAAGAACCTTACAAAGACCGCCGCTATCGCGAAAAACGCGAAAAGCTTGCGTTCGGACCGCGTGTGAAACGCTTTTTAAAAGAGTCGGTTTATAATCCGTTTAAGGATTTTATGCGTCATTATCGTTGGGAATTGATTTTGTTGTTCATCCTTTTATATCGGCTGAGCGACGAATATAAAGCACCGATGGCTTTTGTCTTTTATAAGGACATGGGCTTCAGCAATACCGAGATTGCCTATGTTTCAAAAATTTACGGCATGCTGGCTACCATTGCCGGCGGTTTGCTGGGAGGAATTGTTGTCAACCGTTGCGGCCTTAAAAAGTCTTTGCTGTGGTTTGGCATTTTGCAGGGAGGAACCAACTTGGCCTATATCGGTCAAGCCTATGCCGGCAATAACATTTATTTGCTGGCGCTTACCGTTTGTATGGACAATTTGGCAGCGGGCATGGGAACCACGGCGTTGGTTGCCTATATGGCTTCGTTATGCAACGTTGCTTACAGCGCCACTCAATATGCGTTGCTGTCTTCATTGATGAGCCTGCCGCGTGACGTGTTGGCTTCGACCAGCGGTTTTTTGGCCGACCGGGTCAGTTGGCCCGAGTTCTTTTTAATTTGTTCGGTGATGGTGATTCCCGGCCTGGGGTTGTTGTGGTACATGATTCGCAAAAAAATAATTTCCTGATGCAAAAAAAATCCCTGCCGGAGCAGGGATTGAAAAAGCTTATTTTATCGTTGTGGCTTATTCATCGGTCGCCGCGGCCGGCTATTAAAATTGCCTTCGCGGCGGATATTGTCTTCGCGAGGTTTGCGGGGACGGCTGAAACCGCTGGATTTGTCTAAGTCGCTGAATCTCTTTT
The DNA here is from genome assembly GCA_900539605.1 of uncultured Azospirillum sp. Classification (GTDB taxonomy): domain Bacteria; phylum Pseudomonadota; class Alphaproteobacteria; order RF32; family CAG-239; genus JAFUYI01. The sequence continues at coordinate 8,752 of UQCS01000009.1, read as the reverse complement.
TGTTTCCGAATTCTTTTTTGTCGGCAAAACGTTTTCTGTCACCGCCGTTTGAACGTCCGCCGAAGCTCTTGCGTTCACCGGAACGGCGTTCGTTGTCGCCGCGCGAACGGCGCGGTGTATCACTGTCAGCACCGTCGTTATCGAATTTTATTTCGCGAGATTGGGCAAATTTTCGTTTGCCGTCAAATTTGCGGTCTCCGGCGGGTTTTTCACCCCATTTCTTACGGTTAAATTTCTCGGCGGCCGGTTTAGCAATTTTCGGTTCTTTGACTTCGACCACCACGTTTTTCATCTTTTCTTTTGCTTTTAGTGCGCTGCGGCAGACCGAAAAGCCGAAAAAGCCTACATTGCGTCCGAGGGTATAGTAATAATTATGCGAATAGGCAATCAGTCCCGCTTTTTCCAACCACAGTTTGCCGTCCTGGTCGAGATATTTGTCATCTACGTTAACCGCGACGATCTCGGCCAGAAACATATCATGGCTGCCGTAGTTGGTAACGCTGACCACTTTGCATTCGATTGAAACCGGACTTTCGACGATTTGCGGGCAGGAAACCTGGGAGCAGGCGCCGGCGGTTAAATCCATTTCTTTGAATTTATCGGTTTCGCGTCCCGATTTGACACCGCAAAAGTCGGCGGCGGTAACCAAAGGCAGAGTTGTCAGATTAATAACGAATTCGCCGCTTTCTTTGATCAGCTGGTGGGAATAGCGCGAAGGGCGGATTGAGACATAGGTCATAGCGGGTTCGCTGCTGACGATGCCGGTCCATGCGGCGGTCATGATGTTGGGTTTTTCCATGGTTCCGCAACTGACCATCACCGGCGGTAACGGATATTCCATCGTTCCCGGTTTCCAAGTAATTTTTGCCATTTTAAATTTTTCCTGTCAAAATATGTTTATGTTGGTTTCATAACTAAACCAAATCTTCTTATTGTGCAATCGTTAAGTTTGCGGCTGCTGTTTTTATTTAGATGGCTTCAATAATAATATGTTATGTTTTTATGTGTTTCAAAAATGTTACAAAAACGGCTCTCTGTAAGGGATTGGACGGTTATTGTCATAAAAATATCACAGTTTTTAAATGTTTTTTATGATATATTTGAATTTATAACGAATTAAATTTTTGGCGGAGGCGGCGATGTCGGTCAGATTTAAAAATGCTCAGGAATTGTCGGCATATTTTGAACAGCTGAAGGAAACTATTCATGACGAAGAACGGCGGATGATTCTCCGCGGCGAAGCAATTGCCGAAAACCTTTATGCGTTCAGCGCCTATCGCAAACTACAAGCCCGGCTTAAGGTTGCCACCCGCGAAAATTCATAAGATGGGCGGCTAAAAAAGCTTTCATTTGTCCGTTCCGGCTGTTAAGATGAAACAGACTTACCGAAAAAGAGACAGCAATATGAAACGCATCAGAGAATTTTTTACTTATGAAAAACCGCAAAGTTACATTTCGGTTTCCAACACGCCGCCCCGACTTTATCGTCAGGAACGCGACTGGACCTGCTCGGTTGCCTGCATCCGTACCCTGTTGTCGGGACGGGTAACAGAGGTTGCTTCCGAAGACGGATTTATTGAAAAATTCGGACTGGTCCCGGGTCCGCATTATGTGGATGAGATGATCGAAAAACAGATGCTGGCACCGGCACGGGTGGTTAAAACCAACCGTAATTTTGCCAGGGAAAAAATTGGTCTGCCGCTGTTAGTCCGCCTTTTGGAAGAAAAATATTATGTGATGGCCGAGTGCATGTATAATTATGCCCATTGGGTGGTGGTGCTCGGCTATTTCGCCGTCCGTGACGCCGAAGATATCGAAGAACACCGCATCCTGATCTATGATCCCTATTATGATCAGGTACGGTTGGTAATTGCCGACGAGTTTTTGACCATGTGGTGTGATCCGGCCGGGCACGAAAAAGAATTTGTGGCAATCCGTTGACGTTTGTGCTATAATTATTCAAAAATATAACGGGAAAAAAATGGCAGACGAAAAACAAATTTCAACGACCGGTCAGCAGCCGCCGGCGGGCGACAAAAAAAGTTGGATAAAATTTCTGCGCGGACAGCAGCAGGGCGTTTCGCCGTGTCAACCAGAGACGAATTTGGCTGGTACTCCGGTTATCGGGGCTTGGGAGTCAGCAGAAGAAAAAAACGACTGGACCTTCCCTGAAACCAAGGAATTGTCGGACTATCAGCATTATGTGGCCTGTCAGGATTACCTCCGCGAATATCGGCAAAGCGGTTACGGCAAAGAAAATCCGAGCTGGGAACAAGTACTTCGGCTGGCGGTTGCCGCGGTCGATGTAGAAATTTCGACCGTAGGCGGAGAGGCTGTATTGCCGCTGCTTGAAAGCGTCTCGCGGTGTTTGGAGAAGGCGGACGGATATATCGAGAATCTGGATGCCCGCAAGCTGAACGATCCGATCATTCATGCTTTGGCGGAACGCGACGGCAAAAAGTTGGCCGCCGAAGCCGGAAAGCAAGCGGCAGATGCGGCTGCCGTTTATCGGGACCTTGCCCATCTCCTGCAGCAAATGCGGATAGTGCGAAAAATGCAGCGTGACTACAAAAAAGAAGGCAATCGGGCCGATTTGTCGGGGTTAAATGAAAAGATTTCCGGCACATACAGCCATGCGCTTGCGTATATACAGAAATACGAAGAAAGAGAATTGCGGCGTTCGATTGAAAAAAACGGCTTCAATCCGACGGGAATATCGGTGGCTCTTGGCAACGGCGGCGGTGATGAAACGACCGGTTGATTAATATTTGACAAGACAGGATCAAAGCAATGGCAACAGAGAAAAAAACATTGTCTTCCGAAGAACAACAAAAAAAATCGGAAACACGAAGTTGGATAAAATTTTTGCGCGGTCAACAACGGACGGTGCTGACAGCCGTTGCGGCAACCGCCGCTTTAGAAATTGGCGGTGAAAAAGTTGTCGGGCAGGCGGCGGATTGCAGCCGTAAAATTGATCCGGCAGCACTGCAGCCGCTGCCGGATCATGCGCCTACGGCCGAATGGCCCGGCATCAATCCCGGGCGTTCGCAGGTTGATCCGGACAGCGTTGCCGCTCCGGAAAGAAAAATGCCCGCATTTGACCTTCAACCGACCGCGTTGAATATTCCGACTCCTGAATACCCGTTGCCGCAAATCAAAGTCGTCGATAAAGCTGAGTGGAACGGCGATGAAGTCAAAGAGCTCTGTGATGATTTGCAATATGACCTCTGTGAGGATTATATTGCCGAGTGCGAAGAAAACGGCTACGGGAAGGAAAAACTGAGTTATGAGCAAAAACTGGAGTTAGCCGGAAGTGCAATGGGCGTTGAAATGGGGAAAGTTCTGGGTGAAGATATGTTGCCGGCGTTGGATACAACCGTTAAAACGGTTGAAAAGCTTGGCGTCTTTTGTGAGCAAGCGGCCGGTCAGAACCTGAAAGACCCGATGGTGCAGGCGAGACTGGAAAGAAACGGCAAAGATCTGGCAAAAGAAATTAAGAAAGATGCCGGCAAAACACCGGCCTCTTATAAAAAAACGGCCGGGTTGGCCCGGGATGCGGCGGCCCTTGCCAAAGCGGGACAGCGTTACGAACAAACCGGAGAACAGACGGAAGAAAACCTGCTGGACCATAAAATTGCCGATGTGTATAAATATTCGCTTCAATATGTCAAAGAGTATGATCAAAAGGAAGCCGCCAAAAACAAATCGGTTGAAAAAAACGGGGCGGCGGTGCAAAAACACCTTGGCAAAGCATTGAGTCGCAGCGGTTATGAATGACATAATCTTGCCTTTCCAAACCGGGCATAGTTGCGAAAAGTTTTTCTGCCGGCAGCCGGTTTTGTGATTCTGATTTAACCAAAATTAAACCAACCTGCCTGTATATTGTCTGACGGTACAATCTAGGGGGGCAAAATGCATTCGATTCACGCGCTGATTATTGATCTGACACTGATAACCATTTATGCCGGGGTGACGACCCTTATTTGTAAAAAGCTGAGGCAGCCGATCGTGCTGGGATATGTGTTGGCGGGTATTTTCGCCGGTCCGTATTTCAATTTGCTGCCGACAGTCGGTGATCGCGAAAACCTCAATATCTGGGCGGATATCGGCGTCATTTTCCTTTTGTTCGGTTTGGGGCTGGAATTTAGTTTTAAAAAAATGCTCAATGTCGGCAAATCGGCAATGATCACCGCCAACGCCAACATCTTGTTTATGTTGTTTGTCGGTTATTATATCGGGCTTCTTCTGGGTTGGTCAACCATGGACAGTTTCTTCTTGGGTTCGATGATTTCGATGTCTTCGACCACCATTATCATCAAAGCATTCGATGATTTGAACATCAAAAAACAAAAATTTACCGATTTGGTTTTCGGGGTGCTGGTGATTGAAGATCTGGTCGGCATTTTGTTGCTGGTGTTGTTGCCGATGGTGGCGCTCGGGCAGAGCATCAACGGTCTGGCGCTGGGCTTGAGCGCGCTGAAACTGCTGTTCTTCCTGGTGCTTTGTTTTGTCATCGGCATTTATATTGTGCCGACGTTCTTAAAAAGAATTACGCCGCTGCTGAATGATGAAATGTTGCTTCTGATCACCGTCAGCCTTTGTTTCGGTATGGTGCTGCTGGCAACTTCGTCGGGCTTCTCATCGGCGCTTGGCGCTTTTCTGATGGGGTCTATCTTGTCCGAAACCGGTTTAATCGGCCGGATTGAAAATGTGGTGCGCCCGATTAAAGACTTTTTCGGCGCCGTCTTTTTTGTCTCGGTCGGAATGATGGTTGATCCTTCAATGTTTGTCACTTATGCGACGCCGATCCTGATTATTACCCTGATCGTGATTGTCGGCAAAGTGATTTTTTCCTGCTTTGGATTTGTGATTTCGGGGCAGTCGCTGAAAACATCGGTTCTGTGCGCTTTTTCACTGGCTCAAGTCGGTGAATTTGCCTTTATTATTGCCAGTCTGGGAATGAGCATCGGCGTCTTGAACCGTCAGGTTTATCCGATTATCGTGGCGGTTTCGGTCATTACCACCTTTTTGACGCCGGTGATGATTCGGTCGGCCGGTCCGGTTTACAAATTGCTGGAACGGATTATGCCTGAGAGTTGGCGCCGTTATATCGGAAAAACGGCTTCGGTCAAAGGTCCTACCCAATCGGAAGAACGCCTGTGGAGTGTGTTGTTTAAAAATTATGCGATCCGCTTGATCCTGTTTTCAATTATTTTATTTTCGATTATTGCTTTTTCGGCACATTTCATCCGCCCGTGGATACGGTTGGTGTTGCCGAATTTGGCCGGCCGGATCGTGATGACGGCGCTTGCTTTTATCCTGATGTCACCGTTCTTAAAAGCCCTGATCGGTTGGGAAGTAGTTTTGCCTTCCTTCGTCGGATCTGTTGCGGCAACGCTGAAACGTCCCTTTTTCCGCAAAAAGGTTGCTGTAGCGGAAACGACTGCTGTGGCGGAAACAGCCGAGCCTAAAGTTTCTTTACGCGAAAAAAGCGGCCTGCTTGAAAATTTGTTGGGTGAAAATGCCGAGAACCTGAAAACCTTTTTTGTTTCCAACGCCGAAATTGCGCGGGTTTATTATGAATTATGGCGTGCCAAAAAAGCCAACCGTTTGCCGTTGCTGGTTTTAACCAGCTTTCGTCTGTTGGTGATTTCATTTTTCATTATTACGGTTGTTCATCAGTTTTTGACCGAGAATCCCAAGGTGACTCTGATATTGCTGGTTGTTTCAATAGTGCTGATCTCACGTTCGCGCTGGTTGCTGGATCAGTACATCCGGATGGAAAAACAATTTTTGGACAACTTGAAGGGTGAGCGTTCCGCCGAAGACAACAACGATAAATAAGTCCGTTGTTACAGAAATATGAATTTCGGTTGTGCCGGCAAAATTGAGCTTGGTCATTTACCGCAAAATCAGCTATAGTCAAACTTATAATCCTCTTATAAGGAGAAACGGGCATGCTGAAATTCAAAATTATGCTGATCGCGCTGGTTGCGTTGGTTTACTATGGGGTTACCTACTGCATGCTTAGCCGGAGCACCTGCCAGTATTACGCCGATTATTATTTGTTTGATGCCCGCAGTTTTTCGATTAAGCAGGAATTGGCTTTCAAGCAGACTCCGATTAAAAAGATAACCGATTTTTTTCATGTTTACCGTTTTAACGTAAACGAAAGAAACTTGCGCGTTATCGGTTTTGCCCGTTATGAGGAAAACGGTCTCTGGACGGACGGAAATACTTCAAAACTTTCGTTTTTGTTGTCATCGACTTCTTCGGACGTTTTGCTCTATTTTAATATCGATCCGTATGTCAATGCGCGTAATCCGGAAATTTATACCGAAGTTTATCTGGAAGATCGTCAGATTGCCAAATGGGACTTTATTTACGGCAAGAAGATGCCGAAAACGATTATCAAACTGGCTAAGAAAGAAATTCCTTCCGATCTGCTGATTAATCTGACGTTCAAAATAGAAGGAATGAATTCTCCTCAAAAACTGGGATACGGCGACGATACCCGCAAACTCGGCTTAAGCTTTAACAGTATTGAAGTGCGTCCGAAAAATTAGCGGCAGCCGTTTGACCGCCGATTACTCGGTTTTCGCTTCTTCGTCCAAATCAGCATCCAGCGGTTCGGTAAGAGACTTGACATAATATTGTATATATTCTTCTTTGCTCAGGCAGCCTTTTTGTGCGCCTTCCATCTGGTCAAACATATAGCCGAAGTCTTCTTCCGTAAGATCGGTTAAAGCATCCTGATATACGTTGAATTCAATTTGCATCCGCTGCATAAAGGCGATGTACTCTTCCCGTTCGGCTTTGCCATTTTGATTTTGATCCATCTGATAGAATTGTTCGGCAGCTTGTTGTGTGGCAATGTTGTCAAACATTTTTTCGACAAATTGATCCGGATTGTCGGCAATTTGTTTCAAACTGTCGGTTATTTTTTCCAAATTTTGCAAAGCCTGTTCGGGGGAAATTGCAGCTGTCCGGGCGCGGTAAAAATGTTCGAGTTCGTCGTCTGACAAAAAAACGTCCTTGTTTTGATCGATCTGATCAAACTGGCGGCGTACAGTCTGATCCTGATAATTTTGAAAATAGGCTTCACCTTCGCCCACATCCAGCCAACCGTCATGATTGAGGTCAAGACGGTCAAAGTCTGTCATTGCTTCGTCCATCCGCCGTTGGGTTTCGTCACCGGACAGGTTCTCCGCCGTCAGAGCACCTTTAATGCCTTCGGCGATTTCGTTGCGCGATAATTTGCGATTGCCGTCGATATCGCTGATTTCAAATAAGTCGAGATTAATGCTTCCGAGCCGGGCGGAAACGCCGTTGTTAAATTCGGCAAAGCTGAGTCCGTTATCGGCTGCCTGGAGCGGATGAAAGAAAAATATAAAAGTCCGATCGCCGGTTGTATTAAAAAAGTTTGGAAAGGCAGTCAAAAACCTTCCTCTTTATAGGGACGAGACATCAGTTCTTCGATTGCTTTTGTCAACGGCATCCGCTCAAACAGAACTTTATTCACCATTTCGCAAATTGGCATTTCTATCCCGGCTTCGCGGGCGCGTTTGACAACGGCTTTGGCACTGGCGATTCCCTCGACGGTACGCGTGTTTTGTTCCAGCGGTTTTTGCGCCTGTCCATGGGCGCCCACTTCGTATCCGAAACTGAAATTTCTCGACTGAGAGCAGCTGGCGGTCAAAACCAAGTCACCTAGACCGCTCATGCCCATCATGGTCGGCAGGGTGCCGCCCAACGCTTTTGACAGGCGGGCCATTTCGTTGAGGCCCCGGGTAATCAGGGCAGCGCGGGCGCCATCTCCGAATCCGGCGCCTTCCACCACCCCCGAAGCAATCGCGATCACATTTTTAACGCTGCCGCCGATCTGCGGTGAAATTATGTCGGCGGTTAAATAGGGACGAAAGAACGGTGTTCCCAGTTGTTGGGCCAAACCGGCCGCCGCGCCTTCTCTGGCACAGGCAATTGTCGTTGACGTCAGTTTGCGTTTGGCAACGTCAATCGCAAAGCCAGGACCGGATAAGACAGCAACGGTGGCCGCCGGCGTTTCTTCGGCAGCGATTTCAGACAGCATTTTTCCGGTTTCGGCTTCAATTCCTTTGGCACAGAGGACAATGGTTGTGCCTGCTTTGACAAAAGGTTGCATCCGGCGGAGAGCAGCGCGGGTGTATTGAGCCGACGTTGTCAGCAAAACGACGTCGGAAAAGCGGCAAGCCTCTTCCATATTGGCAGTAGCCCTGATGGCATCGGGCAACGGAATATCGGGAAGATAGTCTTTGTTGACATGTTTCTGATTGACGGCATCAACGACTTCCTGCCGTCGTGCCCAGCAAAGCACTTCGTTTCCGGCCCGCGCAGCAGTCAAAGCCAGCGCCGTTCCCCAAATGCCTGTTCCGATAACACCGATTTTTTTCATAGGTTTGCCTTTCTGTTTTGACTGATTCGTTTATAAAAGCTTTTAAGATAAAATGCAATCGTCGGATACAAAAGCAAATTAATCTTCACATCACTGCCAACAGCCGAAAATGTGCCTGTAGTTTTGAAAATGGCTCGCGATTTTGTCTAATTATCAATAATAATGATTAAATTAATTCGAAAAAGAGAATACACTAAGTTTGTATCTATACGGATGTGTGTATCATTATGTTTATTATGTGGAAAGTTTCATAATTTTAATTTTGGGTCTCAACCCATATTATGGATTATTGCTTTTTGCTAAAATCATAAATTGATATAT